>JAFCUE010000037.1:0-34124 GCA_051990185.1 Flavobacterium sp. DT2-2 | reverse complement strand
TTCAGTTTAATAACATCAGAACAAGTTGAAATGGTAGTAGAAAAATTAAATAATCGACCCCGAAAAAGACATCAATATAATTCGCCAAATGAAGTATATTTACAAAAACTAAACATTAGAAAGGCATTCGCATTTATTAATTGAATCCACCAGTTTAAAGTTAGTTAAATTTATAATATTGCCCAATACTTTAACTTTATTAACTAATTTTGCAAAAATTATTCTTCGATTTGAACACTGATTATTCTTTTAAAATTTATAATACTACTGCCCAACTCGCTCCAAATTGGAATGACTTAACAGTTTCTACCCTTTTTTTATCCAAAAAATATTTAGAGATTCTAGAAAAGTCCGCACCAGAGAATATGATCTGCCATTTTATAGGATTGTTCAAAAATGAGACTTTAGTTGGTGTAGCACTATCACAATTTTTAGATTTAAATAAAATGGAATCTTTTGGCAATCGTGACCAGTGCATTAAAACTACTATTCGGAATTTAGTTTTTAAAAAATTTGCTTCTCATGTTCTTGTCATTGGAAATAATATGTTTACCGGTCAAAATTCTTTTGCAATAGCTGAATCTGTCAATAAAAAAGAAGTCCTGCAAACTTTAGTCACTGCAACGAAAGCATTGAAAAAAAAATTCCAATCCGAAGGAAAAAAGGTTCATATCACTACTTACAAAGATTTTTGTAAAGAAGAAATCAAAGATTTTAATATCCCTGAATTTAAAAATGAATATCAGTTTTCGACACAACCTAATATGGTTTTTGCCATTAATGAAAATTGGAAGTCAGAGCAAGATTACATTGATTCCCTTTCAAAAAAATATCGAGATCAATACAAAAGAGTTCGAAAAAAAGCTGCTGGTATTGAGAAAAGAAAATTGCATTTGCAAGAAATAATAGCTTTAGAGGATACTATTTATGATTTATACCTTCATGTTGCTAAAAACGCTCCTTTTAATACTTTTTTCTTGCCTAAAAACCACTTTAGAACTTTTAAAGAAATTTTTAAAGACAAATTTCTTTTTTACGGTTATTTTGTTGACGAAAAATTAATTGGTTTCAATACTTTAATAAAAAATGGGTCCGTCATGGACACTTATTTTCTGGGTTATGATGATAGTATTCAACGCGAAAAAATGTTGTACTTAAATATGCTTTATGACATGATCGCTTATTCTATTAATAAAGGGTTTAAGGAAATCATATTTGCTCGAACAGCATTGGAAATTAAAAGTTCTGTTGGAGCGAAACCAATTCAAATGTATGGGTATATAGGACATACCAATCCAATACTTAATGTCTTTATGCCAAAAATATTTCGTTATCTAGAGCCTGAAACACCATGGCAAGAACGCAATCCATTTAAATAATACTATTGTTTGAATTTGAAATAGCTACCTTTAATTGTTTGGGTAAAATCTCAATATTTAAATTAGTTTCACTGCCACAATATTCTCCATCGATTTGAAAACTAACAGGAACATTTGTGGTAACCGTTGCTCTATCTGTAGAAATTATCTCGACATCTACTGAATCTAATGGCATATTTCCCGAAATAATCTTTCCGAGTACAACCAGATCTAAATTTTTCAATATAACCAGTTCAAACTTTCCGTCATCCATAGCGCCATTTGGATTGATGGTAACACCAGTGCCATACTTTTGGGAATTTGCAATAACAATCATTCTGGCAGTACATTCGATAGTTTTAAAATTGCCTGTTATTTTTGCAGTAAACGGATCGTCTAAATCTATCAAAGTAGAAAATGTTTGTATTGCATAACCCAGTTTACCACGTATAGTACTATTTTCGTAGTTTTTAATCATTTCTGCATTGACCCCTAAATCACTTAAATGAATGCTTTTTTTTCCGTTGATTGCAATCATGTCGATTTCCATGTAATCATTATGAAAAGCGATTTCTAAATTTTCTTCTATTGTAGTTGGTAAATTTAAGTCTACAGCTAAACCATTAGCCGAACCTGCTGGTAAAATCCCAATGATTACATCGTAACTTTCCATAGCCTCAGCAACCATTTTTATAGTTCCATCGCCACCAGCCACAATAATTCTTTCTGGTTGGTATGTTTCATAGAGTACTTGTATGTTCTCTAAATCTGAAGCTCCTGAAGTATTGAAAATAATAAGATTTAAATTTACCTTATCTGCAAAAAGCGTTACTGCCTCTATCAATTCTGATTTATCCACATCTCCAGAAATTGGATTTACCACCAATATGATATTCTTTTTCAAAATTTTACTCCTTTTATTGGTTAAAAACAATTACTTTCATAATTATTCAAAAGTACTACAATAAATGAAACCAATTTTAAAATTATATCGCGGTTATGCTAATGAACAAGAATTAATTGTTATGGGGCATGTATTTAAACCCACTACAATTGAAGAATATAATTTTCAGAAAAAGAATCTCAAAAATGCGACCTCAGTAATTAAAATGTTTCAAATAAAAACACAGGCAAATGCCGATGTATATTTGGATCACAATAATGTTAAAATTCACACTAAAACGCTAAACGATGGTTATTTTAAATTCTGCGTTCCATTAGATCAAAACACAACTTACGGTTGGATTGATTACCAAGTGAGTATTACGTATAATAATGAGAGTATAACAACCCGAGACAGCTACATTAGGCCGCATAAAGGAAATTTAGGTATCATATCGGATATTGACGACACTTTCTTAGTTTCGCACACATTAAATCCTCTAAAAAAATTATATGTTTTATTGTTTAAAAACATCAATAAGAGAAAAATATACGAAGATGTTGTTACTCATTATCAAGCTTTAAGCAACGCAGGAAGGGAAAACAAAGAAGAATTCAATGCGTTTTTCTATGTATCTAGCAGCGAATGGAACCTCTACCGTTTTATTACAAAATTTACCGAAATTCATAAACTACCCAAGGCCGTTTTATTATTGAAAGATATTAAAACAAGTTTGACTGATTTTTTCTTGACTGGTAGAGGAAACCACAATCATAAATTTGACAAAATAAAACACATTTTAGAGTTTTACCCTAATCTTGAATATGTATTATTGGGAGATGATTCTCAGCACGATCCTTATCTATATGAGGCAATTTGCAAAATTTTTCCAGTTACAGTAAAAGCAGTTTATATAAGACAAACTGGAACTAGTAAAAAAGAAAAAGTTATTTCGGTTTTAAATAATTTAGAAACGCTTAACGTATCTGTATGCTATTTTAAAAACAGTAGTGAAGCCATTGCCCATTCTAAAGAAATGGGATTGATTTAATAAAATTTTTGTATTTTCAATTGTTTTTTAGCCCAGATTGAAGTAAAAATCCTTTCTAGAAAAAAACTATTTTTTACTGATTTTGTAGAGCGACCGCAGGAAGCTCCTACAAGATCTTGTGAAAAAAGTTTTTTTCTAGAAAGATTGAAACGTAAAGCTGGATTGGCTACAAATTATCAATTTCTTCTTGAACAACCTCCCAATCTAACAATAGCTTGTCTAACTCGGTTTTTTTCTTGTTGTAGGCTGTGAAAAACTTAGCATCTTCGATGTGTTTGTCATAATTAGAGGCCAGCATTTTATCGTCTTGCTGAATGTCTTTTTCTAGTTGCTTGATTTGGCTCTCTACTTTGCTCAATTTATTCTGCAATGCCTTCCCCTTTTTCTGATCTTCGTAGGAAGCTTTGTTGCTCTCTTTAGGCACTGCTGCTTTTTCGGCATCTTTTTTCTCGACTTCACGCATGTTTTCCATGTTGCGTTGTTCCAAGAAATAATTAATATCGCCCAAATATTCTTTTATTTTTTGGTCTTTGAATTCGTACACCAAATTTGACATTCCTTGTAAGAAATCTCTATCGTGGGAAACCAGCAACAAAGTTCCGCCAAATTTTTGTAGTGCTGCTTTCAGAACATTCTTAGATTTGATATCCAAGTGATTTGTAGGCTCATCCATCAATAAAACATTAATGGGCTGCAACAGCAATTTACACAATGCTAAACGGTTTCGTTCTCCTCCAGAAAGGACTTTTACCTTTTTTTCTACATCATCCCCACGAAATAGGAATGAACCCAGCATATCGCGAACTTTCATTCGATTCGTATCTGCAGCGGCATCCTCCATGGTTTGCAACAAAGTGATTTCACCATCCAGATATTCTGCTTGATTCTGGGCAAAATATCCTAATTGAACGTTATGTCCTAACTTGATATTTCCCTTGTATTCAAATTCATCAACAATAGCTTTGATGAAAGTCGATTTCCCTTGTCCGTTTTGTCCCACGAAAGCAATTTTACTTCCACGCTCCACTAATAAGTTGATATCTTTCAAAATCGTTTTGTCCCCGTAGCTTTTTGTCACATTTTCGGCCTCAATAACTACTCTTCCTGGCTCCTTCGAAACTGGAAAAGTAATATTCATCACCGAGTTGTCATCTTCATCTACTTCAATACGCTCTACTTTATCTAATTTTTTTATTAAAGACTGCGCCATGGACGCTTTGGAAGCTTTGGCACGAAATTTCTCAATTAACTTTTCTGTTTCTTCAATTTTTTTGGCTTGATTTTTTTGTGTTGCCAATTGTTTCTCCCGAATTTCATGACGCAATTCTAAATATTGAGAATACGGTTTGTTGAAATCATACGCTTTACCAAGGGAAATTTCGATAGTTCTATTGGTCACATTATCCAAAAACATTTTATCGTGCGAAACTATAACTACCACTCCAGGATAATTACGTAAAAAACTTTCTAACCAAATGATGCTTTCAATATCCAAGTGGTTCGTTGGCTCATCGAGCAACAAAACATCATTGGCCTGTAACAATAATTTGGCTAATTCGATTCGCATTCTCCATCCACCGGAGAAAGTTTCGGTTTGATTGTCAAATACGTCTCTTTTAAAACCTAAACCCAATAAAATTTTCTCTGTATCACCTACATAATTATAACCGCCTAATAATTCAAAACGATGCGTATAATCTGATAAATCTTCAATGATTTGACTGTATTCATCACTTTCATAATCCGTTCTTGTAACTAACAGGTGATTGATTTCTTCTAGCTTTTTCTCGACAATTTTAATCTCCGTAAAAGCTTCGTATGCTTCTTCCAGAACTGTTCTTCCTTGTTCAAAATCGATATCCTGACGCAAGAATCCCATACGAAGATCTTTTTCTTGAGAAATAACACCTGAATCAGGAGCAAAATCTTTGGCTAACATTTTTAGCATGGTAGATTTCCCTGCTCCGTTCTTTCCAACAAGACCTACGCGGTCTCCAGCACCCAAACGAAAGGTAACTTCCTCAAATAAATAAGTACCACCGAACGAAACAGATAAATTGTGTATATTAAGCATGTATTGTTATTTTATTCCTTTTGAAATTGTAATTTTGTAACTTACTTTATAGGTTTTAAAAAGGAAAAATTAAATTTTTTGCAAATGTTAAAAAAAGGATCCAAATTATATAGCATTTTAACAGGAACTTGTCCTAAATGTCAGAATGAAAGTATGTATATGGATAAAAATCCGTTACATCTCAACAAAATATTGAAAATGCATGATAATTGTAGTCATTGTGGTTTAAAGTATCAAATTGAGCCTTCCTTTTTTTATGGTGCTATGTATGTTAGTTATGGTTTAAATGTGGCCGTTGGAATAGCAGCCTTTATCATTTCATTTGTAATCTTTAGCTCCAGCCTAAAAGTTGCTTTTATTACTATAATTGCCATCCTTATTCTCTTGTTCCCATTTGTTTTAAGATGGTCCAGAAACATATACATCAACATGTTTGTTTCTTATGAACCAAAAATAAAATAAGATTACAATATATCTTTGGGCAAAAATCTTTTAATGTCAATTTCAGTATTTAACGGAATTTGATATTCAATAGTGTCATATAAAGCTCTAGCCATTGCAGGTCCTAGCATAACCCCTCTAGTTCCTAAGCCATTTAAAATATGAACAGAATTATAATTTTGATGTGTTCCCACCAATGGTCTTCTGTCTTTAACAGTAGGTCGAACACCCGCAAAATGCTGGACAATTTCAAAATCACAAGTGATAATTTCTTTTATTCTATCTATTAATTCGGTTTTACCTTCCTCAGTAGGTAAATCGGTTTTGTCTTTCCAATTATAAGTAGCGCCTACCTTAAAACAATTATTTCCTAATGGCAAAATAAATACACTCGTATTAACAATTACATCTAGGTTCAACCCAGGTGCTTTTATGATAAAAAGCTCCCCTTTTGTCCCATCTAAAGGCAATTGATTAAAAAAGGGATTCGAATGCATACCGAAACCTTCCGCGAAAACTATGTGTCTAGCATGGAAATCTTTATATCGAATACCATCTTCAACAATTTGTATAGCATCATATTGAAAAGTTTCATTTTGAAACCAATTATTACTTTTCAAATACGCTCTGTATTCACTTAAAAGTAAGGCTGAATTAACGTAGCCAGTTTGTAAAACTTCACCATAACCGTAAGGAGAATCGATTCCAGGATATTGCTTGGAGATTAATTCCAGAGACAAAAAAGGAGCTAAAGCCTTTTTATCAGATGCAGCAAACCAATTATTTTGTTCTTCAATCGAAAAAAATTTTCTTAAAATTGGACTTTTAAAATCAAATTTAATTTTTAGTTTTTCTTCCAGCAAAGTATAAAAATCATTCATAAGCAGCAATTGCTCTTGCGCTTGCCAAACCTCGCTAAATCGCTTTAAAATAACAGGATTATACAAGCCTCCAGCTATTTTAGAAGAACTTTGAGAATCATCGTCTAATACAAATATAGTCTTACCGTTACCCAATACAACCTCAGCAAAGGAAATTCCTGCTAAACCAGAACCAATAATTAAATAATCTATCATTAAAAATAATATTTAAAACAGCTACAAATAAAAGACTTTAAACAAAAAAACTCTCACCATTACAGTAAGAGTTTTTAATCATTTTATGAAATAAAATTAATAATTCCACATATCTTGCTCGAAATTACGAATTTTTTCTTTAACTCTTTCTGACTCTAGGAGTTGATTCTGAGCATTGTCTTTCATGTATTCTTCAATAGTTCTATCTCCGTATACATTCTCTTCTTTATAAATAACAGCATTGAATCGTCTAGAATTTAAAATCTGATCAAATGAAACTGGCATCGCTGAATTTTTATCATTGAATGCTTTAGCTTCATGCAATACATCACGAGCTGCTGGAAAGAAAACCCAAAACAACTCAATATAATCTTTTTCATCACTATTCATGGTATAAACATCAGGAGTAACGGGACAAATACCTAATAAACGATACTTTAATTCACTTTGACGCTTATCAAAATACCAATATCCTTTGATTTTGTACTGAGTTACATCTTGCGCAGACAAATCTTGTCTTAAGATATATTCATCAGATATCTTATTACCTGCATTAATCTGCTCTCTACCAGCATCCGTAGTGTCAATTCGAGTCAATGAAGCCTGAATATCTTGAGTAGACTTTTTGGTGTTAAAATAACTATCAGTATACACTTCAGTAATTTTACCATTTTTCATAGCTCTAGTAAGCACATCATACAACGATCTTCTGTCAGAACCAATGTTAGCAGTATCAATAGGAAAATACAAAGCGAAATTAATCTTTTCACTTAAATCAATAATTTCCCATGTTGTCTTACCCATTAAAACATCTCTATCGTGAACATAACCATATGCTAGCGGTTTATCATTATCTGAAATGAGTTGGGCTGCAGTCTTAAGTCCAATTTGGTCTGGAGTTTTTGCATTGAGCAAATTAGACTGTCCAAACGAAGCAAAACTACCCGTAATAGTGACAATTGCGATTAAAAAATTTCTTACATTCATCATGGTATCATAATAAGTTATTGAAGTAGGTAAAATATAAACGTACTTTTATTTATTGTATTTCAAAAATTACTGGAGCAGTTCTCGGTAATAAATAACTACCAGCACCTACCAATTTTGTTTTTATTTCAGAAATGGTCACTTGATCTCCTCTTCCTGCTTTAGATAGTGCAGCCTTACATTGTGCATTTAATCTATTTCCTTGAACTACTACTGTAGCTTGACCCGTAACTTTAAGATTAAATCCGATAACATTCAAGCCAACTTCAAAATCAAAATCTTCTAATTTGGCACCAATAGTTGCTACTTCAAGATTTGATTTAGGACCTTTAACTACTCCCGTTTCTCCTCTAATAGTTCCTGTAGGACCTGGAATACCTTTAATTCTAAACACTTTTTTATCGGAAGCAACTTTGCCATCAGCCATTTTACCTGAAACATTAATTACTACCTCGTTTCCACTTTGAGGACTCATACTAAATTTTCCATTTCCAACTTTGGTCAAACCTGGAGCGGATGCATTAACATCCTTATCAGCAATTCCTGCAAATGAAATAGAGATTGGGTTCACTACACCTCTGTACACCACATTCATTTTATCAGCAGATATTGTAGCAGAGTTCGGCCTTGGGACCACCACATATTTACCTTCAAACTTTAGTGGAACTGTTTTTCCATCTTCAACAAAAGTAAATTGTCCGCCTATTGTTTGTTCTCCTACACCACCGGCTGTTAAAGCAATAACAGCTTGACCATTTACAATTTTTCCTGGTCCTGAAAATGAAGTTGGTTTAGTATTTTCATCATAACGGCCCAAAACAACTTTACCTGTAACAGCTTCACCTTGGAAATAAGCGTTTTTATCTAACACTACGATAGCCTGATAATTGCTGTACGAAGCTGCAGCAACAGCCGCTTTTCCTAAAGCTATACTGTACACATCAGACTCTGCTTTGTTGATATCATTTTGCCAAGTAGATAATTTTGCTACAGAGGCAATTGCTGGAAATCCTTTGAAATGGTATGACAAATACTTGTCTTTCAAACCTTCAGAATTTTTCACATCCGAAACGTCAAATTTACTTTCAACCTCACTGATAATTGAAGCGTACTTTTTATCAGTTCCTAAAGCAGTTTTCATGTCTGATTTATATTGAGTGATTGTTGCAATAATTTCGTTTCCTTTTTTACCGTAACCTTCTCCAGTAAACCAATCATCTATATTGTCACCTTTATCCATGTCTTCGTAAGGAAGTTTACCAGTTTCTGGATTTACAACAAAGCCTTTACTTGCTTGCTCCTTTAAAGATGCAATATAATTAAAGAAATTATCAGTGATTACTTTAACTTTATGTGCTGTTTGAGCAGCTATTGCAAATTCTCCTTTAGCTTCTGCCGCTTTAGTATCTAAGGCCGCAAGCATTTGATCATTGCTTTGTTTTGAATTTACATTTGAACTTTCAAATTTTTCATTCATTAATCCAAAACCCGAAATTACCTCTTTTGAAACATTCATTGCCAACATAGCGATAAAAACCAGATACATCAGGTTAATCATCTTCTGTCTAGGGGTTAGTTTTCCTCCTGCCATATTTTCTACTAATTAGTTTGTTAATTATTTTATAGTTCGAAACTAATTATTCGATTATCCTTTGTTACCCATTGCAGAAAGCATACCACCATATACATTGTTCAATGAAGCGATGTTTGCAGTCATTGATTGCATTTGTTCTTTCAATTTTCCTGCGTTTTCAGCAATTTCTTTATTTGCTTCAGCATTTCTTGAAGCACTTTCTAATTGTACTTTGTACAAGCTATTCAAAGACTCCATCTGTGCAGCTGCCATAGACAATTCTTCGCTGTATTTTTTAGTAGCTGAAATCGAGTCTACAGTTGGCGCTATTCCTTTTGCAGCAGATTCAAAATTTTTGATACTGTTCCCTAAGCTCGCCATTAGTTCGCTATCGATTTTAGCATCTTTTAACATAGCATCTAATTTCTGAGACAACAAACCTTGAGAGTCTGCTGGAGTTTCAACTTTAGCTTTCTTGGCTCCTTCAGATTTACCATTAGCAAGTTCAGGATAAACCAATGTCCAATCTAATTCTTCGTCAACTGGTTCAAAAGCAGAAAGCGCAAAAATAAAAGCCTCGGTTAACAATCCAACAGAAAGCATAACTGTCCCTGTTAATGGACCCAATTCGAAGTGTGTTATTTTAAAAAGAGCTCCAACAATAACAATTGCTGCTCCCATACCGTATGCAAAATTCATTGCTTTTTTTCCAAGTAGTGCCATAATCTTAATTTTTTAATGTGGGGTTATTATTTAAGGGGTGTTATTATTTTTTCTTTTTACCGTTTCCAGTGGTTTGTAATCCCATATAATCTTGTACGGTTCTAAAACCAATGTAACTTCTAGCAGAATCTGCATATTCATGATCACGTGTGCTTACTTGTAAAAAATAAGCAACATCTTTCCATGATCCACCACGAACTACTTTTCTTTGATTTTTATAATCTTGAACATTTGGATTCATAGAAGAAACATATTCATAAGCATTAGGATCATACGACGAGTTAGTCCATTCAGCAACATTTCCTGCCATGTTATACAAATTATAACCATTTGGCTCATACGATTTTGCTTCAACGGTATATAAAGCGTCATCAGCTGCATAATCACCTCTGTTAGGCTTGAAGTTAGCCAAAAAGCACCCTCTATCATTTTTAGTGTAAGGGCCACCCCAAGGATATGTTGCAGATTCTAAACCACCTCTTGCTGAATATTCCCATTCTGCTTCGGTTGGTAATCTAAAAGAAGGAATTTGATCGCGACCTTTTGTTCTGGATTTGATATAGGAATTTTTCTTTAAAGTTCTCCATGCACAAAAAGCTTTTGCTTGTGTCCACTTCACTCCTACTACTGGATAATCTCCATATGCTTTATGCCAAAAATAATCGTTGTGCATTGGCTCGTTGTATGAATAAGCATAATCCTTGATCCAAACAGTGGTGTCAGGATACACTTTAACTTCTTCAGATTTAATAAAATCTTTCCTGTTCCCTACTTTGGCTTTTGCAGCAGCTTGAATATCCATCCAAGAATAACGGAATTTCAATTTATTCACATCAATAGTTCTTAAGCCATTGTAAGACGCTTCGATAGGCAAATACATCGAATCCATAACTTCAGCATAAGCAGCATCCGGATATTTTTTGGTATCTTTTATTAGTTTAACTTTTTTGTTTAGTTTTCTACCTGCATATTGATCATCGGCTGTTCCTACACTATAATAATTATCATACATGTATTTGTCATACGCAGTCATTTTTTCAGGGTCAGAATCGTTAAAAGCATAATCGGCAATACTTCCAGCGTTTTTACCTTTAGCTTTCGGATCAGTAGCCGTTTGTCCACTTTCATCAGCTAATATTGCCAATCGTACTCTAATCGTAGAATCTTTAACCCATTCTACAAATTCTCGGTACTCACTATTTGTAATTTCAGTTTCATCCATGTAAAAAGAACGAACTGTAACCGTTTTTGTTGGAGCATCTTCTACATTAGCTAAATCGCTGTCCGACTTACCCAAAATAAAGGATCCGCCAGGAACTAATGCCATTCCATAAGGCTTTTCGGGATGCCATTTCCCACCATTAATACCGACTAATTCTCCCTTGTCACCTGATTTACCACAGCCAATTAAAACGGCTAAAAGTGATGTATATGCAATGAACTTCTTCATATAAATTTGGTTATCTATTCATTATTTTTAAGTGTGTAAACCTATTTATTATTTATTAATAAAACAATATTTTTTGGAATGAAATTATTTTGGGTTCAAAATTAATGTTAATTAAAATACAAAAGAAATATTTGGTCGATAAAATGACTAAATAATCGTTAAAAAACACAAAAATTAATTTTTTACATATTTTATACTGTTTAGATTATAAAATATTAAAATTTTTAACCAATTTTTATGAATTGTATTTTAAACATCAACTACAACGTGTTCTTCCGTTGCGCTTTCCACCATCTTTCTGGCAACTCTTGATTACAAGCCAGTAAATATTCTTCATAGGAACATGGTAATAACGTATTTCTTTTCAATTTATTACTCCCATTCGAAATAAATGGAATTTCTATCCACCAACGATCTGTTTTATCACTTTTGTAAAAAATTAGCTCTTCATCCTCTAACGGAACAATATATTTCAAGTAATTTTCCTTACTCCCATAAGGATATTCCTGAGAACGATAAGTATACCCTTCTATAAAATACCAAATGATCTGAGCTATAAGAACAGATTCTTGTACCGAGTTGTTATGATTAAATACCCCAAACGAAGAGACTTTGTCACTTAACCCTGCATATCGTGAAAGCGAACAAATTTCTTTTCCATTGAAACCATTCGGTGCAAACGAAATAAAATTACCAGAATCCGATGATTTAACCGAATTCAAATCGATACTCACCAAGTCAGCATCTCTAAAAACAGGCTCCGAAAGAGAAATGGTATTGGAGACCTCTCCCAACCTATAAGCATCAAAAAACAATTTCTCAATCAAATCTATTTCTTCCTGCGAATTAAAATACGTTTGATACCCAATATTGCAATAATTGAAAAGATTATTAGGCTCCTCTACAATTATTTTTGTCAAATAGGACGATGCTGAAACTTCTTCTTCCTCTTTTCCAAAATCAAACTTGTTGTCTATAGAAACTAAATTTACCATTTGTTCTAAATCATCGTAAGCTCTATAAATAGCATACGTCAAATCTTGAGAACCACCAATTACAATCGGAATGATTTTTTTCTTAATGAGACTTGCAACCACTTTCTTTACAGCAAAATAGGTGTCTTCAGCAGAATTACCTGCTAGAATATCTCCTAAATCAGCAATCGATGCGTCCCAATTTCCTGGGAACAAACTATACAGTTCTTTTCTAAAAGGCAGTAAGTCAACATCTGAGAAAGCTTTATCATCTCCTCTATTTTCTAATACACCAAAAAAAGCAATTGTAATTTTGTTTAAATCTGGAAATTGCTTTTCTGTATGCAACACTATTTTACGCCCTAATTGCTGAGAGGTCAATCCATCAATATAATGAAGGATTTCATCGTCTACGGGTTTTAGAAAATCAAATTCCATTTTTTATTTTTTTTTTACCACTCGCTTACTAAAATTTCAGATTTTAAAATAAAGGAAGTTGAGCTGTTACAACTTAAGAGTCTCTTATTTCTTTTTTGCTATCACTTTTTTGGCTGCTGGCTTTTTCGATACTGCTTTTTTTGCCGGTGCTTTTTTAGCTGAAGCTTTTTTAGCAGGCGTTTTCTTAGCAATCATTTCTTTAACTTCTTCCAACGTTAATTTAGTAGCATCAACATCTTTGCTTAATTCGATTTTGATTTTTCCTTTGGTTATAACCGAACGTCCCCAACGGGCTTTTTCGACCAAAATCCCTTCCTCTTCCCAATTATGTAAAACTTTATCTATGTTTTTTTGTAATTTATCATCAATCAGTGCTTCGATATCCGATTGTGAAAGATTATCAAAATTATACTTTTTGCTCACGTTGATAAACAAACCATCCCATTTGATAAAGGGACCAAAACGACCCGTTCCTTTTTGAACGCCTTCACCTTTATAAACAGCTATCGGCGCATCAGCAAGTGCTTTTTCATCAATTAATTCTTTAGCTCTATCAAAATCTACATCTAATGGATTTTCGCCTTTCGGCAAAGATACAAATGCAGCTCCGTGGCGAATATAAGGACCATAACGGCCATTGCTTACTTCAACTTCTTCGTCTTTGTAATTCCCAAGATTTTTGGGTAATAAAAATAGATTCAAAGTTTCTTCTAAGGTAATGTTTCCAATGTTCTGATCATTCATTAAACTAGCAAACTTTTTTTCCTCATCATCTGCGGCTCCGATTTGTGCCATTGGGCCAAATTTCCCTAAACGTACCGAAACTGGCTTTCCAGTTTTAGGATCTGTTCCTAAGATTCTCTCCCCACTTTCTCGTTCTGCATTGGCTTCAACATCCTTTACATTAGGGTGAAATTGATCGTAGAATTCCTGCATCATTTTTGACCAAACCAGATTTCCCTCTGCAATTTCATCAAAATCCTGTTCTACTTTTGCAGTAAAATTATAATCTAGAATATTCCCGAAATTCTTTACCAAAAAATCCGTAACAATCGTTCCAATATCGGTAGGAACTAATTTTCCTTTATCAGAACCGGTATTTTCTTTCAATAACTTCTCTCCTACTTTTCCGGATTGCAAAATCAATTGTGTGTAATTACGCTCTTGTCCATCCAAATTCCCTTTCTCAACATAATTTCTGTTGATAATAGTAGAAATCGTTGGTGCGTAGGTAGAAGGACGACCAATACCTAGTTCTTCTAATTTTTTTACCAAAGAAGCTTCGGTATATCTGGCAGCTGAACGAGAATATCTCTCTGTAGCGGTGATGTAATTGTTCTGTAATTTCTCGTTGACTTTCATCGCCGGCAACATGCCTTCCTGCTCTTCTTCATCGTCATCATGACCTTCCAAGTATACTTTTAAGAAACCTTCAAAAAGCAATACTTCACCTGATGCAGTAAAAATTTCACCGTGATTATTTGCTTGAATTTTAACATTGGTACGTTCTAATTGCGCATCACTCATTTGCGAAGCCAGCGTTCTTTTCCAAATCAAATCATACAAACGCGCTTGGTCTCTGTCAATATCTACCGTATGGCGGGACATATCCGTGGGACGAATCGCCTCGTGAGCTTCCTGTGCGCCTTTACTTTTATTGACAAATGTTCTCGGTTTAGAGAACTCTTTTCCGTAAGACTTGATAATTTCAGCCTGAGCAGCTTCCATCGCATCTTTAGATAAATTTACACTATCCGTTCTCATGTACGTAATAAGTCCGGCTTCGTATAACCGTTGTGCTAGTTGCATGGTAATTCCAACAGGCAAATACAATTTACGTGCGGCTTCTTGCTGCAAAGTTGACGTTGTAAATGGACCAGTTGGCGATTTTTTAGTAGGCTTCGTTTCTAAATCGGCAACCTTATATGTAGAACCTATATTTTTATTTAAAAAATCCTCGGCTTCTTTTTTAGTATTAAAATTTTTAGGAAGTTTTGCTTTGAATGTTTTTCCGGATTCATTAGTGAATTCTGCTACAATAGAATATGTCGCTACGGCTTTGAAATTCTGAATTTCTCTTTCGCGCTCTACAACCAAACGAACGGATACTGATTGTACACGACCCGCAGAAAGTCCGCCTTTTATTTTTCTCCAAAGTACAGGCGATAATTCATAACCAACCAATCGATCTAAAACACGACGCGCTTGTTGTGCATTGACCAAATTATAATCGATTTCACGTGGATTATCAATCGCTTTTAAAATTGCTGTTTTAGTTATTTCATGAAAAACAATTCGTTTGGTTTTAGCTGGATTTAAATTTAATTCTTCGGCTAAATGCCAAGAAATAGCCTCACCCTCGCGATCCTCATCACTTGCTAACCAAACCATCTCCGCTTTTTTTGCTAAACCTTTTAATTTGGTCACCAAGGCGCGTTTATCGGCTGAAACTTCATATTTAGGTTTGAAACCATTTTCAACATCTACTCCAATTTCTTTAGATGGCAAGTCGGCAATATGGCCGTAACTGGACTCCACTTGAAAATCACTTCCTAGAAATTTCTCGATTGTTTTTGCCTTTGCAGGGGACTCAACTATAACTAAATTCTTTGCCATTGCTCTATTTTTCTGGGACAAAAGTATCTATTTTTTTTTAAAATTGAGATTTTGAATTCAATTTTAAAACTATTACGCTACGATTTACAAAGAAATGATTCGGTCAAGAGAAGTTTTTTTAGTCCCGATTACTTCACAATACATTTATTTTAGTTGGAGTTAAGTGAATTTCATTTACAGTGAAAATCCTTTTTATTTGCCTTTTCGGCAAATAAAAAGATTGCAACGAAAAGCGGGACACGAGCGAAGCGAACTGACGAAGTAAATAGCTCCCTAGTAAAAATGCCTTAAAATAGTGTTAATTCTTAATCTGACATCTTGTCACATTTATTTGAATTGCGTTATCTTTGTCCTTTGAAAATATAGGATGGAAAAGATTATTGAAGAAAGCAAACAAGGAGAAAGTCTTGTTTTAGAAAATAAACCCGAGAACACGAAGAAACTTTTTATTGAGAGTTACGGTTGCGCAATGAATTTTTCAGACAGCGAAATTGTAGCTTCTATATTATCCGGAAATGGGTATAATACGACGCAAATTCTGGAGGAAGCCGATTTGGTTTTGGTAAATACTTGTTCGATTCGGGACAAAGCAGAGCAAACGATTCGCAAACGTTTAGAAAAATACAATGCCGTCAAACGTATCAATCCAAAAATGAAAGTAGGCGTTTTAGGCTGCATGGCCGAGCGTTTAAAAAGTCAATTCCTTGAAGAAGAAAAAATTGTAGACCTAGTTGTGGGTCCTGATGCCTATAAAGATTTACCGAACCTTTTACAAGAAGTGGAAGAAGGACGCGATGCGATTAACGTGATTTTGTCGAAAGATGAAACTTATGGTGATATTTCTCCTGTTCGATTGATGAGCAACGGAATTACGGCTTTGGTTTCTATCACCCGTGGTTGCGATAATATGTGTACGTTTTGCGTGGTGCCTTTCACACGCGGACGCGAACGCAGCCGTGAACCGCAAAGTATTATGAAGGAAATTCAAGATTTGTGGGACAAAGGTTTTAAAGAAATTACACTTTTGGGACAAAATGTAGATAGTTATTTATGGTACGGCGGCGGATTGAAAAAAGATTTTGAAAATGCAACCGAAATGCAAAAAGCTACTGCAGTTGATTTTGATCAATTGTTAGAAATGGTGGCTATTGGTTTCTCAAAAATGAGAATCCGATTTTCGACTTCAAACCCACAAGACATGCACGAAAGTGTTTTACATGTAATTGCGAAACATCCTAATATATGCAAGCACATTCACTTGCCAGTTCAATCAGGAAGCAATCGTATATTGAAAGAAATGAACCGTTTGCACACACGCGAGCAATACATGAATTTGATTGATAAAATTAGAACTATTATTCCAAATTGTTCTATTTCACAGGATATGATTACCGGCTTCCCCACAGAAACAGAAGAAGACCAGCAAGATACGTTGAGTTTAATGGAATATGTGAAATATAATTTTGGTTATATGTATTCCTATTCAGAACGCCCAGGAACATTGGCAGCTAGAAAAATGGATGATGACGTGGCTGAAGAAACCAAAGCCCGAAGATTACAGGAAATTGTCGATTTGCAACAAAAACACGCTTGGTTCCGCTCAGAGGAATTCATTGGACAAACCGTAGAAGTTTTGGTAGAAAAAGTTTCAAAAAAATCAACTGAGGAATTTTCAGGAAGGAATTCACAAAGTATTACGGTGGTTTTTCCAAAAGAGAATTACAAGATTGGGGATTTTGTGAATGTGAGAATAATAAGCTGTACCAGCGGAACTTTAAAAGGTGAAGCCGTTGGGTTGAGTGAAATGAATTGAAAATTTAGCCACAGATTAAAAAGATTTTCACAGATTTTTTATTTTTTTAACTTTTTTAATCTGTGATAAAAACAAATATTGTAATATTATTATGGAAAGCTACCGAGAGCAAGAAACTTACAAAATAATTGGCATTTGTATGGAAGTTCACAGAAATCTGGGCCCTGAATTACTAGAAATTATATATAAAGATGCTTTAGAAATTGAATTTAAAGAAAACAATATTTCTTTTGAAAGAGAAAAAGAATTTGCAATTGAATATAAAGGTAAAATATTGCCCCATAAATTTTATGCAGATTTTGTAGTAAACGAAGATGTAATTTTAGAGGTAAAAGCTATAAAAGAATTCTCAAATGAGCATATTGCTCAAATTCTTAATTATTTAAAATTATCCCAATCAGAAATAGGATTATTAGTTAATTTTCAAACGAAATCTTTACAGTATAAAAGATACGCTTTGTAAAATCTGTGATAATCTTTTTAATCTGTGGCAAAAAAATAAAAAATGGAATCAGTTCAAGCTATAAAACAACGATTTGAGATTATCGGGAATGATCCGAAGCTTAATCGTGCGATAGAAAAAGCCGTTCAAGTTGCTCCTACTGATATCACTGTACTGGTAGCTGGAGAAAGCGGAGTTGGAAAAGAGAATATTCCAAGAATTATTCATTCGCTTTCGCATAGAAAACACGGTAAATACATTGCTGTAAACTGTGGAGCCATTCCAGAAGGTACGATTGACAGCGAACTCTTCGGACATGAAAAAGGTGCTTTTACTGGAGCAACAGGCACTCGTGAAGGTTATTTTGAAGTGGCTGATGGCGGAACGATTTTTCTGGATGAAGTGGGTGAATTACCCTTAACCACACAAGTGCGCTTATTACGTGTTCTTGAAAATGGTGAGTTCATAAAAGTAGGTTCTTCACAGGTTCAAAAAACTGACGTTCGCATTGTAGCGGCAACCAATGTTAATTTATTCGATGCCATAGAAAAAGGGAAATTCCGTGAGGATTTATATTATCGTTTGAGTACTGTGGATATTACTTTACCTCCTTTGCGGGATCGAAAAGACGATATTCATTTGTTATTCAGGAAATTTGTTGCTGATTTTGCGCATAAATATAAAATGCCACCATTGAAACTGGATGAAAATGCAGTTCAGTTACTACAGAAATTTCGCTGGAGCGGAAACATTAGACAATTACGAAATGTTGCCGAGCAAATCTCCGTTTTAGAAACCAATAGAGAGATATCTGCTGCAACACTTCAATCTTATTTACCAGTTCAGGGGAGCAATTTACCTTCTGTTATAAAAGATAAAAAAAGCGAAAGTGATTTCAGTACTGAAAGAGAAATTTTGTACAAAGTGCTTTTTGACATGAAAAGTGATTTGAATGATTTAAAAAAATTAACGCTGGAACTAATTCAAAACGGAAGTTCAAAAGTGCAGGAGACGAATCAAAATTTGATAAAAAAAATATACGGTGCAAAAGAAAATGACAGTGAAATAGATTTTGAAGAAGAACCAAGGTCATCGTTAATCTCGACAAAACAGAATAATGAAAAGCACTATCAAGAACATGAGGATAATTATCTTTTTGCAGAAACCGTTGAGGAAGAAGAGACGTTACGTTTAGAACAAAAAGAAATCGAAATGATTAAAAAATCATTAGAAAAAAACAAAGGAAAACGAAAAGCTGCCGCAGATGAATTGGGTATTTCTGAACGAACATTGTACCGAAAAATCAAACAATTCGATTTGTAGCCTTTTCAAAAAAAATTGCAAAAGTGTTTAAATACAAAATGAATATCTTTGACAAAAGTAGTAGCAAGTTCGCGAAGTAATTTAAAATATAAAATGAAACATATTAAACTTATTCTTTTTTCCATAGTTATATTTGGTATCAATAGTTGTTCGGTCTACAATTTTACAGGGACTGGCAAAATTGATGGAGAAACATTCCAAGTTGGTTTTTTTCAAAATAATGCTGAACTTATTGAACCCGGAATTGACAGAACATTTACATTAGAACTCCAAGATTTAATTCAAAACCAAACTAATTTAAACTTAGTCAAAAATGGTGCAGATTTAACATACGAAGGTGAGATTGTGGATTATAGAATAAGTCCAATGACAGCAACTGCTGATCAACGAGCGGCTCAAAACCGTTTAACGATTCGAGTTAATGTTCGTTTTACCAATAAGAAAAAAGAAGCGGATGATTTTGAAAAACCATTCACATTTTTCTACGATTATCCTGCAGAACAACAACTGACAGGTGCTACTTTGAATAGTGCTTTGAAAGATATTTTTGAAAGAATAACACAAGATATTTTTAATGAGTCGCTAGCAAAATGGTAAATAAAATATTGATTCGGTTAATCGTAAAGCAAATAATCGAATGATCAAATAAACGAATAACCTTTATGAATACAACCGATTATACATATTTGATTAATAAACCTGATGTAATTCATGAAAAGCAAACGGAGGATTTGGAAAAAGTACTCCGTGAGTTTCCTTATTTTCAAAGTGCCAGAGCCATTCAATTAAAAGGGCTTTACAACCAAAACAGTTTTAAATACAATGTAGCATTAAAAATTACTGCTGCATATAGTACCGATAGAAATGTGTTATTTGAATTCATTACCTCTGATACGTTTACTTCTATTCAAAAGGGACTGTATGATAAAAAAGCATTGAAAATACTTGATATACAAGTAGTAGATAGTGAGATTATTGAGACTGAGGTTAAACAGGAAGCTAAAATTAACTCAATAGAACGATCAATACTTACCTCAATAAAAGAGTCTACGGCAATACAAGTAAATGAGGAACCTAAATCTACAGAAGAGAAGCTTTCCATTGGTCAGCCATTAGACTTTTCTAAAAGTGAACAACACTCTTTTCAGGAATGGCTTCAACTCTCAAGAACACAACCTATTCAAAGAGAAAAAGAAATCCAAATTACCTCAGAATACCCTTTACAGGATGAAGATAAAAGAAAGAAATTAAAACTGATTGATAAATTTATTCAAGCAAGTCCAAAGATTTCACCAGTAAAGCACGGAGTTGCCTCCACCATTACTTTTGAATCACATGCGGCAGACACTTCGTTCTTGATGACAGAAACTTTGGCCAGAGTATATTTAGAACAAAAAAAATATCAAAAAGCGATTCAAGCTTATGAAATATTAATTTTGAAATATCCAGAAAAAAGTAGTTTCTTTGCAGACCGCATATCGGATATAAGGATTTTACAAAATAATAATAATTAAACAATGAGCACATTTTCAATTTTTTTAGTTTTAATAACTATAGTTTGTTTTCTATTAATCGTAGTTATCATGGTTCAAAATCCTAAAGGTGGAGGATTATCATCTACTATAGGTGGTTCTCAAATGTTAGGTGGAGTACAAAAAACAACTGATTTTTTAGACAAAAGCACCTGGACATTAGCAACTATATTAATTGCACTTATTTTACTTTCTAGCTTAAGCTTTACAGGTACACTAAGTGATACCGATTCTAAAATCATTGAAAATACAGGAAGTGCAGCGCCAACCACTAATACGCCAGTTGCTCCTACACAAAACACACCTGCTGCAACAAATCCAGCGAAATAAATCATTACAACGTATTCTAAATGCCAGCCTGTCAAAGCTGGCATTTTTTATAAGAAATTATGTCAGTTTTATTAAGATGGCACAATTACTGAAATATGTATGGCAGTTGAAATAAATAATATAAATTATAAAATTATGGCTTTAAACATCAAACCACTTTCAGACAGAGTTCTTATCGAGCCCGTTGCTGCTGAAACCAAAACTGCTTCAGGGATTTTTATTCCAGATACAGCTAAAGAAAAACCACAAAAAGGGACTGTTGTTGCTGTTGGAAACGGAACAAAAGACCACACCATGACTGTAAAAATTGGTGATTCTGTCCTTTACGGAAAATATGCTGGTACTGAATTAAAACTGGAAGGAAAAGATTATTTGATCATGCGTGAAGACGATATTTTAGCAATTATCTAAATAGTATTCAATCTGAAAAATTAAGTATCGAGACAATTTAACTCGATAGCTTTGCTGAAAATGGCGAAGGGAACTTAAAAAAAATTAAATTAATAATGAGGATGCGATTGCTTCGTACCTCGCAATGACAACAAAAATGGCAAAAGATATAAAATTTGATATTGAAGCACGTGACGGATTAAAACGTGGTGTTGATGCATTAGCAAATGCTGTAAAAGTAACGCTTGGACCAAAAGGTCGTAACGTAATTATTGGAAAAGCTTTTGGTGGACCAACTGTTACTAAAGATGGTGTTACTGTTGCAAAAGAAATTGAATTGAAAGATCCATTGGAAAACATGGGCGCTCAAATGGTGAAAGAAGTAGCATCTAAAACTAATGATTTAGCTGGAGACGGAACTACAACTGCAACCGTTTTAGCACAAGCTATCGTAAAAGAAGGATTGAAAAACGTTGCTGCAGGAGCTAATCCTATGGATTTGAAACGCGGTATTGATAAAGCAGTTGAAGCTATTGTAGCTGACTTAGCAAAACAAGCAAAAGTAGTAGGAAGTGATTCTGAAAAAATAAAACAAATTGCTTCAATTTCAGCTAACAATGATGAAGTAATAGGGGAACTAATTGCTACGGCCTTCGCCAAAGTTGGAAAAGAAGGTGTAATAACAGTTGAAGAAGCAAAAGGAACAGATACGTATGTTGATGTTGTAGAAGGCATGCAGTTTGATAGAGGATATCTTTCTCCTTATTTTGTGACTAATTCAGAGAAAATGGAAGTAGAGTTGGAAAATCCTTACATCCTTTTATATGACAAAAAAGTTTCTTCCTTAAAAGAATTATTACCGGTTCTGGAACCAATAGCTCAATCTGGAAAACCATTATTAATTATTGCTGAAGATGTTGATGGTGAAGCATTATCTACATTAGTAGTAAACAAATTACGTGGAGCTTTGAAAATCGCTGCTGTAAAAGCACCTGGTTTTGGAGACAGAAGAAAAGCTATGTTAGAAGATATCGCTATCTTGACTGGAGGAACTGTAATTTCTGAAGAAAGAGGGTACACTTTAGAGAATACCACGATCGAAATGTTAGGAACTGCTAAAAAAGTGACTATCGACAAAGACAATACTACAATTGTTAGTGGTGCTGGTGAAGCGGACATGATTAAAAATCGTGTAAACCAAATTAAAGGTCAAATGGAAGTGACTACTTCTGATTATGACAAAGAAAAATTGCAAGAGCGTTTAGCTAAATTAGCGGGTGGTGTTGCTGTACTTTATGTAGGTGCTGCTTCTGAAGTAGAAATGAAAGAGAAAAAAGACAGAGTTGATGATGCACTCCACGCAACACGTGCTGCTGTTGAAGAAGGAATTGTTGCTGGTGGTGGTGTTGCACTTTTAAGAGCTAAAAATGCACTTAGTGCTATTAAAGCGGACAATGCTGACGAAGCAACAGGTATTCAAATTGTATCTCGTGCGGTAGAATCTCCCTTGAGAACTATTGTAGAAAATGCAGGTCTTGAAGGATCAGTTGTTGTGGCAAAAGTTGCTGAAGGTACAGGTGATTTTGGATACAACGCAAAAACGGATGAATACGTTGACATGCTTAAAGCAGGTATTATCGATCCTAAAAAAGTAACGCGTGTAGCATTAGAAAACGCAGCTTCGGTTGCTGGAATGATATTGACTACTGAATGTGCTTTGATTGATATTAAAGAAGATAATGGCGGCGGAAACCCAATGGGTGGAGGTATGCCAGGAATGATGTAATTCCATTTTCTTTTAATCCTAAAAAAACCGTCTCAATTATTGGGACGGTTTTTTTATGCTTTGAATTTATTCTATTCTTGAACCTTAGATCTTTTACTAAACTTGTAAATTACTGGTAAAACTGTTATGGCGACAAGTGCAATAACAATAAGTTCGATATGTTCTTTTAAATCAATTTGATAATTATCTAGTAAAAAGCCATACAAATAATGCCCCGCGAAAATAAGAGTGAATGACCAAATAAAGGAACTTAAGATATTGTAAAACATAAACTTCTGTTTATCCATAGAAACAATTCCAGCAACTATAGGGGCAAATGTTCGGAATATTGGAAGAAATCGAGCGAAGATTATGGCTTTACCACCGTATTTTTCGAAAAAATCTTTAGACTGAACCAAATATTTTCTTTTGAACCAAAAACTATCTTCCTTGTTGTACAAATAATAGCCGCTTTTTGAACCAAACCAATAACCAACAACATTACCTAAAATACCTGATAAAGCTACAAATGTTGCCAAAAGAGCGACATTAATAAAATCATTTTCGATGAATAAAATATTTTCAATTAAATCTCTATTGTAGATTCCTGCCAAAAACAACAAACTATCACCTGGCAAAAAGAAACCTGCAAAAAGACCAGTTTCGGCAAAGACAATAAATAAAACTATATAAATTCCCAATTTAATACCATTAATATCAAAATGAATATAAAAAAGTGGGTCAATCAAATTCTTCCAATCAAAATCGCTCATTCTAGGGGGTTTTATGCTACAATTATTCGTTCGTGAAAGTACGGATAATATATCTTAACCACAATTTATGAAACTATTTTAAAGTTTTATTAACTATTTAAATGAACTAAAATAACGCTACATTTTTTAAAGTCTAAAATTACTGATCACAAAAAATTAATAGCACTCCATACTATTAAGTTCCTTTCATTTGCCCATTAGGATAGCGCCGCTAAAAAAGTCAATGCAAAAACCCATAAAAAAAAACCAAAGCTTTCACTTTGGCTTACCACATTATTTCCGATCATATTGGCAACAGGAATGCAAAGCTTCGTAAACCTCCTTTGACGCTTTAAATTCGCCAGTGTCGTGACCTACAGCAGCAATCGCTTTTTGAATTGTTGTTACATCTGTTTTCTGCTCATTTACAATTAGATAAAGCGTACCACAATCCATATGCCAATCTGAAGACTTTACCCCTGAAACACTCAATGCGGCTTTTTCGATCCTTTTTTTACACATTTCACAATTTCCACTGACGTGAAATTCAATCTTTGCATTTTTATTTTTTATTTCTTGTGCACTGCTTGTAAACACAGCAAATACCAATAAAACTCCAACTATTATATTTTTCATCCTTGAATTTATTTTAACCTACTTAATTTTAAATCGTAAACCCGTGTAATACATTTGTCCAAAAACTGGTCCATAAACTATTGACGCATCAAAAGTAGGTCCAAATGGATTGTCATTTCCCAGAATAACATTTTTTTGCTTGTAATTTCCTATATTTTCTCCGCCAACGTATATTTCAAAAGTGTCAGAAAAAATTCTTGTAACTTGTGCATTCATTACCGAAAATGATCTAGAAAATTCAGACAGTCTATCCGCTTCAGGATTAGTTAAAGTAGTCGGCAATTGCTGTTTACCAAGCCAATTGAAAGTATAATCAAACTTCCATTGTTTTCCCTTATCTAAAATAGGAGTTTCATATCCTAAATTCCCAAAGAAACGGTGTTTTGCCTGCAACGGCCTTTGATAGGTTCCTGATAAATAATCTGTTTGAATGTCATAGAATTTATAGGCTGTTCTCAAATTAAAATTCTTTTTCAGTTCATAATTAAACTCTACTTGCAAACTATTCGCATACGACTTTCCTTTTAAGTTATAAAACAAAACCTGTTGCTGACTTTGTAATACATCGACAACAGCTTGATTTAGAAAATCGGTTCTGTAGAAATCAAAACCAACATCAGCACTTTTTCCAAAAAGTAAAAAACCCTGCATAAAACTCAACCCGTAATTCCATGCAATTTCAGGATTTAAACCGTATATTTTCCCTTTGGTATCTAAAAAATCAAAGGTTCTTGAACTAGCTAAAAGTTGTTGATTTTCGGCAAAAACATTCGCGCTTCGTTTCCCTCTTCCTGCTGAAAATCGCAAAACTCCTTTCTCCCAAGGATTGTATCGCACATGCAATCTTGGCGTCGCAAAAGTACCCAAACGATTATGATTGTCTATTCTACCACCAAGAACTATGCTAAAATTATCCGTATTGTCATACGTATATTCGAAAAAAGCACCCACCGAATTATCAATTCTGCTGTAATCATTCACATTGACAAACTCACCGTACTTATCATACGTGAAGTTCAAACCCGTTGAAAATTTATGTTTCGTATTATTGATAATCGAATTAAAAATCAGGTTCGAGTAATAACTTTTTTGTTTAATATTGTATTGGTTTAATCCAAAATAAGACTTTTGATCATGGCTATTGAAAGCATTTTGAAAACCAATACTCTGATAGGGCATTTCAGGAAAAACATATCCTAATTTAGTTGAAACATCCAGACGTTCAGTATTAATTTCGGAACCCCAATAATTAGTTGTTCCCTTATCTTTATCTGGGTCAAAATTTAATTCCCCCGTTTGTTTTTGATCATTCATGTACCGGAAATTGATGAAACTTACCCACCCTTTTTCGGCATTGGTATATTGCCAACGGTTTAGAACATTAATTTGTTTGGCCAACGGATTATCGAGAAAACCATCGTCGTTCATATCATTTTTTGAAACTCTTGTGTTTCCATGCAGGAACAAACTACTACTCCACTTCTCAGAAATCTTTTTGTTGAAATGGGTATTTAATTCAAAACGGGAATCTGTTGCGCCGTAGACATTCAAAAAAAATGGAATATCGCTAATTGGCTTTATTAATTCGGTATTAATTTGTCCTGAAATACTTTCGAAGCCATTGACTACACTTCCGGCTCCTTTGGTAATTTGAATACTTTCGACCCAAGTTCCCGGGGTAAATGACAATCCGTAGGCTTGAGAAGCACCACGTACTGAAGGAATATTTTCTTCTGTAATCATCAAATAAGGACTCGTCAATCCTAGCATTTTTATTTGTTTCGTTCCCGTCAATGCGTCCGAAAAATTAACATCGATTGAAGGATTGGTTTCGAAACTTTCTGCCAGATTACAACAAGCAGCTTTGAGTAATTCTTTGCTTGTGAGAGTAGTCGTATTTGCCGTAAGGCTATATGATTTTTTTAAGCTTTTACGGTCATTCTGCACTTTAATCTCCTGCAAAGTATCTTGCGAAAACGAATTAAAACTACAAAACAAGAACAATAAAAGTATCGAAATTTGTTTATCCATGATAGATTTTTTAATGTTAAAAAAAATATAAAACCACAAAAAATGTGATTTAACTTTTATAGAAACATCTAAACTACGCGTAAAAGATATATTGGTGGTATAATTTAAAAAAAGGAGGCGCATTTGCATCACAGTTGTATGAAGTAAATGAGTCTTTTATAAAATTTGAAACGAATAAAAACACGGAAGGGTTCCATTCATTTGTTAGAAATATAAAATCAGAATGAAAAAGGACTATTATTTGAATTAAATCATCTGTTTTCTTTTGAAATTTAACCTCTTTATCTTTGCAACAATGTGATTTTTTTTCAACAACACCACAACAATCTTTTTCTAAATTTTGATCCTGAGCAGGCGTTTTAAGAGTAATCGAAGTAATTTCTTTGCCGCAATAACGAATATTAAATGCGAATCCCATATTGGAAACCAATATGAAAAGTGCGAGAAAAATACAAATTTGTTTGGCGTGTTTCACGTCGTAAAAATAGTTATTAATATAGTGAAAAATTGATTTTTTATAAAAATTCACAACCTTAAAATTACATTAGATGAATGCTTAAAATATTTAAAATCTAGAAAAACAGTATCATCCAAAAAAATTTAAATTAGTTAATTTTAAAGAAAAAAGAAGTCAATTTTTTAGTTTTTGATAATAAAATCCTGGAACAAATAACAATACAAAAATAGGCTGAATCAGGAATCTGCGAATATAGAATAAAAGCAAATTGTTGTGTCCCCTATCTAGATTGATAATACAAAAAAAAGCAACTATTAAAATCACAAAGAAAAAAAGATACAGAATAAAGGAAAAGTGAAGCATACTGACATCTTTGAAAAAGACATAAATAATACCTATTGAAACAGCTGTATTTAGGGAATACCGGAACAATAACCCTAAAAATAACTGTGTTGAATCAAAATATGGCAACCTTAACATCGAAAAGTCTTTTTTAAAAAAATCAAGAAAAGGATCATAGAACAACTGATTTTCAAAAGCACGAACAAGCACTAACAACACCACGAAAAAAAGGAATTGAAGAACTCGAATTCTGTTATTTAGTATCTTTTGAAGCATATCTTGAAAATTTACGAACCCAAATTAACCACAACATAAAAACTACACCATAAATATACAAAGGGAACAGAACTCCGTGTAGAAATGGCTCTTGTTTTGGGAAATAATAAATAAGAGCACTCAACGCTGCTATTCGCACTACATTCAAAATATAAATAAGAAGGCTTCCGCCAAAGATAAAAAGTAGCGTAGTTTTCAATTTTCCAGAAAAAGCAATTACAAATGAGATGAATAAAATAATTACGCTAGTTGCGTTACAACCTTCTACAATTCGCGCAACATATTTTTGATTGAAAAATAATTTTACGTAGGGACGCGAATCACTTTCTACTATTGAGGAACCTCCATCGAACAGTCGCAGTAGTTGCTCTGTATTCTCACTAACTAATCTGGTAACACCATCAACTTTATTTTCTTCAAAACTATTGAGATACTGCTGATACAAGAAAGTCAGAACAATATACGATAAAAAAAAAGTTGCCAGAAAAAGCAAAAAGGGTTTGTAGAGAATAAAATATTTTTTCAAAATCTATTTTTTAACAAATTTATGTAATTTTTGAAACTGGCTTTAAATACTTTTGCATAAATAAAAATTAAAAAACATGAAATTTCAAGAATTACAACCAAAAGTAACCGAAATCACATTAAATACAACACTTTCAAGAGACGAAAAACTACTTTCTATTTGTGAGCTATTAAGCAACTCTATTGAATATTACAATTGGGTTGGATTTTATTTTGCAAATCACGATACCAAAACATTGCACTTAGGGCCTTATGTGGGTGCTGAGACCGATCATACCGTTATCCCTTTTGGAAAAGGAATTTGCGGGCAAGTTGCTGAGAGCAATGCCAATTTTGTAGTTCCAGATGTTGCGGCTCAAGACAATTATATTGCTTGCAGTTTTACAGTAAAATCTGAGATTGTAGTTCCACTTTTTGTTGATGGCAAAAACATTGGACAAATTGACATTGACAGCCATGTCATTGACCCATTTACTGTGGAAGATGAGCGATTTTTAGAATTCGTTTGTGCAGAAATAGCTAATTTGTATTAAAATAATTACCATAATTATCTTTCTTAATAATTCAAAAGAGAAGTGATTCGCTTAATAAATGAAGCTCATTAATGGATTTCTGGTCAATAAAGAGTCGGTAAATTCGGGTACTATATTCTATACCTGTTACCATACATTAAAGACCAGAAAATAATTTGTAATTCATAATTTATAATTCATAATTATTTTCTACTTTTGCAACCGTCAAACAATAGCTGTTTGACATACATAAAAATCATTAAACAAATATTGGAATGTATTTAACTAAAGAGATTAAAGAAGAAATCTTCGCTAAACACGGAGAAAAAACAAACACTGGAAAATCAGAAGCTCAAATTGCTTTGTTCACTTTCAGAATTAGCCACTTAACTGAGCACTTGAAAAAAAATCGTCACGATTATAATACAGAGCGTTCATTAGTATTGCTAGTAGGTAAAAGAAGATCATTGTTAGATTACTTGAAAAAGACAGAAATCAACAGATATCGTGAAATTATCAAAGTATTGAATATCAGAAAATAATCAATATACAAAGAGGTGCGTAAGTGCCTCTTTTTTATTTTACAGTTTTGAGTCAAAAATTCTATTTCGATCCTGACACAAAAGGGATTACAATTGAGACTCTCCTATAAAGTCGTTACATTGTGTGATTGACAAATAAAAAAAGTTCGGTTTTTCATTGGGTTTTAGGCATTAACTACGCAAAACAACAACTACAACACAACTAGAACCCATGTTTAACTTATAAATTAAATTTATGATTCCACAATTATTTGTAGAAAGTATCGATTTAGGTGATGGCAGAAACATCACAATCGAGACAGGTCGTTTAGCTAAACAAGCTGATGGATCTGTAGTAGTAAGAATTGGTAAAACTGTAATCTTAGGAACAGTTGTATCATCAAGAAAAGCAAGTCCAGGTATCGATTTTTTACCACTTACGGTAGATTACCGTGAAAAATTTGCAGCAGCAGGTCGGTTTCCAGGAGGTTTCTTTAAAAGAGAAGCTAGACCAAGTGATAACGAAGTATTAACAATGCGTTTAGTAGACCGTGTATTGCGTCCGCTTTTCCCAGATGATTATCATGCAGAAGTGCAAGTTATGATTCAGTTGATGTCTTATGACGAAGATGTAATGCCAGACGCATTAGCAGGATTAGCAGCTTCGGCAGCTTTAGCATTATCTGACATTCCTTTTGAAACTTTAATTTCTGAAGCTAGAGTAGGAAGAATTGATGGAAAATTCATCATCAACCCATCTCGCGCTCAATTAGCATTATCAGATATTGATATGATGATTGGAGCTTCAATGGATTCTATCGCAATGGTAGAAGGAGAAATGAAAGAAATTTCAGAAGCTGACATGTTAGAGGCAATTAAATTTGCTCACGAACACATCAAAAATCAAATTTCGGCTCAATTGCGTTTGCAAGCTGCTTTTGGCAAAAAAGAAGTTCGTACTTACGAAGGAGAAAGAGAAGATGAAGCTATCTACGCTAAAGTAAAAGCAGCATCTTATGATAAAATCTACGCTATTGCAAGTAAAGGTTCTGCTAAACAGGAACGTTCAGCTGCATTTGAGGCTGTAAAAGAAGAAGTTAAAGCCTTATTTACCGACGAAGAGTTAGCTGTAGATGGAGACTTAGTTTCTAAATATTTCAAAAAAACAAACAAAGAAGCAGTTCGTAACGTAACCTTAGATTTAGGAACACGTTTAGACGGAAGAAAAACTACAGAAATCAGAGATATCTGGTGTGAAGTAGATTATTTACCATCTGTTCACGGATCTGCATTGTTCACTCGTGGAGAAACACAAGCATTGGCAACAGCAACTTTAGGAACCTCTAGAGAAGCAAACCAAATTGATTCTCCATCACAACAAGGTGAAGAAAAATTCTACTTACATTATAACTTCCCTCCTTTCTCAACTGGTGAAGCACGTCCTTTGAGAGGAACTTCAAGAAGAGAAGTAGGTCACGGAAACTTGGCTCAACGAGCATTAAAAAACATGATCCCTGCAGATTGTCCTTATACCATTCGTGTAGTATCTGAAGTTTTAGAATCAAATGGTTCATCTTCTATGGCTACCGTTTGTGCTGGAACATTAGCACTTATGGATGCAGGTATCCAAATGATTCGTCCAGTTTCTGGAATTGCAATGGGACTAATTACTGATGGAGAACGTTTTGCTGTATTGTCAGATATTCTTGGTGATGAAGATCACTTAGGCGATATGGATTTCAAGGTAACTGGAACTTCGGTAGGTATAACAGCTTGCCAAATGGACATCAAGATAGATGGATTGAAATACGAGATTATGGAAGCAGCATTGGCGCAAGCTCGTGATGGTCGTTTGCATATCCTTGGAAAATTAATTGAAACGCTTGCAACTCCAAAAGAAGATGTTAAAGCATACGCTCCTAAAATCATTACAAGAAGAATTCCTAATGCATTCATTGGCGCCTTAATTGGACCTGGTGGAAAAGTAATTCAAGAATTACAAAAAACAACAGGAACAACAATTGTTATCAATGAAGATCCAACTACAGAAGAAGGAGTAATTGAAATTTTAGGAACAGATCCTGCTGGAATTGAAGCAGTATTGGCTAAAATTAAATCGATCACTTTCAAGCCTCAAATGAATGAGTCATATGATGTGAAAGTTATCAAAATGCTAGATTTTGGTGCAGTAGTTGAATACCTAGATGCTCCAGGAAATGAAGTTTTACTTCACGTATCGGAACTAGCATGGGAACGTACAGAAAATGTTGCTGATGTAGTTAATATGGGAGATACTTTCCAAATTAAATACTTAGGAATGGATCCTAAAACTCGTAAAGAGAAAGTATCTAGAAAAGCACTTTTGCCAAGACCTCCACGTGAGGAAAGAAAAGAGTAATCAGATCTTAGTTTACTAAAGGTTTATTTATAGAAAATCCCGTTTCATGTACTTGAAACGGGATTTTTGTTTTTTTTATTTTATAGGCGCAACCTTTCTAATTTTTTTTGACTTCTTATTATAAACTTTAAAAACATCCTGATGAAAAATCGGCTCACATAAAAAAGTTGGGGAGAAGTTATAAATTTGCATAAAAAAGCAAATGGATTTTTCGATATTTTCTTCGTTTCTACCAGACGGACTGTTATCTCATTTTGATATTGTTTATTTCAAGGAATTGGGTGATTTACAAACCAAGAAAGACTGTTTTCATATTTATTTAGATGAGAAAAACATTCTTCCTAAAGATTTTGACTCCAACGAATTTGAGTCAAAAGGTTTCTATGAACGAGCCTTAATACAAGACTTCCCTATAAGAGGAAAAGCGGTTTATTTAGGCATTAGAAGGCGAAGATGGCGTAATAAAAACGATAAGTCCATAGCGGTAAAAAGCGATTATTCCTTTATAGCAGAGGGTTCAAAATTAACCATTGAGCTTTCTGATTTTTTAAAAGGTACAGGTCGAGACCCGGGAAGATACGATAAGTAATATCGCCAGTTATTATGGTGTTAAGGCTAATTTATTGCAACGTCATTACAAGAATAAAACTAGTGGTTTTAAGGATTGGGAACAGTTAAATCACTCCGAAGACTATTTAATTTATCCTGAAAATATTGGGGAACATTTAAGTATTGACGAGTTGAGTTTATCAAAAGGAGTACTCTATACTTTTGTTACAAATAAAAAAGGAAGGGGAAAGAAAAAGACACTTGTAGCTGTTATCAAAGGAACTAAAAGTCAAGATATTATTGATGTTCTGGATAGAATCCCTTTAGAGAAAAGAAAAACAGTAAAAGAAATAACTCTTGATGTGGCTAATAATATGCAATTAGCTTCAAGAATATGTTTTCCTGAAAGTAGCTTAGTTACCGACCGGTTCCACGTTGTAAAGCTAGTAATGGAAGCATTACAACATCAAAGAATCAAATTGAGATGGGAAGCAATTGAATATGAAAATCAAGCAATCAAATTAGCAAAGGAACAAGGAATAAAATACGTTCCAATTACATTTGAAAATGATTACACACCCAAACAATTATTAGCCAGAAGTCGCTATATAATTGCTAAAAAGCAAAATCAATGGACAGAAAATCAAAAGGCAAGAGCCAAATTGTTATTCGAAAATTATCCTGATTTACACCGAGCATATAAGCACACTCTTGAATTTAGAAATATTTATGAACAGACCTCAAGAGAAATAGCAAAAGAACAAATCATAAACTGGATAGAGAAAACCAAACTATTAGAAATGACCGTTTTTAATACCGCAGCAAACAGCTTGAAATATCATTTAGAAACTATTTTAAACTTTTTTATAAAACGACATACAAATGCAAATGCTGAATCATTTAATTCCAAAATAAAACTCTTTAGAGCCAACCAAAGGGGTGTCGTAGATGTGAAATTCTTTCTCTTTAGAATGGAAAAACTTTTTGCCTAATCCCCAGAAAATTTATATGACCCGTAAAATCTAATAAAAATTATTTGCGTTGTAATAACCCTAGCATTATTTTCTTGCGATAAAGAATCAACTGAGGCTGTAGTTGACAATCCAGCTTTTTTAACATCATTATCATTTAAAAGTATTATCGAAATTGAGAATAATAATTTTGAAGATCAAATGCCTGGATTTTTGGCAAATCCATCAGATAATAGTTTATACATTAGCTGCAGAAATAAAAATTTAACTTATCTAGAAACAACTTACAAACTAAAGTTAAACGATCTAAAGTTGATTTCGAAAAACGCAACTATAACTGATTTCGTTACCAAAAGAAATTATATTTACAATAATCAATTGTATGTTTTTGGGGCAGAAAAATATACAATATATGATTTAGATTTAAATACAACCACACCTTCAACACCTTATTTGCCAAATAATTCTTTTAGTAGATTTGGGTTTACCGCACAAAATGAAAATGTGTGTATTATCGGCGGCTTTTTAGGGGGTTCCACTCAAGATCCGACCTATGATAAAAAAATTTATAAACTAAACCTCAACACAAATAAATTTTTAGAATTTGCAACGATGCCAAAAAATAGAAACGGCTCAAGTGCTGAAATCGTTAATAATAAAATTTATTCGTTTTTTGGCTATGAAAACATAAAGAGCAACACAACTTCACTTAGCATTCAAATGCTCGATGACTTACAGATCTATGATATAAATTCAAATAGCTTTCAAACTATTAATCTTGCCAAAAATGTAAAAGTAAGTAATAGTTAAAATTTAATGTCGTATTTCACTCCAAAATTATCCAAGACAAAATTTAATTTTTCTTTGAGGTTTTGGAAAGACTTATAAGCATCAAAATCTAACCATTGGTATTTT
>JAFCUE010000036.1:0-34235 GCA_051990185.1 Flavobacterium sp. DT2-2 | reverse complement strand
TAGCAGCATTATCAAAACCTAGAAAAGCGGCATAACTATATTTTTAGGCTACATAAGTTGTTAACATTGTAAATGTTAACAACTGAATATTTGATAACTTTTTTGCGTAACGTGAGTAATTAAAACTAATTCATTATGTGACAAGTTATAACGAAATAGTAATTTGATACTTAAACACAATGACTAAATTGTGAATATAATTAGATGCTTTTAGAACCACCAACTCTGTAATAGATTATAAAATTATTGATTACAAGGGTATTGCCTCAGCAACTGCTGTAAATTTTCAAAATGACAATTGCTTTTCCCAACTAGCGCCTACTTACCCTTATAAAAACAAGTCATAGCGTTTGCAACGCGGTTCATTAAAACACTATTATTGTTGCTTTTTTTGTTATGAAAACAAAACGTACTAGCTTAGCCCCGATGGAAGCGGCATCCTTGCTGGGTAAGTCCCGAAACTTCGGGATTCCACAGCAAGATATAGCGTACAGCGGGACGACTCGTGTGGTGAGCAAAGAAGTGGTGCTCCCAGAAAAAATAATACCTTCAATAGTGCGGATATTTCCCTATCAACAATACCTTTCAACACATTAAAATTTGACTTTACACAATAAAAAAACCCATTCGCCTTAACGAATGGGTTTTGCATATATAAAATACTATATTACCAAATTCTAACACGTTTTTCAGGTGCAATGAACATTCCGTCATTTTCTTTGATATCAAAAGCTTGATAAAAAGTATCAATGTTTTGCAAAGGCACATAGGCGCGGTACATTCCTGGAGAGTGCGGATCGGTTTTTACTTGGTTTTTCAAAGCCTCATCACGCATTTTTGAACGCCAGATAGTTGACCACGAAATAAAGAAACGTTGCTCAGGCGTGTATCCATCAATTAATCCTGGATTTCCGTTTTCTTTCAAGTACAATTGTAAACCATCGTAAGCAGCATTTACGCCTCCTAAATCACCAATGTTTTCACCTAATGTAAACTTACCATCTACAAAAGTGCCGGGAATAGGCTGCAAAGCACTGTATTGAGCGGCAAGAGCTCCCGTTAAAGCAGAAAATTGTTTCAAATCATCAGCTGTCCACCAGTCTACTAAGTTTCCGTCAGCATTGTAACGTGAACCTGAATCATCAAAACCATGGGATATTTCGTGACCGATAACTCCACCAATTCCGCCATAATTAACCGCTTCATCGGCTTGATAATTGTAGAAAGGCGGCTGCAAAATCGCAGCTGGAAATACAATTTCATTATTTGATGGATTGTAATACGCATTTACGGTTTGTGGTGACATGCCCCATCTTTCTTTATCTACAGGCTTGTTCAACTCAGCAATATTTTCTTCAAAACGCCATTTGGCCATGCTCAAAGCATTTGTAAAATAGCTTCCTCCTTCTTGTGGACTTTTAATTGTTAAAGCTGAATAGTCTTTCCATTTATCAGGATACCCAATTTTTATTCTTGATTTGTTCAACTTAGCGAGCGCACTTACCTTAGTTTCGGCAGACATCCAAGACAAATTATTGATTCTATTTTCGAAAGCTAAAAAGATGTTTTTGATCATTTTCTCCGCTTTAGTTTTGGCCTCGGCCGGAAACTTTTTCTCCACATACAATTTTCCTAACGCTTCTCCTACTGTTCCATTAATAGTTTGCAAGGCTCTTTCATCACGTGGTCTCTGGCTTACTGCACCGGTTAATGTTCTTCCGTAAAATTCCCAGTTTGCATTTTCAATTTCAGTTGACAATTGGCTTGAAGCTCTATTCAATAAACTCCAACGCATGTAGGCTTTCCAATCCTCTACTTTATTTTCTTTCAACATGCTTTCTAGCGCAATCATGTATTTAGGCTGCGATACAATTACGGTATCTACTTTTGCCAATCCAATTTTTGTGAAATAATTATTCCAGTTGATAGATGGCATTAATTTACTCAATTCAGCCAATGTCATTGGGTTGTAGGACTTGCGGCGGTCTCTGCGTTCTACTCTGTCCAATCTTGGTTTAGACATAGCAATTTCAAGAGCCAGGATTTTTTCAGCATTCGTTTTAGCCACTGCTGGTTTATCACCAAGGTATTGCAACATTTTGGCAACGTGTAAAACATATTTCGCTCGTTTCTCTTTAGAATCAGCATCCTCAGAAACGTAATAATCTCTGTCCGGCAAACCTACGCCTCCAGGACCTAGATTAATCACGTTTCTACTGCTGTTCTTCGCATCAGTTCCTACGCCAGCACCCATAAATCCAATGCCACCGATAGGTTCCATCTCAATCATTAATGCTTCTAAATCTTTGGCGTTTTTAACCGCGTAAATTTTTTTCAAATACGGTTTCAACGGAGCAATACCTAACCTGTTTCTTCCAACAGTGTCAAGAATAGATTTGTATAAATTAATCGCTTTCCCTTGATCTGTATTAGATTTGTAACTTGGATTTGTTGTAGCTTCTTTTAAAATCGCTAATGCATCAGCATCCGTTTTTTGACGCAATTCGTCAAAACTTCCCCAGCGCGTTCTGTCTGCAGGAATTTCCGTATTGTCTAACCAAGTTCCGTTTACATACCGAAAGAAATCGTTACTTGGTTTTACATTTTTATCCATGTAATTTACATTGATTCCCGGTTCTTTAGCTGCCGGAGAATTCTGAGATTGACTGACCGCAAAACCCATAATTGCGGGAATCACAAAAAGCAATTGCTTGTTGCTGGTTTTTTTCATTTTTTTTAGTTTTTTAGTTATCTTAACAAAGCTATTAATAAATAATTTGATTTTTAGTTAAAATCTATTCTTTACATATAACACCTTTTAGACTATAAAACTACTCAAAGGTTTAATGTTAAATATTACCATCCCAAACTATTTACTTCAAAGAATTTGGCGCACTAAGATTGTGTTAATTTGAATAAAAATCAAAACCTGATTTCGTATTTTTGCATCAAAATAACATTATGTCAGATTTTCTAAAAAAATACCGTCTCTTTTTTGGCGTTTTCATTGTTCTTTCAGCAATCATATTAACTTTATTTTACTCGGCTTTAAAGCCAAAAAAAACATTGCCTATTTACAATCCAGCAGATGTAAACCCAGAATTAGTGGATAGCACCGTGCAGTACATAAGTAAATACCACACGATTGCTGACTTTTCATTTACCAATCAAAACGGGAAAACCATTACCCAGAAAGATTACGAAGGCAAAATATATGTTGCAGATTTTTTCTTTACAACTTGTGGTTCAATTTGTCCAAAAATGACAACCAATCTATCCGATGTTCAGAAAGCGTTCGCCAATAATCCAAAAGTGAAATTGTTGTCTTTTACCGTTTTTCCGGAGACAGACAGTGTTCCTGTTTTGAAGGCTTACGCCAAAAAAAATCAGGTAAATGATACCAAATGGAATTTAGTCACTGGAGACAAAAAGGAAATTTACACGCTGGCCAGAAAATCCTACTTGGCTGTCAAGTTGGGCAAGCCAAGTGAATTATACGATATGGTGCATACCGAAAATTTTGTTTTGGTCGATACCAAAAAAAGAGTTCGTGGTTTTTATGACGGGACTAACAAAGACGATATCAAGCGACTTATCGAAGACATTACTTTTTTAAGTACTAATTAAAAATTTAAAATGACTTTTAAGTCTCTTACAATCTGATTGAAAATCGCAGCTGAACAAACAATTAATCATTCTTAAAATTCATCCAAAAGAATCAAAAATTGTCAATTATCATTTTTTTTAGGGGATTAATATGTATTTTTGCAATCTTAATTCAATCTAAATAAGACTTGCGAACAACAATACATTCTCTAAAAAAAGGTGATAAGGCCATTATCAAAGATTTTGATATTGACATTGTTCCGTTGAAATTACTAGAAATGGGTTGTTTGCCGGGAAATAGAGTCGAACTTCTTCAAGTTGCTCCCTTTGGCGATCCCTTATACCTTAACATTAATGGCTCACACGTTGCTATTCGGGTAGAAACTGCTCGTGAGATCGAAGTTGAAATCCTAAAAACCAACATTTAATGACCAACCAAAACATCAATGTTGCTTTAATTGGAAATCCTAACACAGGAAAAACCTCGGTTTTTAATCAATTGACAGGATTGAATCAGCAAGTGGGGAATTATCCGGGAATTACAGTTGAAAAAAAGATCGGCTTTTGCAAATTACCCAATAATGTCAAAGCGAATATTCTAGATTTGCCTGGAACATATAGTTTAAATGCCAGCTCAATTGATGAAAATGTAGTCATTGAATTGTTACTTAACAAAAATGATAAGTTGTATCCAGACGTTGCGCTTGTTGTTACAGATGTAGAAAACTTAAAACGAAACTTACTGCTTTTTACACAAATAAAAGACCTTGAAATTCCAACTATATTAGTCATCAATATGGCTGATAGAATGAAGTTTAAAGGAATTACCTTAGACATTCCATACCTTGAAGAGCATTTAAAAACAAAAATTGCGCTTATCAGTTCTAGAAAAGGTTTTGGAATCGATGAATTAAAAAAACGGATTGTTAATTATAAAACCATTTCAAGCGAACCATGCTTGAATGCTTCTGTCATTGATCCAGATTATTTTAACGGGTTACGCAAAGCATTTCCCAACCAGTTGTTGTACAAATTATGGTTGGTCATTACACAAGATGTTAACTTCCTAAATTTAGATCGAAATGAAATTCGCAACTCGTTTACTAAATCGCATTCTGATTTAAAACGATTGCAACAAAAAGAGACTATCAAGCGCTACCAGTTTATCAATGATGTGCTTAAGGTAGGATTGAATATAGATACCACAATCGCTAAAGATTACCGCAGCAAACTGGATCGCGTTTTAACTCATAAAGTATGGGGATACGTCATTTTCTTTTTGATATTATTCGTCATTTTCCAATCCATATTTGAATGGTCTAAAATTCCGATGGATTTTATAGATGCGTCTTTTGCCTCTTTAAGCACATTGGCTGCTGCAAACTTACCCGCTGGTGTATTGACCAATTTGATTTCGCAGGGAATCATTCCTGGAATTGGTGGAATTTTGATCTTTATTCCGCAAATCGCTTTCTTATTTATGTTTATTTCCATTCTAGAGGAAAGCGGTTATATGAGCAGAGTGGTTTTCTTGATGGATAAAATCATGCGAAAATTTGGTTTATCGGGCAAAAGTGTGGTGCCGCTTATTTCTGGAACTGCCTGTGCTATTCCTGCTATAATGGCCACAAGAAACATCGAAAACTGGAAAGAACGACTGATAACGATTTTAGTAACTCCTTTCACTACTTGTTCAGCTCGACTGCCTGTTTACGCGATTATTATTGGCTTAGTAATTCCAGATACTCGTGTTTTTGGATTTTTAAACATGCAAGGCATGACCTTAATGTTGCTCTACTTGTTGGGTTTTGGAATGGCTATTTTCTCTGCTTATATTTTGAATAAAATTTTAAAAATAAAAGGGAAAACGTATTTTGTTGTCGAAATGCCCAATTACAAATTACCGCTTTTCAAGAACGTCGGCATCAATGTTATCGAAAAAACAAAAGCTTTTATTTTTGGTGCCGGAAAAATTATTCTCGCTATATCCATCGTTTTATGGTTTTTAGCTTCTTACGGACCGGGCGAGAAATTCAATAATGCGGAAAAAATTATCACTGAAAAAACAATGAATAATCCGTTGCCAAAACCCGAATTTGAAAATGCTGTCGCTTCGCAAAAATTAGAGAATTCCTACATTGGAATCATGGGAAAAGCAATTGAACCTGCTATTTCACCGTTGGGTTACGACTGGAAAATAGGAATTGCTATTATTAGCTCGTTTGCTGCAAGAGAAGTTTTTGTGGGAACCTTAGCTACCATTTACAGCGTAGGTGGCAGCGAAAACGAAGTAACCATTAAGAATAAAATGGCTGCCGAAATTAATCCCGTAACTGGGGAGAAAATATTCAATTTTGCCTCTGGAATATCATTATTATTGTTTTATGCCTTTGCCATGCAATGCGCCAGTACACTCGCAGTGACTAAAAAAGAAACCAATTCCTGGAAATGGCCTGCGGGACAATTGATCTTCATGTCCGGATTCGCGTATGTAGTAGCGTTAATCACCTATCAAATGCTAAAATAGCTGACTCAACAGCTGGCATAAAAAATCAACAAAAGTTAAATCTTAAAATTTTGTTATTTTTAATTTGTCTAAATAATATTAGTGTATTACTTTTGCACCGTAGAATCAATCTAAATAAAAATGAGAAATAATTTACTTGCCGCATCTTTACTGATTACATCGATCATTTTTGCACAAGAAAAGCAGCTAACGCAAGCACAAAAAGACAGTATTAAAAGTCAAAATGAAGCAACGATTAACCTAAAAAATGTTGTTGTAACACCTATGCAACAAAGTCCAGAAAGACAACCTGAAGTAAAAGGTACTGTTCTTTTTTCGGGTAAAAAAAATGAAGTCCTAAAATTATCGAGCATCACCGCCAACTTAACTACGAATAATGCTCGTGAAGTATTTTCTAGAGTTCCGGGAGTTACCGTTTGGGAAAATGACGGATCTGGAATTCAAATTAATATTGGAGTTCGTGGATTAAGTCCTAACAGAAGCTGGGAATTAAACACTAGACAAAACGGATATGATATTTCCTCTGATGTTTTTGGCTATCCTGAAGCCTATTACAATCCGCCATTAGAAGCTGTTGAAACAATTGAATTGGTTCGTGGTGGTGCCTCTTTGCAATTTGGACCACAATTTGGTGGAATGGTAAATTATGTACTAAAGCGTGAAGACAAAAAAGCATTCACATTTGAAACTCAAAATACGGTAGGGAGCTACAACTTAATGAGCAGTTACAATGCCATTGGAGGAAAAATAAATAAATTTTCATACTACGCTTACAATCATTCGAGAAGCGCTGACGGCTGGAGAGATAACAGCAAGTATAAAGTGAGAAACTCGCACGTATTCTTAGAATATGCTTTCACAGAAAACACTAAGTTGTCTGCTGAATACACCAATATGGATTACGCCATGCAACAGGCCGGGGGTTTAACCGACGATCAGTTTAAAGCAAATTCAAGACAATCGTTTCGTGAAAGAAACTGGTTGGGTACGCCATGGAACTTAGTAGCATTGAACTTTGATACAAAAATCAATGACCGTTTACGTTCAAACACCAAAGTTTTTGGATTGTTAGGGGAAAGAAATAGCGTTGGTTTTGTTAAAACTCCTGATAAAGCAGATGCCATTATTACTGCAACTTTTGATTACGAAAACAGAAGAGTAGACCGAGATTTTTACAAAAATTATGGTATTGAAAACAGAAATATTTATCAATATAAAATAGGGAAAACTCAAAATAATGTAGCTTTTGGAGCTCGTTACTATACTGCTGAAACACAAAGACAACAACAAGGAAATGGCACAACAAGATCTGATTTCGATTTATCAATTGAAGGTAAATACCAGAGAGACCTTACTTTCACCACTAAGAACATCGCATTATTCGTTGAAAATCAATTTAAAGTAACTCCAAAATTTAGTGTAACACCTGGAGTTCGATATGAATATATTTCCTCAAACGGAAGCGGAAGATTTGGCGTAAACTCTGTCACTGGCGCAGACGTACCTTTTGAAAACAAGACCATTACGCGAAACCAACCGTTATTTGGAATTGGAATGGAGTATAAAATGGGTACTACGAATGTATATGCTAACATCACGCAAGCGTATAGACCGGTGTTGTTCTCTGATATTACTCCACCAGCAGTTACTGATGTTATTGATCCAAACTTAAAAGATGCGAGCGGATATAATGCTGATTTAGGATATAGAGGAACCTTTAAAAACTATTTGAACTTTGATTTTAGCTTATTTTATCTTAGCTACAACAATAGAATTGGCGGTATTAGTCAGGGTACTTTTATTTACAGAACTAACTTAGGCGAGACCGTCAATAAAGGAATTGAAGGTTTTGTTAATCTAAATGTAACGCGTTTATTTGAAGTTGATGCTTTGTATGGTACTATAGATGTTTTTGCAACGGTAAGTTTCATTGACTCAAGATATACCGATTTCAAATTTAATCCAACATCAGGAACGGTAGCAAACTTGGCTGGGAAACGAGTTGAAAACGCACCGAGATACATCCATAATTTTGGTATCAGCTGGAGCAAAAACCAATTTTCTACGACCTTACAATACAAAACATCTGGTAGAGTATTTACTGATGCCAATAATACAACTACACCATCAGCAACTGGAGTAATAGGTTTGTTAGAAGGGTATACTGTAATGGATTTATCAGCTGAATATAAATTCCTAAAAAATTACAATCTTAGATCTGGAATTAATAACCTAACTGATGAAACCTACGCTACCAGAAGATCTGGAGGTTACCCAGGTCCAGGTATTTTACCAGGCGAAGGAAGAACATTCTTTATATCTGTTGGAGCAAAATTCTAAAGATGTAACGAACTCATCTTATAACAAAATAGGATAAAAACAATTTACTCGAGTACCTTAAAAATTGTATTTCCTTTAACTCAAAAAAGCAACCTTAATCGGTTGCTTTTTGTTATTTTTACAGTATGGATATTCAAGAAATTTTAGCTTTTAGTGCGCTTACCATAGCATTGGGTTTTCTCATTAAAAAGTTCTTTTTTAAAAAGAAAAAATCTGATGGAGATTGCGGAAATGGGGATTGCGGTTGTAGTTAATCCTTTTTGGGATTTGTGAGGTTGGGGCCTTGATTAGTGTTGTTTTTTTGTAAAAAAAATACACATACAAAACAGTCGTAAAATTTAAACTAATTGTAACGCTCTCATCTCGCAAATATCTTACTAGAATTAATATTTTTATATCAAGCCTCGTCTTGGTAGTTCAACTTTTTTTGGTTTTTGGGGGTACAATTCTTTTTGTAGATGTAAAATAGTTCTATTTAAATAAACTTTTAAATTGACTCGCAATCCTTTGCTGTTTTCGTACAATGGAGATTTTATAGTATCTAAAGAAATTGCAAATTTACCATTCAAGTTTTCTTCAGTTGATTTAAGTACTAAATAATAATCTGAATTACTTTTTCTCAGTTCAAAATCAGCAATTATAAAATTTTTTTTTGAGTTAGGTAGTTCTTTCATTAGAATTTTTTTTCGCCAAAAATTTATTTCTACAAAAAAATCATGTTTGACTTTTACTTTGCCATCAATTATTATTTTTTTACCATTCCAATTGCCTTCAAGGTTAAAAGGTGGAGATGAAGGTTTATAGATTGTTAAAAAAATAATAACAAAAAATATGATTAAAAATATATATTTTTTCATCTCGAAGTTTAATTGCGGATTTAATACTCATTACTTCAAATAAGAAACCTTAACAAAGTATTTTTTCTTATCGATTGGCGTATCCTTACTTGGATAAGGCAACACCTGAACACTTTTTAGATTTTTTTGGTTGTCAGGCAAATATTCACAAAACCACTGCTTATTTTCTTCTTGATTTTTCATGGAAAAAATCATGGTTTTATCCTCAACTAATTTTGAATCTTTGTATACCGAAAGTAATACTGTAACTTCTCCTGCCCAAATGCAATTTAGTCCCTCTGGACAACGAGAATCCGATACAACTTCTTTTAAAACTAAAGTAAATCCCTTTTTCTTGAAACACTTTTTTTGAGTGATTTTTGCAATAGAAACTTTCTCTGCGGCTATTTGTGAAAAACTAAATGTACAAAACAACAAAAATGACAACAATACCATATTTTTCATAACCAACTATTTTAAATGATTCACTCAAAGATAGGCCAAATATACTATGTTACCTTCAAAAAAAGATTACTGGCAATTTTATTCGAAATGGACAAATCACGCATATCAACTTTAATTTTCAATGACAAATCGAAACTTTCTTTTCCTATGATTTCAATTTTAGAACCCAATGCGATGCCTTGTTTGTCTAAATATTTTAAAAATTCTGAAGATGTGTCTTTAACGCCAACACAAATTCCTACTTGGTTTTCGTACAGCTCCGAGAGCAATTGCTTTTCGATCTTAACAATTTGACCATTGACATCCGGGATAGGATCTCCATGCGGATCTTCGGTAGGGTTTCCCAAGAAATCATCAAGTTTATTAATCAATTTTTCAGACTTAATATGTTCCAGTTGCTCTGCAATATCATGCACCTCATCCCAAGAAAAATTTAACGTATCTACTAAAAAAACTTCCCATAAACGGTGCTTACGCACAATCATTTTTGCCGCAATTTTGCCTTGCTCAGTTAGGGAAACGCCTTGGTATTTTTTGTAATTCACCAAATCTTTTTCAGCTAATTTCTTGAGCATATCAGTCACTGAAGAAGCTTTGGTTTCCATTTTTTCGGCAATTGCGTTGGTGCTTATTTCTGAATCTGAAATAATGGTAAGATGGTATATAGTTTTAAGATAGTTCTCTTCTGAAAATGTCATTTGATTTTTGATTGCAGATTAACGATTTTTGATTTCAGATTCCCTAATCCCAATAATAGTGGGAATCCTTTTATTTGCATTGGAGTTCAGTGAATTTCATTTAAAACGGATAGCGGGAATAGCTCCTGATTTTAAAACAAATTCGGCGCAAGAATTTAATTTTTTACAATCAGTAACGGAATAGAAATTTTGTGTCGCAGTTTGTTTACCGTAGTTCCAAAAATTAAATCTTTGAATCCAGTATGACCATGCGTTCCCATCACTAAAATATCAAATTCTCCTTTATTGATAATCTCCGGAATAACTTTGTTTGGCTTACCAAAACCTAACTTCGTTTGCACTTGAAAGCCTTTTTCGGTCAATATTACTTTATATTCTTCTAATAATTTTTCGTCAATCAGCGTTTCATGGTCATCAATGTTTTCTCCATACATCATAGCTCCTACGGTTTCTACCACATGAATCAAAGTGTATTTTGCTTCTATTCCGCCTAGTTCAAAAGCATTATTTAAAGCAACTTCGTCTGCACTAGAAAAATCAACTGCAACCGCAATATTCTTTTTTGTATAACTTCCCGATTTAGAAAATTGCAGTTTTAAACTATGTGGCGAATGATTTTGAATGTCAATTTTAGCTCGAGAAATAAAAGGCTTGAACACAATATAAAGCAACAAAATCAAGAATCCAAAGGCTAAAGGAACAACCGTTAACCATAACAAAAGTGGATTTTTTGAAGTTTCAAGCCAGCCTGTAATTTCATCAAAAACCAACTTAGCATTCAATGAAACAATAATTGTTGCAATAACCCAAGAAGCGATTTGCGTCACTTTTCCAATATGAAATCCTTTCATTTTTGATTTATCACTGACAAAATGAATCAACGGAATAATGGCAAAACCCAATTGCAAACTCAGGATAACCTGACTCAAAATCAATAGTTTCCCAGTAACACTTTCACCATAAATAGTAATTACAATAACTGCCGGAACAATTGCGATTAATCGGGTAATGATTCTTCTAACCCAAGGCTGAATGCGTAAATTAAGATAACCTTCCATTACAATTTGTCCTGCGAGAGTTCCAGTAATTGTAGAACTTTGTCCGGCGGCAATCAAGGCTACCGCAAATAATATAGGTGCAAACTTGCTTCCCAAAAGCGGCTCTAGAAAACGATGGGCATCCTGAATCTCGGCTACTTCAAACATTCCATTTTTGTAAAATGTGGCTGCCGCCAAAATTAAAATCGCTGCGTTTACTAAAAAAGCCAAATTTAGAGCAATAGTCGAATCGATGAAATTGTATTTCAAAGCCTGCTTAATTCCCGCTGTAGTTCTTTCAAATTTTCTGGTTTGCACCAATGATGAATGTAGGTACAAATTGTGCGGCATAACGGTTGCACCAATAATTCCAATAGCAATGTATAATGCCGCTTCATTAGGCATTGAAGGAATTAATCCAAACAATACTTTATCCAGTTCCGGTTGAGCAAATATCATTTCGAATATAAAGGAAAAGCCAATGATAGCAACCAACACAATAATAAAAGCTTCCATTTTTCGGATGCCTTTGTTTATTAAAAACAATAACAAAAAAGTATCCAGAACAGTAATCATAACCCCTTGAATCAATGGGATATCAAAAAGTAAATTAATTCCTATCGCCATTCCTAAAACCTCAGCGAGATCGCAGGCTGCGATAGCAATTTCAGCAAGGAAATATAAAATATAGTTTATAAATGGCGAATAGGTTTCTCTTGAGGCTTGCGCCAAATCCCGTTGGGTAACAATCCCAAGACGGGCGCTCAAACTTTGCAACAACAAAGCCATAATGTTACTCATCAACAATACCCACAACAAGGCATACCCAAACTGACTTCCGCCAGCAATGTCTGTCGCCCAGTTGCCAGGATCCATGTAACCGACACTAATTAAATAGGCAGGTCCAAAAAAAGCCAGTATTTTTCTAAATACTGATTTCTTATTTAATGTAGAAACGGACTGGTTTACTTCTTCTAAAGATTTAGTCATGAAATAAGTTATTGATACAAATGTAATTAAAAAATTTGTTTTGCAAAATATAATTTTTAGCTTTGTCTAAATTTAATTTAAGTACAGTGAAAAAAACATTCGTGTCGTTAATAATCTTACTAGTCCATTTTGGCTACAGCCAAGAAAAAACGAGTCTTTCGGGATTTGTTTCATCAGAAAAAAAAGGAGTTTCGGAGGCTCGTGTTTTATTAATTGGAACAAAATACGCCACCCAAACGGATAGTTTAGGATATTACAGTATCGATACGATTGCTGAAGGAAATTATAAACTTCAGATTACAGCAAGCGGTTTTCAAACATTAAAAAAGAACATCACCGTCAAAATCAATGAAAACAACATTTTGGATTTTGAACTTTCAAATACCGAAAACCAACTTAACGAAGTCGTGGTTTCGGGAACATTAAAAGCGGTAAAAAGATTAGAAAGCGCCGTTCCGGTCGAGGTGTATTCCCCAATATTTTTCAAAAAAAATCCAACGGCCAGTATTTATGAAGCATTACAAAATGTAAATGGTGTAAGACCACAGCTTAATTGTGGCGTTTGCAACACGGGCGACATCCATATTAATGGGCTTGAAGGTCCGTATACATTGGTTCTAATTGACGGAATGCCCATCGTGAGCAGTTTATCAACGGTGTACGGATTATCAGGAATTCCAAATTCATTGGTGGAACGAATTGAAATCGTAAAAGGTCCCGCTTCGTCTTTATATGGTAGTGAGGCAGTTGGAGGTTTGATTAATATTATTACCAAAAATCCAACCAATGCTCCCCTATTCTCTGCAGATGTGTTTTCTACTTCTTGGTTGGAAACCAATGTTGACTTAGGAGTAAAAATCAATGTAGGCAAGAAAGCGACAGCTCTTTTGGGTTTAAATTATTTCAGATACAATCAAAAAATTGACAACGATAACGACAATTTTACCGATGTGACACTTTCTGACCGTATTTCCCTTTTTCAAAAATGGACTTTCAACAGAAATGAAAATCGATTGTTCACCATTGCGGCGCGTGGCGTTTATGAAGAGCGTTTTGGTGGCGATGTGCGTTGGGAGAAAAAACACCGCGGAGGAGACGAAATCTATGGCGAAAGCATTTATACCAAACGAGCCGAACTTATAGGAAGTTACCAATTGCCTTTTCCAGAAAAACTGGTGCTTTCCTTTTCAGGAAATGTACATTTTCAGGACAGTCGCTACGGGACAACGAGTTATATTGCCAACCAAAAAATTGGCTTTTTACAGCTGACTTGGGATAAAAAAATAGGAAAAAATGATTTGCTTACTGGACTTGCCTCACGTTACAATTATTACGATGACAATACGCCGGCAACTTCAAAACTGGGAAACAACAACCCAGAAAAAACATGGTTACCGGGAATTTTTGTTCAAAACGAAATTACATTCGCTGAAAAACACAAGGTACTTCTTGGACTGCGTTACGATTACAACTCGTTTCACGGAAGTATCTTGACGCCACGAATTGCCTATAAATGGAAATTGAATGACAATAATATTATTCGTTTGAATGCCGGAACGGGTTTTAGAGTAGTTAATTTATTCACCGAAGATCACGCAGCTTTGACTGGTGCTCGTGAAATTGTAATCGCAAATAACCTGAAACCGGAACAATCGATAAATGCCAATTTGAATTATATCAAGAAAATAAATTTCGAGAACGGAACCTTTATAGGCATTGAAACTTCCTTTTTCAATACGCGATTCAGCAATAAAATTGTTTCGGATTATGTTACTAATCCCAACCAAATCATCTACGACAACATCGATGGTTACGCGATAAGCCAGGGAATCAGTATGAATATCGATTTCAATTTCCCAAATGGATTAAAAATTATCACCGGCGCTTCTTTGCTAGACAATAAAAATGTTCAAAATGGCCGAAAAGAAACACCCTATTTAACCGAAAAATTTACAGCAACCTGGAGTGCTTCCTATAAAATTCAAGCTATCGATTTGAATATAGATTACACTGGAAATGTGTACAACCCCATGCAGCTACCTCTTTTAAGCATTTTAGATCCTCGTGCTCCAGAATCACCTTGGTACAGTTTGCAAAACATTCAGTTTACCTATTCTGGTTTGAAAAACTTTGAATTTTATGCTGGAATTAAAAACCTGTTGAACTTTTTGCCTAAACAAAATAACCCGTTTTTAATTGCAAGAACAAATGATCCTTTTGATAAAAATGTAACGTACGACTCGAACGGACAAGTATTGGCAACGCCGGAAAACCCGTATGGGTTGACGTTTGACACGACGTATGTGTATGGACCCAATCAAGGAATCAGAAGTTTTTTCGGACTTCGATATACCTTAAGATAATGAAAAAGATTCTTTATTTACTGTTGTTATTATGCTGCGGGATTCAGCCTGGATTTGCGCAGTTGCGTTCAGTTTCATTCGAAGAAATAGACAGTTTACAAGGCATCGAAAAGAGAAAAACGATTGTCTTTATTCAAACCGATTGGTGCCAGTTTTGTCATGCCATGAAAAACACTACTTTTAAAAACGAGGAAATCATCAAGGATATCAACAACACTTTTTATTTTGTTAATTTTAATGCAGAAGAAAAACGAACGGTTATTTTCAATAAAACTACTTTTCAATTCAAGCCCACGGGAAACAACTCCGGAACCCATGAGCTGGCCATCGCATTAGCAACAGTCAATAAGCAACTAAACTTTCCTGTTTTGTGTGTTTTGAATAGTGAAAATGAGATTGTTTTTCAGCACAGCGGCTACTTAAAACCAAAAGAATTAAAGCTGATTTTAGAGAAACTAAAAGAATAAAATTGTCTATTTTTGGAGAAATGTCAAATTCCCAAATGAAACACTACGATTATATTTTTACCGGCGCAGGATTATCGGCTTTGATGACCGTGTATAAAATGGTGCAATCCGGAAAATTTAAGGACAAGAGTATTTTATTATTGGATGAAAATACTAAAAAAACCAACGACAGAACGTGGTGTTTTTGGAAAACCAACGATTCACTTTGGGAACAATCAATTTCAAAGAAATGGGATTCGGCTTTGTTTGCCAATGCAGACCTCCGCAGGGATCTAGACTTGAAACCGTACCACTACAATATGGTGAAAGGACTGGATTTTTACACTCAGGTATTTGATTTGCTTTCGAAACAAGAAAATATCACTTTCATCCATGAAAAAGTATTGGAAATCGAAGAATCTGAAACTATAATTCTAGTACAAACAGAAAGCGAATCTTTTTCATGCTCGAAATTGTTTAATAGTATTTACAACAAACATAAAGCAGAAAGTCAGACAAAATATCCTGTTTTACAACAGCATTTTATAGGTTGGTTTATCAAAAGTGAGCAAGCTGTATTCTTCAATATGGGGCAAGCCACGTTCATGGATTTTTCGGTAGTACAAAAAGGGAATACCCGTTTTATGTACGTATTGCCCACCTCAAAAACGGAAGCTTTACTAGAATACACTTTGTTTTCGCACCACCATTTAAAAAAAGAAGAATACGAAAACGAAATCCAGCAATACATCGAAAAACTTGGGATTACGAACTATGAAATCGTCGAAAAAGAGCAAGGCAGCATTCCCATGACGTGTTATCCTTTTTGGAAAGCGAATACAAAAAACGCAATCAACATAGGAACTTCCGGTGGTTGGACGAAAGCGAGTACGGGTTATACTTTCAAAAATTCGGATAAAAAATCAACAGAATTAGTGGCTTTTTTGCAAAAGGAAACCGACTTCACTAAGTTTCACAAAAGAACCAAATTCTGGTTTTACGATTTGCTTTTATTAGACATTTTAGATCGAAAAAACGAACTGGGTTCCAACATCTTTTCTTCAATGTTCAAAAAAGGAAATCCAAGTTTGATTTTTAAATTTCTGGACGAGGAAACTACTTTATACGAAGACATTCAAGTGATTTTAAAATGTCCAAAAATGCTATTTATAAAAGCTATTTTTCATGTGGCTTTCAAAGCAATAAAATAACAATCAAACTATAACAAAACTTTATAATTCAACTCCAATTCTTGATTGTAAACTTTGTAACTTTGCAACTCAAAATTAATATTGATTTAAAATAAAAAGATATGTATCCAGAAGAAATGGTAAAACCAATGCAAGCGGAATTAACTGCTGCAGGTTTTCAAGATTTACATAGTGCTGAGGCAGTAGAAAACGCAATGAAATTAGAAGGAACAACGCTTGTAGTTGTAAATTCGGTTTGTGGTTGTGCTGCGAGAAACGCACGTCCAGGAGCAAAAATGAGTTTAGATGGCGCTAAAAAACCAGACCATTTAATCACTGTTTTTGCAGGAGTTGACAAAGATGCAGTTGATGCAGCGAGACAACACATGTTCCCTTTTCCTCCATCATCGCCAAGTATGGCTTTGTTCAAAAACGGAGAATTAGTGCACATGTTAGAGCGTCACCACATTGAAGGTCGTCCAGCGGAACTAATTGCTGAAAACTTGAAAGACGCTTTCAACGAATATTGCTAATACATGCCAAAGCATAAAATTTAAAACCACGTCTCGGCGTGGTTTTTTTATTTGGAGCTTTTTCCAGCTATTCGTTACAATCTTTTTTTCCGCTAAAAAGCGGATAAAAAAGGATTTCCACTGCTATCTGGGCTATAAAAATTTAGGATAGAAAAAGATGTGTATATTTGATGATATTAAATAGTTAGCAGAAACATTATGACAAAATTCACAATATGAAATTAAAAACATTAACGATCCTATTAATACCAATTATTGTGTATAGTTGCGGTTTAAAATACAATGAGCAAGGTAAAGAAAAACATATCTTTTACATACACGGTAGAATTATTGAAATACATGGTAGAAATGCTTACAGCGAGGACTTTGGAAAATATGAGTTTGATAGCATCGTTTCAGCGATAAAAGTTGAGAAATCTGTCGTTCAATACGAGATACGCAATGAAAATGTTGACCCAAAAGAATATGCTATTCACGTTTCAAAACAAATTGATAGCCTTATCAAAAATGGTGTTAAACCAATTGATATAACTATTGTGGGAGCCTCAAAAGGAGCGATTATAGCATCTAATATTTCGAGCTTTAATACAAATCCAATCAACTATGTTTTACTTGCAGGAAATAACGAATATCAAGAAACAAACAATGATTGGAAATTTCACGGACAAGTTTTATGTATTTATGATTTGTCTGACGGAATTGCGGGGAAAAATTATAATTATTGGAAAAACAGAGAAAACTTTACAACAAAATTTGAGCAACTTGAAATACAGACTAACTTAGGACACGGATTTTTATACAAACCATTGAGCGTTTGGACTGAACCAGCTAAGAAATGGATTTTAAAACAAAGTTTATAACCGATTGTAAACAATGCCGAACGAACAACAGATGCTTTTTTATTTGAGAGTTTTCTGATAACCCTAAAAACAATTCTTAATTAAATCCCGCTAGCCACACAATTCCTCTCATTCGGCTCGGCGTAATAAATACGACTCTAAAAAACTTAACATTCTATTTAACACAACTACCCTAGCCCAGATTGTAGCGGCATCCTCTTGTTGTAGCGATAGCGGAAACAAGAGATATAGCGAAAAGCTGGAAACAGCTCCTAAAAATTAAACCACAAAGTAAATTAAGCATGTATTATTATTGATTGTGAACCTTAGTTCCTCCAAAACTTTGCTCCTCTGAACCTTTTTCCATACTTTTGCAAAAAATATATTTCTCAACTTAAAACTGTTTATAGCATGCAACTGTATAACACATTAAGCGCAGAGGAAAGAGCCATCATGATTGATGATGCCGGAAAACAACGTCTTACGCTGTCTTTCTATGCTTATGCGCAAATCTCAAATCCAACACAATTTCGTAACGAATTATTTTTGGCGTGGAACGCTCTTGAAGTTTTGGGTCGAATTTATGTAGCCAGTGAGGGAATCAACGCCCAATTATCATTGCCTGCAGATAATTTCTATGCGTTCAAAGATTCTATTGAAGTCTATGATTTCATGAAAGGAATCCGATTGAATATTGCCGTAGAACAAGACGATCACTCGTTCTTGAAACTGACCGTAAAAGTGCGTGATAAGATTGTGGCTGACGGTTTGGTCGATGAAACTTTTGATGTAACTAATATCGGAATTCATTTAAAAGCCAAGGAATTCAATGAATTACTCGAAGATCCAAACACGATTGTAGTTGATATGCGAAATCATTACGAATCAGAAATTGGACATTTTACCAAAGCTATAAAACCAGATGTTGATACTTTTCGTGAAAGTTTACCCATCATCGAAGAACAACTTGCGGAACACAAACAAGACAAAAAAGTATTGATGTATTGCACCGGAGGAATCCGTTGTGAGAAAGCCAGTGCTTACTTCAAACACAAAGGTTTTGAAAACGTGTATCAACTGGAAGGCGGAATTATTGAATACACCCGTCAGGTAAAAGCCGAAGGATTGGAAAGTAAATTCATTGGAAAAAACTTCGTATTTGATCACCGCTTGGGCGAAAGAATCACAGACGATATTGTTTCGCAATGCCATCAATGTGGAAAGCCTTGCGATGTGCATACTAATTGCGCGAACGAAGGTTGTCATTTACTTTTCATCCAATGTGATTCTTGCAAAGAAAAAATGGAAGGATGCTGTTCTGCTGAATGTGTAAATGTCATTCACTTGCCGGAAGAAGAACAAAAAGCCATTCGAAGAGGCATTAAAAACGGAAATAAGATTTTCAAAAAAGGAAAATCAGACGTCTTGACTTTCAAAAATAACGAAGAAACGCATTGTGTTTTTGTTGCTGAAAAACCATCCCGAAGAGTCGGGACCGCAGTCAAAAAAGAACCAAAAATTAAGAAAGTTTATATTGGAAAAGGGACACATTTTTTTCCAAAACCAAGTATTGGTCAGTTTTTAATTGAAGAGAATGAAATCAAAATTGGCGATACGATTCTAATCAAAGGTGCTACAACCGGCGAACAAAAAATAGTAATCGAAGAAATGCTGGTGAACGATTTAGCGCAAGAAAAAGCAGTTTCTGGAGATACTTGTACTTTTAAATTGCCATTTAGAATTCGCTTATCTGATAAGTTATATAAGGTTATAGACTAAAAAAATCACTTTAAATTATTTTAAATTAACCCATTACAAAACCTATCTGTAATGGGTTTTTTTTAGTTAAATTTTAAGATTTATTGATGCTTTTAGTCGTTGTTCCATAAAATTAAAAAATACTATCTTTACACATTAAACGTTTTAAGAACTTAAGTTGTGCTCGTCGCAACACTACATATAAGATTATGGCATGTACAAGTTGTTCAACTTCTGATGGTGGCGCACCTAAGGGTTGTAAAAATAATGGGACTTGCGGCACCGATAGCTGCAATAAATTAACGGTTTTTGATTGGCTTTCTAATATGAGTTTGCCCAATGGCGAAGCCCCTTTTGACTGTGTTGAAGTACGCTTCAAAAACGGCCGTAAAGAATTTTATCGCAATACTGAGAAATTAACGTTAAGCATGGGCGACATAGTTGCTACGGTAGCTTCTCCAGGACATGATATTGGAATTGTAACTCTTACAGGAGAACTGGTTCGCATCCAAATGAAGAAAAAAGGAGCAAATCCTTTAAGCAATGAAATTCCTAAAATTTATAGAAAAGCTTCTCAAAAAGACATTGATATTTGGTCTACTGCTCGCGATAAAGAGGAGCCGATGAAGGTTCGCGCACGGGAACTGGCGATTGCTCAAAAACTGGAAATGAAAATTTCGGATATCGAATTTCAAGGGGATGGATCAAAAGCTACTTTTTATTACACCGCAAATGACCGAATTGACTTTCGTGCTTTAATCAAAGATTTTGCTAAAGAATTCAGTACTCGTATCGAAATGAAACAAGTAGGTTTCCGTCAGGAAGCCGCTCGTTTAGGAGGAATAGGATCTTGTGGAAGAGAATTGTGTTGTTCTACTTGGTTGACAGATTTTAGAAGTGTAAATACCTCAGCAGCAAGGTACCAACAACTTTCTTTGAATCCACAAAAACTGGCAGGACAATGCGGTAAATTAAAATGCTGCTTAAACTATGAGCTAGACACCTACATGGATGCCTTAAAGCATTTCCCAGATTTCGAAACTAAGTTAGTCACTGAAAAAGGAGATGCCATTTGCCAAAAACAAGATATTTTCAAAGGGCTAATGTGGTTTGCCTATACCAATAATTTCGCCAATTGGCACGTATTAAAAATTGAACAAGTACAAGAAATTGTTGCCGAAAACAAGCTAAAAAATAAAGTTTCCTCGTTAGAAGATTATGCGATTGAGATTATTGCTGAACCAGAGAAAAACTTTAATAATGCAATGGGTCAGGAAAGTTTAACTCGTTTTGACCAACCAAAACCAAAGAAAAAACAGCATAAAAAACGCAAAGCTGGTGGAGAAAATGTGATTGTAGCCAACAGCAGTAAACCTATTAATAATAATAATAATAGTCAGCAACAAAGTGATAAAAAGCCTGCAGAGCCTAGAAAACCTATAATTATTACCAAAAATGTGGATAAAAAATAGCGCTTTACTCCTTTTAGTGATGATTATCTTTGCTTCATGTGACAAAAAAAGAGTTTTTGATGAGTACAAATCGGTTGGTAGTGCTTGGAACAAAGACAGTATTGTTACCTTCAATTTACCAGAATTGGACTCCACAAAACGATATAATCTATTTGTAAATTTGAGAGCTAATAACGATTATCAATTTAATAATTTGTTTTTAGTTGTGGCGTTGGAATTACCAAATGGATTTACGAAAGTAGACACACTTGAATACCAAATGGCAGAGCCAGACGGCACATTATTAGGCAATGGTTTTTCAGACTTAAAAGAAAGTAAACTTTTTTACAAGGAAAATGTGAGGTTCAGATCAAAATACAAAGTCTACATCAAGCAAGCAGTTAGAGAAAACGGTAAGATTCTCGGAGTGAAAGCATTAGACGGCATTACAGAAGTAGGTTTTAGAATAGAAAAAAAAGAATAAAATAGTATTATGGCTATCAAAAAAAATAACAATCAGGCACAAAACAGCGATAAGAACATTGCTTACTATCAAAAGAAATTTTGGAAAATTTTTTTCTATGGAATGGGTGCTGTTGGTTTGTTTTTCTTATTTGCTTCATGGGGACTTTTTGGTTCGATGCCTTCGTTTGAAGATCTAGAAAATCCAGACTCCAACTTAGCAACCGAAATCATATCGGCAGATGGTGTAGTTTTAGGGAAGTATTTCGAAAAAAACAGGTCTCAATTGCGCTATGCTGATTTACCAAAAAATTTAGTACAAGCACTAATTGCTACCGAAGATGCTCGCTTTTATGAGCATTCCGGTATTGATGGCAGAGGAACTTTACGAGCTATTTCCAGTTTAGGAACCAGCGGTGGAGCGAGTACATTGACACAGCAATTAGCCAAACAACTTTTTCACGGAGAAGGATCTAAATTCCTGCCTTTTAGAATAGTACAAAAAATAAAAGAGTGGATTATCGCTATTCGATTAGAAAGACAATATACTAAAAATGAAATCATCGCAATGTACTGCAACGTATATGATTTTGGGAATAATTCTGTTGGAGTAAGTTCAGCAGCTAAAACCTATTTTTCTAAGGAACCAAAATATTTAACCATTAGTGAATCGGCAATATTAGTAGGAATGTTTAAAAACTCTGGTTTATACAATCCAATACGAAACCCAGAAGGTGTGACAAACCGCAGAAATGTGGTGCTTTCACAAATGGCAAAAGGAAAAATCATCACCAAAGAGGAAAAAGAAAAACTACAAAGTTTACCGATCAAATTAAATTTTAAATTAGAAACCCACAAAGACGGGACGGCTACGTATTTTAGAGAATACCTTCGTGATTACATGAAAAAATGGGCTGAAGAAAATAAAAAACCAGATGGATCAGATTATGACATCTACAAAGATGGTCTGAAAATCTACACTACAATTGATTCCAGAATGCAGTTGCATGCTGAAGAAGCCGTTTCTGCCCACATGGCCAACTTACAAGAAGAATTTTTCAATCAATCAAAGGACAATAAAAACGCTCCTTTTGTCAATATTTCTTCTGTAGAAACCCAAAAGATTCTTAATCAAGCTATGAAATCGTCAAACCGATGGGCGGTTATGAAATCTATGGATAAAAGCGAAGAAGAAATTATAAAATCGTTCAGCGAAAAAACAAAAATGACTGTCTTTTCTTGGAAAGGAGAAAAAGATACCATTATGACACCATTAGACTCAATTAGGTATTACAAGCACTTTTTACAATCGGGATTGATGGCAATGGAGCCACAAACAGGTGAAATAAAGGCTTGGGTAGGTGGTATCAATTACAAATATTTTCAGTATGATCACGTAGGGCAAGGTGCTAGACAAGTAGGGTCGACCTTCAAACCATTTGTATACGCTACTGCCATCGAACAATTGAATATGTCTCCGTGTGACTCTATTGTTGACGGACCTTTCATGATTAGAAAAGGACGTCATAATGTAACCGAAGATTGGGAACCTAAAAATTCCGATAATAAATACCGAGGTATGGTTACTCTGAAAAGGGGTTTAGCCAATTCTATAAATACAATATCGGCTAAATTAATTGACAAAGTAGGACCGGAAGCCGTAATTGATTTAACCCATAAATTAGGGGTGAAATCCGAAATTGTAAATCAACCTTCTATTGCGCTTGGAGCTGTCGAAATAACCGTAGAAGATATGGTTGCCGCATACAGCACTTTTGCAAATCAAGGTGTTTATATGAAACCCCAATTTATATCAAAAATTGAAGATAAAAGTGGCGTAATCATCTACGAACCCATTCCTGAATCGCACGATGTTTTAAACAAAGACATCGCTTATGCAGTCATCAAATTACTGGAGGGTGTAACCGAAGGAGGTTCTGGAGACCGTTTGCGTACCACTGGTGGTGGTAATGGCGACAACCGCTGGACTGGATATCCTTATTCTTTTAGAAATCCAATTGCAGGAAAAACAGGTACAACTCAAAACCAATCTGATGGTTGGTTCATGGGAATGGTTCCTAATCTTGTAACCGGAGTTTGGGTAGGTTGCGAGGACCGTTCTGCCCGTTTCAAGAGCATTACTTACGGACAAGGAGCAACTGCCGCTCTACCAGTTTGGGGATATTTCATGAAATTATGTTACGCTGATCCATCGCTTAAAGTTTCAAAGGAAAAGTTTGAAAGACCAACCAATCTATCTATAAAAGTAGATTGTTATGTACCAAGAAAAGTTGTAGATACCACTGCAGTAGAACAAGATACAGAAGAATTTGAATTGTAAAAGTCATTGCGAGGAACGAAGCAATCGCATATCGAGAGTAACAAATGGGATTGCTTCGTTCCTCGCAATGACAGGATTTTCACTCCATCTGGGCTAGACTTTTCTGCTACTATGAAACAAGCGGAACTCCTAAGAATATTTAAAAAATTATAATTACATCAATAGCACCTTATTTTTATGATTAACAAAAAAGTAAATAACGTCCAAGATGCACTCCAAGGCATTGAAAACGGCATGACAATCATGCTGGGCGGTTTCGGATTATGTGGTATTCCAGAAAATTCGATAGGAGAATTAGTTAAAAAAGGCAGTACAGAATTAACCTGTATTTCAAATAATGCAGGAGTTGATGATTTTGGTTTGGGGCTACTTTTGCAAAAGCATCAAATTAAAAAGATGATCTCTTCCTATGTAGGTGAAAATGCCGAATTTGAACGCCAAATGCTATCCGGAGAACTCGAAGTTGATCTTATTCCGCAAGGTACTTTAGCAGAACGCTGCCGCGCAGCACAAGCTGGAATTCCTGCTTTTTTTACACCAGCCGGTTACGGAACCGAAGTTGCCGAAGGTAAAGAAGTTCGTGAATTTAACGGAAAAATGCATGTCATGGAACACGCTTTTCAAGCTGATTTTGCAATCGTGAAAGCATGGAAAGGAGACGAAGCCGGAAATCTAATTTTCAAAGGAACGGCAAGAAACTTCAATCCTTGTATGGCTGGAGCAGCAAAAATCACCATTGTAGAAGTTGAAGAACTATTGCCCGCAGGAAGTTTAAATCCAAATGAAATTCATATTCCAGGAATACTTGTAAATAGAATTTTTCAAGGCGAGAAATACGAGAAACGAATTGAACAACTTACAGTAAGAAAAATTTTCTAATCATGGCTTTAGATAAAAACCAAATTGCAAAACGCATTGCGAAAGAATTGAAACACAACTACTATGTAAATCTTGGAATCGGAATTCCTACACTGGTAGCGAACTATATTCCAGAGGGTATTGACGTTGAGTTTCAAAGTGAGAATGGGGTTCTTGGAATGGGACCATTCCCCTTTGAAGGGGATGAAGATGCCGATTTAATCAACGCAGGAAAACAAACCATAACAACATTACCGGGAGCCAGTTTCTTTGATTCTGGATTTAGTTTTGGCATGATTCGTGGCCAACATGTTGACCTAACAATCCTTGGCGCTATGGAAGTTTCTGAAAATGGTGATATAGCCAACTGGAAAATTCCAGGGAAAATGGTCAAAGGAATGGGAGGCGCAATGGATTTAGTCGCTTCGGCAGAAAATATTATAGTAGCCATGATGCATGTGAATAAGGCTGGAGAATCTAAAATTCTTAAAAAATGTTCGTTGCCATTAACGGGTGTAGGTTGCGTTAAAAAAGTTGTTACTGAACTTGCTGTACTGCAAATAACTCCGCAAGGATTCAAGCTACTAGAACGAGCACCAGGTGTAACTGTTGAACATATTATTGCTTCAACTGAAGCTAATTTAATTATTGAAGGAGATATTCCAGAAATGGAATTGGATCTTTAATTGAATTTAAAAACAAACAAAAACCACAGTACTAAACCCTATTTAGACTGTGGTTTTTTTGATTTTATAGGATTCGAGAAATATAATTTATAGCATCATTTTTTCTAAAAAAACCAAGTCGCTACAAAAATAGCAGTGACTACGCATATCACATCAACAATAAGCATGGTTCCTAAAGCATAACGCGTGTTTTTAATGTTTACCGAACCAAAGTATACCGCAATTACATAAAACGTGCTTTCGGCGCTACATTGAAAAATACTAGCCAATCTAGCCGTAAGTGAGTCGGCACCAAAAGTATTCATAGAATCGATCAAAAACCCTCTAGATCCTGCAGAACTAAACGGACGTAGCAAGGCAACAGGCAAAGCATCTGTAATTTCTTTACTTACTCCCATGTTAGAGAAAATAAAAGCAATCCAGTTGCTAATTATTTCAAACAAACCACTATTTCTAAACAAGGAAATAGCAACTAACATTCCTAGTACATAAGGGAAAATTGTAACTCCTGTTTTGACACCATTGTTAGCTCCTACCACAAACGTCTCGAAGACAGTAGTTGATGCTTCAGTAAATTTCTTTTCATTTACAAAAGAAAAAATCAAGGTAAAAGCGATAATCGCTATTAATATTAAAGCAGAAAGATTTGAAGTGAAATAATTTTTACCAATTAAGTCCAACTGGTTCACGTACATCAACAAACCTATTATAGCTGCTATCAACGTAATTAAAACCAGTACTAAAGAAGCACTCTTGAAATTGATTTTTTGCTTAATTCCAACAATCAAAAACGCTGCAATTGTACCTATGAACGACGTAATGATACATGGCAACATCACATCAGCAGGATTACTGGCATTGGCGGCGGCTCGATACCCAATAATAGAAGTAGCAATCAACGTAAGCCCCGAAGCATGCAAACACATGAACATGATTTGGGCGTCACTAGCTTTGTCCTTTTCAGGATTTATTTCTTGCAAACTCTCCATCGCTTTTAATCCAAAAGGAGTTGCGGCCGAATCCAGTCCTAAGAAATTAGCAGCAAAATTCAGCGTCATGTACGATATAGAAGGATGATTTTTGGGAATACTCGGAAATACTTTTACAAAAACAGGGCTTAAGGCTTTAGCTAATTTTCCCGAAGCACCAGAAATGATTAAAAGCTCCATCAAGCCACAGAAAAAGGCTAAATAAGCCATCAGTGGAAGCACTAAATCCAGTAACGTACTTTTACATGTTGGTAATAATCCATCTGATTTTTGGACACCACTGTATATTTTTACCGTTTTGTTTTTGAAAACATACGTAGTGTCTGCATTGAGCGAATCACGATTAATAATCATAGTTTGGTCTACCGCCGTTTGGATACTGTCTTTTATATAAGCAGGAAGTTGCTCTACATATTTTTCCGAAATAAGAATTGGATCATCTTTCTTTCCGTTCAAAACGTGGTCAATGGTATAATTGTCTCCTGCAAATAAACTAAATACTACAAATACAATTGCCGATATAAAAATGACCAACCAAAATCTACTCAATACCATAACTTATAATTTTTGTAAATGTAATTATTTATCAACAAACCCAATCAAGGTTTTGAACCCTGATTGGGTTCCGAAAGTGTAAATAGGAGTGATTACATCACTCAATTAACAACTCTTCTCCGACAAGATATATGTATAAAATTAAAAATTATACTTGAAGAATGAAATTCAGTTTTACTTTGTTTGAAATCTTGAGTCAAAATTCATGTTATAGACCCTGCTTATTTTTATTTTTCGTACATCAATATGATTAGGATTTATAAGATAATTGAATTCTTGAGGGACTATACTACTCGGTACTTTTAGTATAGCTGCCTCATTATAAAAAACAAAATCATCGCCAATTGTTTGTGTCGTTATTGTTGGTGGTTTAGCATTCCAATCTTTTGGAAGATCTTCTATTCTTACCTCAAATATTGTAATAGAATCCGGAATTTCAATTTCTACAAAAAATCTATCTAAAGGTAAATCTTCACTCAAATCTAAATGAACGGAAACTTCCAAGGTTGCTAATGCTCTACTATCGGCAGTGTAAATTAGTTTTGTGTTAAAACTATTCCATCTGTATCCTTTTGACATTGAAGCTCCAATACCATTTAAAGTATTCTTTAAATATATTTCTCTCTCTATTCTAAATACTACCATTAAACCAAATTTCCAAATTCAAGTCTGTTTAAACAAAAATTAACCTCATCAATACCTGTAAGAGTATCTAGCAAACTTTCTGGTGAATTTCCTCCAAGTGATAAATTCGATTTTTTAAGCCATCGCTGAAATTTTTCTTCCTCATTATTGAAGACTTCTAAGCCATAATCGATTAATTCTGTGATTAACAAAATTAGTTCACTATCCCTACTATCGAGTAATGAGTGTTCATTTTTTTTCTTATTAAAAGTTGTTTGAGGCAAACCTACAATGGATAGTATTGATTTTACTGGCCTGTTCAATCTTTTACTAATCACTTCTATGGAATCATATGGAATCCCCTTCCTTATTATACTGACACGTTCCATTTTATTTGTCCAAACATAATTTTTGTTGTCAGAAAATAACGCCCATCTTTTTACCGATAGTTTTTTATCATTAGCATTTTGGATACTTCTCTTAGTATCAAAAAGCTTTGTTTTTCTCATAGTTTCTTTCATTGTGCAGCATATTTGCTTCAAATATACAACAAATATACTGTAATTTTATTTTTTTGTATCGCCAATTTAAACATGAATAATCTCGTCTTCAATTAGCAAATCTTCTCTTCGCAATCGCAGAAAAATTTGTGCAACGGCAATCGTATCTCGCTCACAGTAGGTTACAATACGGTCAATATCTTTCTCTACATAAAAAACATGACCCACTTGGCTCCCATCGATATCGCCTTTTGAAGAAGGAATTCCAAGGACTTTACACAGTAACTTTAAAGAAGTGAAATGCTTGTAATCTCCAAATTTCCACAATTCTAGGGTATCCAAATGCGGAATTTCCCAAGGTTTTTTTCCAAATAAATTGAGCTTGTTCGGAATAGCAATCTGGTTGATTATCATGCGTCGGGCGAGGAAAGGAATATCAAATTCTTTGGCGTTATGACCACACAAAACATGCTGTGGCTGGTTGAAATGTGTATTTAACAATGTATTGAAATCGAGTAATATTTTCTTTTCTTCCCCAAAAAAAGAAGTCACTCGAAAGTTACGAATGTCTCCTTTAATCGTAAAATAACCCACTGAGATACAAACTATTTTACCAAACTCGGCCCAAATTCCTGCACGATCGTAAAAATCTTCTGGATCGTACTCGTCTTTGCGCTGGTAATGTGTTTTTAGTTCCCAAAGTTCTTTCATTTCGTCATCCAAAGCATTGAAATTTTCCGTTTCTGGAACGGTTTCAATATCTAAAAACAAAATGTTATTGAGATTAATTTTTTCGATCATCAGCTATATTGGTTAGATTTATTGACTATTTAGATTTTAGATTCAATACAATAATCGAATTTAATAAACTTGATTGATTTTTTTGAATTTGACACCATCTAAATTTCTAACAATCAAAAAAATATAGAAGTTTATTTTTAAAACAGACTTTGCTGTGCTGTTGGGTTTTCATGTTCCAAAAGCCATTTTTTGCGCCACAACCCACCAGCATAACCCGTAAGCGAACCATCCGTTCCGATGACGCGATGACAGGGCACCACAATCCACAACGGATTTCTCCCATTAGCGGAAGCTACAGCGCGAATCGCTTTGACGTCACCTAAAATTTTAGATTGTTCCAAATAGGATCTCGTTTTCCCGAATGGAATATCTGTTAATGCTTTCCACACTTTTCGTTGAAATTGGGTTCCAAGTGGATTCAATTCGAGATCAAATTGTGTTCGTTTTCCCTCGAAATAATCGTTAAGTTGGGTAACGGCCTCTTGTAAAGCTAGTGGAATGTTTTCTGATATAATTCCGTCATCACTCACTGCAATTTTGGCTATTCCATTTTCATCACCAATGATTTCGGCAATTCCTAAAGGTGTTTTGATGCGAACTGTTTCCATTTTTTAAAGATAAAAAAATAATTTGCTTCAGCTTAAAAGCAGGCATAAAAAAACCGTTCGCCAGCTGGAACGGTTCTTGTTTGTAGCCCCGATAAAAGTGAAAATCCTTATGTGCCGGGGTTCGGCGTATAAGATTGCAACGGATAGCGGGATTTAGCTCCTAGAAAAAAATCTATTTTAAATGCGAATATACGTAAGCTTCTAGTGCTTTTAGCTCTTCATCTGACATGGCTTTTGTGATCGCGAAATTTGTTTTCATGACTTCGTACTGGCTGGGATCGACAATGGGATCGCCTTCGCCTTTTAAAAAAGAGACCATGTTAGCGTTTTTATCTTTGTAAATTTTAGCAATTTCTTGTAAACTAGGGCCTATCACCTTTTCAGCAACTTGATGACAAGCGACACAGTTTCCTTTACCCTCAAAAATTTCCTGTCCTAACGCTACTGGAGTTTGAGCAATTGTTTCCGTGGTAGTTGGATACAAAGGGTTTTTTGTAGCTTCTTCTTTTTTACAAGATACAAGCGCCAAAATAATTGCTACAAATAGTATTTTTTTCATCTTTATTTATTTAAAATTATCGCGGCTTCCTTAGCAAAATAAGTAGAAATTAAGCTCGCACCCGCTCGCTTGATACACATTAATTGTTCCATCATAATTTTGTCGTGATCGAGCCAACCTTTTTCTGCGGCGGCTTTGATCATCGCATATTCACCTGAAACATGAAACACGGTTACAGGAACATTTACGGCATTTTTTACTTCGCGAACAATATCTAGATAAGCAATTCCGGGTTTTACCATTACCATATCAGCTCCTTCTTCTACATCCATCAAGGCTTCTTTGATCGCTTCTATGCGATTGGCATAATCCATTTGATATGTTTTTTTATCTTTTGGTACTTCGACATTATCAACTGGTGCACTATCTAAAGCATCACGAAAAGGTCCATAAAACGCTGAAGCGTATTTAGCCGAATAACTCATGATCCCCACGTGATGAAAACCGGCAGCGTCAAGGCCTTCGCGCAAACGCAAAACGCGCCCGTCCATCATGTCGCTTGGCGCAACAAAATCGGCACCAGCTTGCGCATGTGAAACCGCCATTTTGACTAAAGCTTCGTTTGTTGCATCATTTGCTACATCATTGTTTGATATAATACCGTCATGTCCATAAATAGAATATGGGTCTAGAGCTACGTCTGGCATTACAATCATTTCAGGACAAGCTGTTTTAATGGCTCGAATGGCTTGTTGCATTAATCCTTTGGGATTCCAAGCTTCCTGACCTGTATTGTCTTTTAAACTTTCGTCGACTTTTACGTAGATGTTTATGGCACGAATTCCTAATGTATAAATTTCTTTGACTTCTGCTACCGTTAAATCAATGGATCGACGAAATATTCCTGGCATGGAAGGAATTTCTACTTTATAGTTTTCGCCTTCAGCTATAAACATGGGAAACATAAAATCACTTGGACTTAATGTGGTTTCTCTAACTAAAGAACGAATGGATTCATTGGTTCGTAATCTCCTGCCTCTGTGTAATGGGAACATATATTTTCGTTTAAAGTTAAACTTTAGTTTATTTTTTTAAAAATTAAGAGATTAAGGTTCATTAAGGTTCATTAAGGTTTTAAACTTAATGAACCTTAATCTCTTAATGTTTAAACTATTTAAATCCAATCTCTTGGATTCTCTAATACGTTTACTAATTTTTCTTCTTCGCTTCCTACTTCAGGATGATGGTCGTATACCCATTGCACATACGGCGGTAAACTCATCAAAATACTTTCGATTCTGCCGTTGGTTTTTAGTCCAAATAAAGTGCCTTTGTCGTGAACTAAATTAAACTCTACATAACGACCACGACGAATTTCCTGCCATGTTCTTTGTTCAGGCGTAAAAGGTAAATCTTTTCGCTTTTCTACAATAGGCACATACGCTTCAAGGAAACTGTTGCCGACTTCGGTTACAAAGCTGAACCAATCCTGCATTCCCATTTCATCCGTTGCTTTGCAATAATCGAAAAATAATCCACCGATTCCACGTGCTTCATTGCGATGTGCGTTCCAGAAATAGGCATCACATTGTTTTTTATATTTTGGATAAAACTCCGGATTATGTTTGTCGCAAGCGGTTTTACAGGTTTGATGAAAATGAATTGCATCTTCTTCAAACAAATAATACGGTGTTAAATCCTGTCCGCCACCAAACCATTGCTGGATTACATTCCCCTCATCATCGTACATTTCGAAATAGCGCCAATTGGCATGAACCGTAGGAACCATTGGATTTTTTGGATGCAATACCAAACTCAAGCCACAGGCAAAAAAATCAGCTTCACCTACATTGAACATTTTCTGCATGGCTTCCGGTAATTTCCCATGAACTGCTGAAATATTGACGCCGCCTTTTTCGAAAACTTTACCGTTTTCTATTACTCGTGTTCTACCGCCGCCACCTTCCGGACGTTCCCAAAGGTCTTCCCGGAATTTGGCTTGACCTTCAACTGCTTCCAATCCTTTACAGATTTGGTCTTGAAGGTTTTGTATGTAAGTGTAAAATTGTTGTTTCATTTTAAGTTAAAAGTGTTTAAATTATTTTTCAGTTTTTTTTAAACCACTAAATAATAATGCTTTAAAAATAAAAGCGACTAAAAAGTGACTAAAAAGCGACTAAAAAGCGACTAAAAGTATCTAAATTAATTCCCAATAATACCCAGGTGTACACTTTATTTTCCCTTCCTTCCCTAAGGAAAAAAGAAAATTAGCTACTTTCTTTTTCTTTTTCTCTTCTGTAAGTACAGCGGAAAGTTTTGGAATAATTAAATTCTCAATTTTATCTCTTTTTGTTTTTCCAAATTTTCTTAAATATTCAAGAATCATATCTTTGAAGTGAGAATCATCAAAACTTCGATTAGCCAGATATTCAACTTTTAAATCTTCGTCATTCGTAGATTCAATAATTTTATATGATAAATAAATATTAGGTCTTCTACCTTCAACACACTTTAATTTTTTTAGATGCTTAAATTCATTTTCTGAAATTTCTTTGTGTTTTTGAACTTTATCCAACAAAATGATTTCATCTAAACCTAAATTTGAGTTTTTTATAAGAATTTTAGCAAAGTTTTCATCTAAAATTTTGCCCGTTATAGTCACTTTCACCTTATTATCATCAAAATTATAATCTGGAAGCGGAAAAAATCGTTGTTTCTGAAAGTTAAATATTTTTCTGATACCTCCACCTTGTGTTTCAATCATATCTAAATTTTTCATTGCTTCAACCAAAAATGGATTCCGATACACTTCTTCGGGCGTATCATTCAAAACCACATCCTCAACTGATTTTGGTAAAAATGAGCCGTAATTAGAAAACACTAAATGATCATCTTCAAATTCAACAACATTAATTCTTGCCCCTTTAGAATAATCCTGATGCGCAATAGCATTATTTAAAGATTCTCTAATAATAAATGGCTCGTATCGCAACACTTCGTCTGGAAATAATGTCCCATCACGTAGATAGCGGTATTTTAAATTTCTAATCTTTTTATAAACTTCATCTACTGATAATATGAATGGAACAGAAAATATTTCAAAATCTTTATCTTGATTATTAATCGTTTTTAGATTCCATCTGATTTTCACAGAAGAACCTAAATAATGTTCTGATTCATCTTTTCCCAAAAGAATTAGAGCTGTTCTAGTTATCTTTCCTTTAATCGTAAGTTTTGCTTTATTTAAAAAATCCAAATCATTCCAATTGTCAACTTCATCAGAATATTTAGGATTTCTTTTCTTAAATTCAACCCTAGCTTTTTTCATAGCCTCTGAATCTAAATCTTCTAAAGATGCTTCTGGAATAATGCCTTTAGACCAATCTTCGTTAACCTGAACTTGTTCAAGAATTGCATCCAATCTTGCTTTGGTCATTTCAACCAAATTATCATCAATACGTTGCCAAGTTTTTTTATGAGCATAAACCGGTAACCTGAACTGATGTTTCGGTATATGAAATACCCAAACTACTTTGTTCGTGTCAGATGTAGTAAACTCTTGAACACTAAATTTATCAACGTTTAAATTCGTAATATTTCCGTTAATTCTAAATCTAATATTTACTACTGTGTAACCTGCAAAATTTTGAATCCCAACAATATTCAACGTTTTGTCTTGAATTCCAATTATCAAATTTCCACCTTGCATATTTGCAATCGCAGAAATATAGGATATAATATCACTCCCACCATCTCCTGAAACAGAATTCTTTAATGACTTAAATTCTTTCCACTCGCATTTTTCATTTTCGATTGGATAGTTTGTCTTTAAAAAATCATGTAATTCTTTTTCAGTCATTATTTGGTGCATTTGTTAATTACAAATATAAATAGGAAAATTTAGTTTTCAATTCTACTCAATAATCAGACAATTTTAATCCTTTACAGATTTGGTCTTGAAGGTTTTGTATGTAGGTGTAAAATTTATTTTTCATTTGTTCCAATATTTTCTAAAGCTCTGAATTGAATAAATTATTATCATTATACTCGAAAATAGAAACAAATATCCCATTTTAGTAGTCTGCTCCTTGCTGGATTCAAAACTTATTAAAGAATAATTGATTGTCCGTTTTCTATCATAATCCTGTAATCCCAGCAATTACAAGTCTATCGAATAGTTTTTCTTCAAAATATCTTCTATTTAACTTGTAAACAAACTCATTTAGGTATAAT
>JAFCUE010000035.1:14301-34265 GCA_051990185.1 Flavobacterium sp. DT2-2 | reverse complement strand
GAATATGATCCAAATTATTTACAAAAAATGAATCAACATCAAGGAAATATCTCCAAGCTTTTAAAAAATGAGTTAGACATCAAAAATAGCCCCAATCAAGTTGAGGCTATACCAGATAAACAAATCATTTTTAAAAATGAAATACTTTCTATAGTTGAACAAATATATAAAAATTAAGAGAAAATAAATTAGGATTTTAAGATAGTACCTTTTCGCTGCAATCTTTATATTTTTAAAGAAAAAATATAAAGGATTTCCGCTGCACTCCCTCACGCAAACCCTGCCAAAATCGTATTAATCCTAATCCAGTACGGACAGCTCATTATTTTCTAAAATCTTTATAATCAATTATTAAATAATAAAAATTTATAAATTTGTAATATTAATTCTATATATTAGCTTAAGAAATGAATCATTACAAATAATATTTCGAAAATGTTTACAAACCAAGAAGCTGAATATTTATTAGATCTAGAAAAAGTTTTAGTTAACCCCTATCAAACTATTGATTTAAAAAACAAAAAGAATAGAATTGAATTAATTTCTAATCAAGATTCTGATTACGCCTTTTGGATTGAAATAACTACAAATCAAAAAATAATCCTTAAAACCTCAATTCATCATTTAGAAAGCAATTCACATATTGGGCTACTTAGAATTGATTTTAAAGGAGGACATCATAATCCTGAAAACATTAAAGATACATTACCAGAATTTCTAAAACCATATGCTGATAAATGGTTTCAACCGACCGAACCACATATGCACATTTATGTCGAAGGATATAAACCTCTAGCTTGGGCTATTCCATTGACAGAAATTGATTTTCAACCTAAAGAAATTAATCAATCATCTGATTTGTCGGATTTAATATTTAACTTTGCTAGAAGGATAAATTTAAAATCCATAATAAATATACAACACGCATTACTTTGAATTGGGTAAACACATCTGTCGACAATTATTATAATTGGTTAAGAGAAAAAACTTTTATCCAAAAAGACCTTAATACGGATTGGTTTTTAATAAATACACCTTTTATTGGTGCATTTAACGATACAATTGAAATTTATGCCCAAAAGAATGGCTCTCAATTAAAATTGAGTGATAATGGAGAAACAATATCTAATTTAGAAATTCAAGGATTACAAATTCAAGGATCAAAAAGAAGAAAATCATTATTAGATTCAATATTAATTAATTACGGTGTAAAAATTGATAATGACGAATTGGTAATTGAAACTAATATTGATAAATTTTCTCAATCAAAACATAATTTTCTTTCAGCAATAATTGAGATAAATGACTTATATGTTTTATCAAACCACAATGTTGCATCAATATTTAAAGAAGATGTTCGAAATTATTTAGATTCCCAAGATATTATATTTACACCTGATTTTATTTCGAAAGGCTCAACTGGGTTAGAATTTAATTTTGATTTTCAAATTGCCCAAAGAGATAAAGAAATAGTAATTAAATCTTTCAACACTATTAACAAATCCAACTTGCCTACATTTTTATTTTCATGGGATGACATTAAACCTGTTCGAGAAAAAATTACAAAAAAAAATGTAACTGCTATTGCTATAATCAATGATATTGACAAAGAAGTTAAAAGCGAATTTTTAGAAGCCCTTAAATCTAAAAATGCTAACTTTATTCTTTGGTCTGAAAAAGATTCTGCTGAAAATAAAAAATTACTTGTTGCATAATCCGGTTTCGCATTCTAGATCCCTATAGCCCAAAAATCCTTTCTGTACCCCAAACAGTAACAAAAAAAATAAGCCAAACTAGATTCATAGAACTAATCAAACCCAAACCATCATGCTCACCGCCATCAACCCAAAGTTACCCATGCGTAACAAAGCAATTACACGAAATTTCTATATCAACCAATTGGGTTTTCAGGAATGGGGTAATGAAGACTTTGATGAGTATTTGATGATGCAAAAAGATAGCATTGAAATTCATTTTTTTGAATTTGCTACCCTTGATTCTGTCGAAAATTACTCAGGAGTTTACATTCGAGTGCAGGATATTGAAACCGTATATAAAAACTTCTTGAACAACGGCGTTGCCATTCATCCCAATGGACCTCTGGAAATCAAATCTTGGGGACAAAAGGAATTTTCGATATTGGACCCGGATCATAATCTACTGACTTTCGGGCAAAGTTTGTAGCGAATCTGCAGTCATAAAAAAGCAATTTAGTATTTTTACATTCCAATTAAGACATTAAAACAATGAAAATACTACTTCTTGGCTCAGGCGAACTCGGAAAAGAATTTACAATCGCTGCACAACGCATCGGGCAAATCATAATTGCGGTGGACAGTTACGAAAATGCACCCGCCATGCAAGTTGCTCATGATTTTGAAGTCATCAACATGCTCGACGGAGAAGCCCTGGACCGAATCGTTGCCAAACACAACCCTGATTTTATTGTTCCAGAAATAGAAGCCATCAGAACCGAGCGTTTTTATGATTATGAAAAGCAAGGCATCACGGTAGTTCCGTCAGCGAAAGCGGCAAACTTCACGATGAATAGGAAAGCGATTCGGGATTTAGCATCTAAAGAATTAAAATTAAAAACCGCAAAGTATCGCTACGCCACTACTGCCGAGGAATTACAAAAAGGAGTTGAAGCCGTTGGAATGCCCTGCGTTGTAAAACCCTTAATGTCTTCGTCCGGAAAAGGACAATCCACCATAAAAACCAAAGCCGATATCGAAAAAGCATGGAAGTATGCCGTTGAAGGTTCGCGTGGAGATGTCGTAGAAGTGATTGTAGAAGCTTTTGTAAAATTCAATTCGGAGATTACTTTATTAACAGTAGTACAAAATAATAACCCAACACTTTTTTGTGCGCCAATAGGTCATAGACAAGAACGTGGCGATTATCAGGAAAGCTGGCAACCCGCCATAATATCCGACAAGGATTTATACGAAGCGCAAGACATGGCCGAAAAAGTAACCGAAGCTTTGGGCGGCGCGGGACTTTTTGGAGTCGAATTTTTCTTGGCTGATGATGGTGTTTATTTCTCGGAATTATCGCCTCGCCCGCATGATACCGGAATGGTAACTTTGGCGGGAACGCAAAACTTCAACGAATTCGAATTGCACTTACGAGCGATTTTGAGTTTGCCTATTTTCGAAATCACATTAGAAAAAGCGGGAGCGAGTGCTGTAATTTTAGCTTCGGAAAATTCTACCAATCCAACCTATTCCGGAATAGAAAATATTGCGGCTTTACCTAAAACGGATTTCAGGATCTTTGGCAAACCAACTTCAAGACCGTACCGCAGAATGGCAGTGGCTTTAGTGAGTGATACCGTAGAAACTCCAATTGAAGAAGTAGTAGAAAAAGCAAAAAATGCAGCAAGGTTAATTACCGTGCATACGTAATTGCATATAATAAACTTCCACTATATAAAGAAAACAAGATGAAAAAAATCCGCTAAATCAGTGTCATCAGCAGTCCCTTTTATCATCTTGTGAGTTATCGCCTAACCATTCGAAAGTTTTTCTTGAACCTTTAAATACCTTTGAAAAAAATAATGACGATGTCAAATTCTATTGTACATATCCTGAATAATGATTGCCCTCATTGCCTTATATGCAAAGTTTTCAATGAAAAAAGTATATTTTTCAATTTTGGATTCCCTAAAATGAACGAATATTGCTCTCAATGCAACTATAAATTCGAAAAATAACCCAGTTACTTTTTTGCAGGGATGTATGTAAATTATGGTTTAACAGTAGCGCAAGGAATTGCAACCTATGTTATTGCTCAATTCTTTTTAACGAAACTTTCGATTTGAGAATCATTCCAATCATTGCCGTGGCGATTATTGCAATGGCTTCCATCAATAATTTGTCTCTCCAGATTATTGTGGATTTACATGTTTAAAAATTATTCGATGTGAAAAAACCAGTATCTTAGCTGAAGTAAAAATTTAATCATTTATGAAAAAGATACTATACTTAGCTATTTTGTGCTCAGCAACACTTGTAAGTGCTCAGGATAAAGACAAAAAAGAAGAACCAAAATCTCAAATTGTCGAAGCTTCCTGCGGACAATGCCAGTTTGGGATGGAAGGACACGGTTGTGAATTAGCCGTTCGCATTGACGGAAAATCCTATTTTGTTGACGGAAGTTCCATCGACTCCCACGGTGATGCGCATGCTAAAGATGGTTTTTGTGCTTCTGTAAGGAAAGCTGAAGTTGTAGGGAAAGTGGTTGACAATAAATTCAAAGTCACCTCTTTTAAATTACTGCCAAAAAAATAAAAAAAAGGGCTTAGAGAAAATTCTTTAAGCCCTTTTTTAGTTATTTCGATTTCATGGTCGCTTTCAGATTGATATTCTCAAAACTCGAAATATCAATTACTTCTTCCAAGTCTACATCAAAAGAAATATTTACACTATCGCCTACAATTGTTACCGGCAATTGATTGGATATTTGGGATGAACCTACAAAAATATTAGGATAATCTTTGACCTTAAAATAGTAAAAGCTATTGCCGTTTTTGACATCATTCTGGATTCGGGTTACAACTGATTTCAGCGATTTTTTATTGGACAAACTATTCGGGTTTATTTTATTATCCGCCATATTATAGACGTTTTTAAACGAAGTCAAGGTTTCTCGCATCGTATTACCTACACCAACAATCGTATAATCTGAAATGGCAACCATCGCAAACATTTTAACCAATCCACCGTTATCTTTAAGCGTCATCACATACGTGGGAATGTTATTGATATTATAAGGAATAGGCAAAGATGCTTTATATCCTTTTTCCTGAACTTTCCCTTGTGCCGAACTTTGAGCCGCATATTCCGTCGCGCCACTTTGTTTGTAAAAAGTAGTTTCTTTGCTTCTGGTGTCCACCAAAACAAAACCTACTGCAGATTCTTCTTTCCCAACAGAAGTCAATCCTGTGTACCAATAGGATTTATTATCTTTTCCATATACCAATGTCATTCCTTCTGTAATTTGAAGTTTATCCTGATTAGAAAAATTCCAATAACCGTGAACATATTCACCCCAGTCATTCAACTGATTTTCTATAAAATCCAAAGGCTGAATTCGATCCACCCATTTTGGAGTTTTAGCAATTGAATATTCGTTTATTGCTCCAGATTGTGCATCAACCACTACGACACCTACAGCGTCTTTTCCTGAAAAGCCAATTTTTTTTGCATATTTTGTAACAATCCAAAACGGATTTCCAGCATCATCAATCTCAAAACTAAAATCAGCCAGGCCAACAGTAGCATTTCCATTAAAATAAACGTGTCTGTGAATGTCACTTTGGAAGTAAGCGCCTTGCTGGTATTTAATCTTAATGTTCTCCCCTCCTACACTCTGAACTAATTTCACATCACGTTCATTAGTTGCAGAAACCATAACATATCCCGCAGTTCCCTCTTGGTTGTTAAACCATTTCAAAAAACCCGAATGTAATAATGGAGCAACCCAGTACAAGTTATTGTTCACCTTTTGGATACAAAAATCCCCTAATTCTACCTGGCTTCCCAAAGCGGGTTGTGAACCTAAAATTTTCTCTCCCAAAAGATGTGCTAGTTCCTCATCGACCACACGGATTTTATCAATAGAAATTGGAGCAATGTGATTGGTTATTTTTTGGCCGTTTTTTACCTCGCCTATTAATTTTTGATACGAGTCGCTTCTGAACATTTTTAAGCTGGTCACAAAAGGAAGCGCAATACAATACACTAAAAGCACTCCTGTCAAAACAAACAAAATCTTGTTGGGCTTGGAAACAATCTTGACTTGCTTTGTTTGCTGAGAAATAGTCAAACCAACAGAAAATAAGATTCCTATCACTAACAACAGTAATAAAATAAAAGCAAAACCAGTAAATCCATAATTGATTACAGGAAGGTTATTATAAAACAAGAAAAAACCAAAAAAGAACAGGAAAATAACTGAGAATATTTTTTTCATAATATTTAAATCTTTGATATGTTTGATATTAGTCTTTAATACTTCTAAATGTTACACTAATAAAAGTGTCAATTTTAAAGAAAACAATAACCCTATTTACAATACCGCAAAAAATAGTATTTTTGCAATCCGATTGACATTTATTTTTCAGTCTTTAATTTTTTTCACTCTTTAAAATAAACACATGAAAGCATACGTATTTCCAGGTCAAGGCGCGCAATTCACAGGAATGGGTAAAGACTTATATGAAAATTCTGCTCTCGCAAAAGAATTATTCGAAGAAGCCAATGAAATTTTAGGTTTCCGCATCACAGACATCATGTTTGAAGGAACAGCCGAGGAATTGAAAGAAACCAAAGTGACACAACCGGCCGTTTTCCTTCATTCGGTGATTTTAGCAAAAACGTTAGGGGAGGATTTCAAACCAGAAATGGTAGCGGGGCATTCATTAGGTGAATTCTCAGCTTTAGTAGCAAATGGTGCTTTATCTTTTGAAGCTGGTTTAAAACTGGTTTCACAACGAGCTTTGGCAATGCAAAAAGCCTGCGAAATAAAACCCTCAACAATGGCAGCAGTTTTAGGATTAGCTGACAATATCGTTGAAGAAGTTTGTGCTTCGATTGACGGAATTGTAGTAGCTGCAAATTATAACTGCCCGGGACAATTAGTAATTTCAGGAGAAACATCAGCCGTGGAAAAAGCGTGTGAAGCGATGAAAGCCGCTGGTGCAAAACGTGCATTATTGTTGCCTGTTGGCGGTGCTTTTCACTCTCCAATGATGGAACCGGCTCGCGAAGAACTGGCCGCTGCTATAGAAGCGACGACGTTCTCAACTCCTATTTGTCCAGTGTACCAAAATGTAACAGCAACTGCCGTTTCTGACCCAAGCGAAATCAAGAAAAATTTAATTATTCAATTGACTGCTCCCGTAAAATGGACACAATCTGTGCAACAAATGATTAAAGACGGAGCAACTTTATTTACCGAAGTAGGTCCTGGAAAAGTATTAGCCGGGTTGATTGGAAAAATAGATAAAGAAGCAGTGACTGCGAATGCTTAATTCAACTATTCAGCGGTCAGTTTTTAATGATCAGTAGTGATTATAAATAAAATCCTCATAAACTTATGTTTGTGAGGATTTTTACTTTAAAAATCATAGTTCGCTCGCCTCTTCACAATGATTATTGACAATTCCAGTAATTAAGAATATTGTATCTTGTCTTTCAAAGAAAATGTACCAAGTTGTTCGGTTATTGGCCTTATAAAAAATGTAATGTGAACCTAAATAACGGAGCTTTTGTGGAGTTGGTTTATGCGTACTTAATCGTAATTTTTCTGGAACTGAATCATAAATTTTCGAAACATATTCTTCTGCCGTTTCTATAAACCCAAAGTATTCTTTTTTGTACAAAAGACGCATTAAATCATCCAAAAAATCAATTACGTATGGCGTGAAAATAACTTTTATTTTCCCCACCATCCTCTAATTCTTCTAATAGATTCTGCTTTAGCTTCTTCCGGACTATACCCTTTTTTTACTTCTTCATCAAAATCAAAAGTAGCTCTATCAATCCCTTTGAACTTGATATTCGAAGTTTCATAATCCACAGAAGGCTCTTCGATTTTAGTTGCTTTAGACTTCTTTTTTTCAGTATTCATGATTGATTCATTTATCTAACGAATTTACAACAAATTACTTAAACGAAAAAATCCCAAATTATCATCACGATAATTTGGGATTCTATTTTTAAACTGAACACTAAAACCTGAATACTAAATACTAACTTCTGATTTTCTGTTCCCATTTCCAGGCACTTGCCATCGCTTCTTCTAGCGTAGATTGTGCTTTCCATCCCAAAATATCGTTCGCTTTATCGGTATTGGCGTAAGCCGAAGTTATATCACCTTCTCTGCGACCTACAATTTTGTAGGGCAGTTTTTTACCGCTCACTTTTTCGAAAGTATGAATGACCTCTAAAACCGAGCTACCCGTCCCAGTTCCCAGATTAAACGTTTCTACTTTGGCCGTATTTTTTTTATTCAATAAACGTTGCAAAGCGATTACGTGGGCTTTCGCCAAATCGACTACGTGAATATAATCACGAACTGCAGTTCCATCCGGAGTTGGATAATCATCTCCATAAACCGAAAGTTCTTTTCGCAATCCAAAACCAGTTTGCGTAATAAACGGCACTAAATTTTGAGGAACTCCAATAGGCAATTCCCCAATTTCAGTTGAAGGATGCGCCCCAATTGGATTAAAATAACGCAACAAAATCGCGTTGATATTGGTGACTTTGGCCGTGTCTGTGATAATCTCTTCCCCTATTTGTTTGGTATTCCCATAAGGAGACATGGCTATTTGAATGGATGCGTTCTCAGTAATCGGCATCGTTTCTGCTTGACCATATACTGTACAAGAGGAACTAAAAATAAAATTTGCTGCTGGTTTTTGTTGCAATTCCTGCAACAAGTAAATCAAAGCACTGATGTTATTTTCATAATATAATAAAGGGTTTTCAACACTTTCGCCCACTGCTTTTGAAGCTGCAAAATGAATCACACCTGAAATATCATGATGCCTTTTGAAAAAATCTTGAACTTTATCTTTCTCGCGCAAATCTAATTTTTCGAAAGCCGGAATTTTTCCCGTAATGTTTTGAATTCCATCTAGAACATCCAAAGAAGTGTTAGATAAATTATCTACAACCACTACTTTGAATCCTTCTTTTTGCAATTCAACAACGGTATGTGATCCTATAAATCCTAAACCTCCTGTTACTAGTATTTTCATTCTTTATTTTTTTTAACACATCCACCCAATGTGTTGTTATATTACATAAAAAAGACGCGATACTTCGCGTCTTACTATTATTTTAAAAATTCTAAAACGCTATCCGTAATGAATTTAATTTGCTCATCATCTAACTCTGTGTGCATTGGTAAGGAAAGCACTTCCTTCACCAGTTGATTGGTAACTGGAAAATCTTCTTCTTTATATCTGGAATCCAAATATGCTTTTTGTGAATGCAACGGAATAGGATAATAAATGGCACAAGGAATGCCTTTATCTAATAAATGTTGCATCAAGCCATTTCTGTCTGCATCAAGGATTCTTAAAGTGTATTGATGAAATACGTGACAGTCACAAATAGCACAAATACTAGGCGCAATTATATTTTTGTGCCCTTCAAAAGCCGCAGAATATTTACGTGCTGCATCTTGTCTGGCTTTTCCATATTGATCTAATAAGGGTAATTTAGCATTCAAAACTGCTGCTTGTATACTGTCTAGTCTTGAGTTTACACCCACTACATCATGGTGGTAACGCTCGTACATACCGTGATTTACTATTCCGCGTAATTTGTGCGCTAAGGCATCATCATTGGTGAAAATAGCACCACCATCCCCGTAACATCCTAAATTTTTAGAAGGGAAAAAAGAAGTTGCACCTACATGACCAATAGTTCCTGCTTTCTTTTTAGTGCCGTCAGAGAACTTGCAATTAGCACCAATAGCTTGTGCGTTATCTTCAATTACATACAAATTGTGTTCTTTGGCAATAGCCATAATCGCTTCCATATTGACCGCACGTCCAAATAAATGAACCGGCACAATAGCTTTTGTTTTTGGAGTTATTGCTTTACGAATCCCATCAATCGAGATGTTCATGTTGTACATATCTACATCTACCAAAACGGGAGTTAACTGCAACAAAGCAATCACTTCAACGGTAGCTGCAAAAGTAAAATCGGCAGTGATTACTTCATCGCCAGGTTTTAAATCCAATCCCATCATCGCAATTTGCAAAGCATCAGTACCATTGGCACAAGGAATTACGTGCTTTACATCAAGATATTCTTCTAATGATTTTTGAAACTGATGAACTTGAGGTCCATTAATATAAGTGTTCGTATCTAAAACTTCCTGAATAGAAACGTTAACGCTGTCTTTTATTTTTTCATATTGACTTTTCAAGTCAACCATTTGGATTTTTTTCATTTCGATTTTCAGTTTAATGTTCGAAAGAGAAGCCTACTATTGTATTCTTGTTCCTTTCTTAAAACGAAGAACAAAAATAGTTATTTATGTCTTGATACCAAAGCAACGTTTCTTAAAAAACGGGGAATAAAAATAAAATAAACTACGCTATCCTGAAAATTAAAAAAAATGATGCGTTAGAAATTCATTTAAAGAAACCGTATTTTAGCCCAAAATTTTTAGCCATGCTTTTTATCTACAATATATTAGTTTTATTTGCGAGTTTTCTTTTAAAGATCGTAGCGCTTTTCAGCCTCAAAATGAAACTCTTTGTAGATGGCAGAAAAGTAGTAATCCCAATTTTGCAACAAAAAATAAAACCAACGGACAAAACCATCTGGTTTCATGCAGCCTCCCTGGGTGAATACGAGCAAGGATTGCCAGTGATTGAAAAAATAAAGGAGCAATTCCCATTGCATAAAATTGTTTTGACTTTTTTTTCTCCATCAGGATATGAGGTCCGAAAAAATAATACTATAGCTGATGTTACGGTGTATTTACCATTGGACACAAAAAAAAATGCACAACGATTCCTTGAAATTATTCATCCTGAAATGGTATTTTTTATCAAATACGAATTTTGGCCAAATTATTTGAATGAGCTAAAGAAAAGAGAAATAAAAACCTATTTGATTTCTGGAATTTTAAGAGAAAATCAGCTCTTTTTTAAATGGTATGGAGGTTTTTATAGAGCGGCACTGGATTGTTTTACCTACTTTTTTGTTCAAAATGAAAGTTCAAAAAAATTACTTTATTCCTTGGGCAAAACAAATGTTGCAGTATCTGGCGATACCCGCTTTGACCGAGTTGCAGCCATTCTTGAAAAAGACAATACCCTTGATTTTATTGCTCAGTTTAAAAACAATACTTTGATGGTTGTCGCAGGAAGTACATGGCCAAAAGACGAAAATTTATTAGTCGATTTTATTAATTCAAATACATTAAATGTCAAGTTTATAATTGCGCCTCACAATATTAAAAAAGAACAAATTCAGGCTTTAAAAAATTCAATTACCAAAAAAACAGTTTTATTCTCTGAAAAAGAAAATAAAAACCTAGCTGATTTTGACGTTTTTATTATTGACACAATTGGGATTTTGACAAAAATTTACAGCTATGCTGATATTGCTTATGTAGGCGGCGGTTTTGGGAATCCCGGAGTTCACAATGTATTAGAGCCAGCCACTTTTGGTGTTCCAATCCTTATTGGACCCAACTATTCGCATTTTTCAGAAGCAATTGCATTGGTTAACTTGGAAGCTTGTACTACTATAAACAATCAACAAGAACTCAACGAAGCTTTTGAAAACCTGATTCGAAATGAAGACATTCATCACGAAAAAGGACATATGTGCAGCACTTTTGTGCAAATGAATAAAGGCGCTACGCAAATGATTGTGAGTAGAATTTAAAATAGAATTCAAATAAAGAACGATATCATTTTTTCAATCTCCTGATCTTTTTGCGGCTACAAACTTAGCTTGTCTTTGAAATTGCTGGCTTGTCTTCTGGAAATTTCCACTTTAATATCTTTTGGAAGTTCTGCTAAAAGATTTCCGCTAAACCAAGTTTCAATTTTACCAATGTATTGCACATTTACAATTTGGTTTCTATTGGCTCTAAAAAAATATTTCTCGGGAAGTTTTTCCTCAATTTGGTTTAATGATTTGTTGATAATGGCTTTTTCATTTTGAAAAAATACTTTGGTGTAATTGCCATCCACTTCAAACAAGTAAATATCGGAGATTTTTACCAACCAGCATTTTTCTCCATCTCTGATGAAAATTTGATTGTCTAAAGCGAGTTTCTTTTCACTTTTTTCGGCCCTTTCAATCAGATTTATATTTACTTTTTCTATCGCTTGTGCAAACCTTTTTGGATTAATTGGCTTTAACAAATAATCGAGCGCATTGTATTCAAAAGACTTGATTGCATACTCATCAAAAGCAGTCGTAAAAACCGTAATAGGAACGTTATCAAGCATTTCAAGCAAGGTAAAACCATCTTTTTCAGGCATATTGATATCCAGAAAAAGCAAGTCGGGCTGAACACTGTTGATGAGTTCAAAACCCAAATCTACATTTTCGGCTTCACCAATGATTTGAATTTCAGGGTGATTTTTTATTAATTCCTTCAGCTCGTTGCGAGCCAAACGGGAATCTTCAACTATGACAGCTTTTACTTTTTTCATCCTTTACTAAGAAATAGGTAGTGTTATTGTGGCAATGACTTCATTTTCAACTTCACTTAGTGAAAAAGTGGCGTTTTCGCCATAAATCAATTGTAATCTTCTTTGAATATTTTTGAGACCTAATTGGGTTGTACCTTTTTGTTGCGAAAGTTGCCCTGTATTATTGACTTGAATATGTAAATCTGTATTTTCTTTTTTAATTTTCAACAGTAAAATACCACCGTTTTTTATTTGCGAAATTCCATGCTTAATGGCATTTTCTACTAACATTTGAATAATCATAGGTGGAATTTGTAGCTTTAAAGTCTCTTCCTTTATATCTGCAACAAATTTCAATCGGTCTTCCAGTTGAATTTTTGAGATAGCGATAAAGTTTTCGACCATTTCAATTTCTTCCTCAAGTGCAATCGTATTGATCTCGCTTTTGGTCAAAGAATATCGTAACATCTCGGACAATCTGGTAATCATTTCCCTTGATTTAGCTGGATTTTCTAGAATCAAACCGCGAATATTGTTTAAGCTGTTAAACATAAAATGCGGGTTAATTTGTCCTTTCAAAGCATTAATCTGTGACTCTTTGAGCGTAGACTCTAACTCTAACCGATTCATTTTATTGTTTTTTAAGAGCAGGATAGCCTTAACAACAGTATATGAAATTATCCACAAAAAAAACAAAATAGAAAACAAAATGATGAATATAATATTTGCCACTAAAGTTTGGCTGGGGTGATTTAAAACTTCTGGTCTTTTATACACATGCTTAAGCATCAAATAGTTATACCCCATTATGAATGAATAATAGATAGCGATTGAGATCACAAACACTACAATTATTTTAAAAAGATCTCTTTTCGTAAAACTTTCAAAATCAATATATTTATTAAAAAAGAAACGTACAAAATACGTCACAACAAGGATAGCAACCGTATAAGATAAATAATCCAAAACCAATTGCCATTTTTCATATCCTAAAACATTTCTTTTAGGGTCTAACATTGGAGGTATAAATATAAAACCCAGTAGAATAGTCCAAATCAAAATTTGAATAACCCAAAAAGTATTTTTTCTATTTGAGATTTTTTCCATCATCTTAGCTTTCATTTTAGTATTAAAATATAAGTTCAATACAAAACTCCGTAATTTTTACTGCTATAATTAAAATAAGTTTCACCATTTTTTTTCGAGTTTAAAATTATAATAAATATTTAAAAAATTTGGCGAAGCATAGATACTTCGCCAAAAGTAAACTTTTTAAAATTAATTTTTATTTTTTTAGATGTTGTGCAAAAAAGCCCATCATTGTTTTATACAATTCTATTCTATTTGCTTCTCTGCCAAAACCATGACCTTCATCGTATTTCACCATGTAAGGAACATAGAATTTTTTTGCTCTTAGTGCCGCTACAATTTGATCTGCTTCTTTGATGGTTACTCTTACATCATTTGCTCCTTGAACAACAAACAATGGTTTTTTAATTTTATCAACATGGTAAATTGGCGAAACAGAACGAGCAATTTCGGCTTCAGTCGGAATATCCAAATCGTACCATGATTCTTTAAACGATTTCAAATACGGCTTCCAGTGTGCAGGAAAAGAGGCAATAATAGTTTCAATGTTAGACACCCCTACATAATCTACCCCGCAAGTGTACAAATCAGGAGTTTTTACAAGTCCCATAAGCGTTGCATATCCTCCATGACTGGCTCCGTAAATAGCCATCCTATCCTTATCCACCCAGCCTTGTTCAATTACATATTGCACTCCATCTTCTATATCGTCCATCACTTTACGGCCAATTTGTTTAAAACCTGCTCTCATAAATTCTTTACCAAATCCTCCCGAAATTCTAAAATTAATGTGCAACGTAGCGTACCCTCTACTGGCAAACAATTGGTCTTCGGCTATATAATTCCAAGAATCTCTAACTCCTTGAGGTCCGCCATGAGGAACGACTATCAATGGAACTTTTTTGCCACTTGAGACCTCTTTTGGTAAGGTAATATATCCATGAATCGTTAATCCATCTCTACTTTTAAAAGTAATAGGCTGCATACTCGCCATATCCTCTTCTTTTAATTGGGGTACTAAATCGAAAAGGAATTTTATTTTATCTTCGGCAACATCATACTGGTAATATTTTCCTTGTATTTTATCACTAGTTACCAATATCAAATACTTGTCCTCAGCCTCCGTATTGCCCATCACATAAATCTGTTGGTCCCCAAATTCTTTTCTGAATTTTTTATAATACTTTTTAAAAGTGGCACTTACAGGCATTACTTCTACTTTTTCTCCATTGAAACCCACATAATCAATTTCGTAGTTTCGTTTTTTTGACAAACTCAAGATAGTAGCATCATAGGTGTTATTAGAATATATCTCCTTCAAAATTTTCTTCTCTTTGAAGTCATATAAAACAACTCTAATCTTATCTGAATCTAAGTTGGTTAACAGGTACGCATCATCTGGATTTTGCGTCGCGTAGTTAAAAGACAAGACATTAAAAGTTCCGTCCCAATCGGTTTTATTAAAAAAATCAAATGTTTTAGAGCCACTACTTTTATAGAAATAATGTTTCTCGACACCGTTTACCATGCGATGAAATCCTTTTAAGTTCCCGTTTTCATCAAAATCGTAACTTACAATTGGAATACTCGCATCATCGTTTGTAAATAATTTTTCCAGTTGTCCTGTTTTTACATTTACTTTGAATGGCTCACTCACTTGCGGATTATCTTTGTTCATCGTGATGATTAAATAATCTTTTTGTCCTTCAACCGTTTTTAAAACGGCTGCTTGTACGCCCTCATAAGGCGTTAAGTTGATGGTATTGGATCCATCAAGACTTGTGGCGAAAATTTGGTAGTTTTCGTTCCCACCTTTATCCATGGCATACACCAAGCGTTCGTTGTTAATCCAGAAATACGCTCTAATTAATTCCTCTTTTTCTTTGATAGCTAAAAGGACTTCCCCTGTATTTGTATTTTTAACATACACATGATTTTTTCCTGACGCATCTTTTTCTTTGTAAGAAAGAAACTTTCCATCAGGCGAAAGTTGAAAATTAGATGCTTTCGCTTTTTTGAAGAAATCCTCTACGCTGTATTTATACGTTTCTTTTTCAAAAGTAGCTAATTTCTCAAGATCTTCTTTTGACGAAGGCAGCGATACGTCGCCGGGTTTCTTCATTTCTGTTGGAGCTGTTTGTGCATTGGCATTTGATAATCCCATTATTGCAAGAGCAAGTACTATGATGTTTTTTTTCATGATTTTGATTGATTTTATTGATTTGATTGATTGATTTGATTGATGATCGAATTGCTTACGCCAATTTCAATTTAGGCTATTAACATTTTAACTAGATAATACAGCTCAAAGCCTACTAAAAACCCTAATACTGCACTTACTACAACTTTACCTTTCTTTAGAATTTCTGTTCTCATTTTATTTGTTTAAAATTGTTTTTATTTGTTTTGATGAGACAAATATAGAACGGCTTCCACTTTAATTTTGGCGGAAAATGACGAACGGTTGTATCGAAATGACGAACGGTTATACTACTACCAAATACAATATCAATTACCTTTACGTCTCTAAAAAAGAAAGATGATTCACTTTAAACCCATAGAAAAACAAGACATCATTAAAACCAGTGCATTGATGGTCGATTTTTACGCTATTGATAATTACCCTATTGATACTGAAAAGACAAAAGAATTACTAGATCAATTTATTGAGAATCCTGCATTGGGTTTGGCATGGCTTATCTATGTTAACGATACCATTGTAGGCTACATCATTCTAACCTTTGTTTTTAGTTTTGAATATCAAGGGAAAATTGCTTTTTTAGACGAATTGTACGTGACTGAAACAGCACGTGGCAAAGGGATTGGCAACCAAGCCATTAATTTTATAAAAGGTGAAAGCAAAAAATTAGATCTCAAATTACTTTATCTAGAAGTTGAAGAGCACAATCGAAAAGCTCAAAAATTGTATCTTGCACATGGTTTCGAAATGCATAATCGAAAATTAATGCGTCATAAAACCCAGTAAAATTGTTAATAAAACAATCAAACATTAAGTTTTTAAAACTTTTACTAAACTAATTCATTTTAATTTTTTGTTAGTCGTTACAGCAATTTATTTAAAATGAAACAGCTCTCTTAAACTTGCAAAATGAAAACCAAAATATGTGAAATTTGTACTGCCATAGCCGCTACCATGTTTCGAATTCAAATTACCTCAGGAAAAAATTGGATATTTGCATGTCAACCTTGCTGCGAAAAATCCAAATCATTACCCAATTACAGCTACGGAGGCACGTGGAAAGGCAAACGCCACTAGCACGTTTTGTACTGAACTTACAATTTAAATTATCCATTTGTATCACACTTTTCTATAAACTAAATTTAATACCATGAAATTCTTAAAACTATTCTTTTTATTATTTATCATCCAGACACAAGCGCAGCAAGGCGGTATGTGGATTCCCTCCTTACTAAAAGGAATGAATGAAACCGAAATGAAGAATCTAGGCATGAAAATGTCAATAAAAGATATTTATGATGTCAATCAGTCTAGCATGAAAGACGCCGTTCCACACTTTAACGGCGGGTGTACTTCTGAAGTGATTTCGCCAAAAGGCTTATTACTTACCAATCACCACTGCGGTTATTCTCAAATTCAATCGCACTCTGCAGTTGACAAAGATTATTTAGCCGATGGGTTTTGGGCCTATAAAATGGAAGACGAATTGCCAAACGAAGGCCTCACTGTAACTTTTATGGTGAAAATAGAAGACGTTACCACACAAGTTCTTGACGGAACCTCAACTATTAGTAGTGAATCAGAGAAACAAAAGAAAATTCAAGAAAACATTACTCGATTAAGCAACTCACTTCCCAAAGAAAACTGGCAAGAAAATAAAATACGTACGTTTTATGAAGGCAATCAATACCTTCTTTTTGTAACGGAAACCTTTACAGATGTACGTTTAGTAGGTGCGCCGCCTACATCAATAGGGAAATTTGGGTCTGACACAGACAATTGGGTTTGGCCACGTCATACAGGAGATTTTTCGTTGTTCCGAATTTATGCTGACAAGAACAATCGCCCCGCAAAATATTCAAAAGACAATGTGCCTTATACTCCAAAACATTTTTTACCTATTTCACTTGATGGTGTAGCCGAAGATGATTTTACACTTGTTTTGGGTTACCCAGGAAAAACCAACGAATACCTACCATCTGTAGCCATCGAGCAAATTGTAAACGAACTCAATCCTGCAAAAATTGAGATTCGCGATAAAGCCTTAAAAGTAGCCGATGGATTCATGCGTAAAGACAATGCCATTAAAATTCAGTACGCCTCTAAATATGCTAGTATTGCTAACTATTGGAAAAAATGGATTGGCGAGACGCAAGGATTGCAAAAATCAAATGCAGTAGCCGTAAAAAGAGATGCCGAAAAAGCGTTTCAGCAAAAAATTATTAAAGCTGGCAAAAAAAAAGAATACGGTACACTCTTAGCGGATTTTGACAAAAACTATAAAGAAATTGCTCCTTACGCACTAGCTAGAGATTACTTTATGGAAACCGTACAACGCAACACCGAATTATTAAGTACTGCCTACCGATTGTATCAATTAGAACAAGTGTACAAATCCAGAGGAGAACAAGCCTTTACAGATAGAAAAAATAATTTAGTTAGTGGATTGACCGATTTTTATAAAAACTTCAATGCTACCGTTGACGAAAAAGTTTTTGAACAATTGATTGAATTGTACGCTACAAAATCTCCAAAACAATTTTTACCGAAAAATTTAGAAAATATTGACGCCAAAAAACTAGCTACTACAATATACACCAATTCAAAGATCACGAGCTACAGCAGTTTGAAAGAAGTATTAACTGGAGATGCGCCAACCGTTTTAGCGAATTTAAATAAAGATCCTGGATATCTTTTAGTAAAAGAACTTACGGAGAGCTACAACACGCTAACAGCTCCTAAATATGACGAAATAAACCAAACGATTACTGCATTGCAACGCACGTACATGAAAGCGCAATTAGAACTCAATACCGATAGCAGAATTTTCCCAGATGCAAACAGCACCTTGCGCGTTACGTATGGAAAAGTCAAGGGGTACGAACCCAAAGATGCTACACTTTACACTCCTATTACCTACTTAGACGGCGTAATGGAAAAATACATTCCTGGCGACTACGAGTTTGATGTTCCTAAAAAACTAATTGACTTGTATCAAAAGAAAAATTATGGTGAGTATGCTGAAAATGGAAAAATGCCAGTATGTTTCATAGGTACCAATCATACCACTGGAGGCAACTCAGGAAGCCCTGCTCTCGACGCTAGTGGGAACCTGATAGGTTTGAACTTTGACCGCGTTTGGGAAGGTACAATGAGTGACATCTATTACGATCCAAGCATTTGCAGAAATATCATGGTAGACATACGGTACGTACTTTTTATTATGGATAAATACGCTGGTGCAAAAAATTTAATAAGTGAACTAAAACTGGTTCACCCAAAAAAAAGCAAACAACTGAAAAAGAAAAACTTAAAGTAAAATCAAGACCTCAACGACGATGCAAAGCATTTATTAGTTATTTGACTTAGTTGGCACAATACTTGATACTAGTTTCGGGGTTGACAAAAAATATTATTTTTTAAAAAAAAAATAAAAAAATATTTTACATATTAAAAAATTTATATCTTTGCCACGAATTAATAATTAACCTTTTATATTAAATTAAGATGAAAAAAGTATTTTTAAGTTTAGCTGCTGTTGCTGTTTTGACTGTTGTATCATGTAAAAAAGCTGACGCTCCTGCTGAAGACGCTGCTGCTACTATTGATTCTGCTGCTGCTGTAGTTGATTCTGCTGCTGCTGTAGTTGATTCTGCTGCTGTTGTTGTTGATTCTGCTGCTGCTGTTGCTACTGAAGCTGCTGCTACTGCTACTGAAGCTGCAAAAAAATAATTAGAACTTAAATTCTAAAAATTTTAAAGCCATCCGCTATGCGAGATGGCTTTTTTATTGGGTATAATTTTCGATTATCTCAGTAGAAAAAGACTAATAAAAAAGTGAGTTGTAAAAATTAAATTTTTACAACTCACTTTTTTATGTATCTGTTACTCAAAACCTTTTAATCCGAAAAAATAAAATCGTTCTCAGAGAAATCCAACACCTCTGAATTTACACCATATCGCACGATTTCATCGATTCCTTTCTGCAAACGCAACGAAGTGGTATATTTTCTACTTGTTGCAAAATGATTGCCATCCAGCATCAATTTAAAATAGAATTTCCCATTAGAAGATTTAAATTTTAAAAAGTCAGCCAAACCAATAGTAGCTTTAAATTTTTCAATATCTTCCTCGCACTCAAACTTGAGTTCGTAACTTAAACTTGTAAAAACAACTTTTCCTTTCCTAGAGGTGAAAACAAACTTATACTCGTCGTTATATCTTTTACTAATTACAAAAGCCCCCATAGTTTATTAAAATAACAAAAATTCAAATTATAAATCACGAAAAAGAAGGAGTTGCTATTGGTTCTAACAGATTTAGTTTTATTAAAACCATAAAACAAAAAAAACCGCGTCAATTGAAGCGGTTTAGTACTCAGAGCGGCTCCGAAGCTTCGGAGTTGAACCCTCCCTAGAACATCATAATTTACTTTGAATATCTAACAAGATATTCGAATCAACTATTATTTTCTCTAAAAAAACTCTAT
>JAFCUE010000035.1:0-14293 GCA_051990185.1 Flavobacterium sp. DT2-2 | reverse complement strand
TTTTAGTACTCAGAGCGGCTCCGAAGCTTCGGAGTTGAACCCTCCCTAGAACATCATAATTTACTTTGAATATCTAACAAGATATTCGAATCAACTATTATTTTCTCTAAAAAAACTCTAGATTTCATTCTTTTCAAAAAATTCTCTAATCCATATGCTTTCTGACTGGACTCACACTCAAAACTTAAATTCAACTCCCAGGGAATTCCCTTCACAGTAAATGATTCATTATAAAATCCAGAATTGTGTTCACACAACCTTTTTGAGACATCATCCGTAGTTCCCACGTAATATCTGTCTAATTTTTTAGAATAAATTATATAAATGAAATACATTTAAATTATTTAATAAAAAAAGCTTCAAACTGTGTTTGAAGCTTTTTTAGTACTCAGAGCGGGACTTGAACCCGCACGAACATTGCTGTTCACTGGATTTTAAGTCCAGCGTGTCTACCAATTTCACCATCCGAGCATTATGTGGTGTGGAGCGAAAAACGGGGCTCGAACCCGCGACCTCGACCTTGGCAAGGTCGCGCTCTACCAACTGAGCTATTTTCGCATTTTCAATTCTTAGAAAGAACCGCGATACTTGTTCTGTATTGCGGATGCAAATTTAAGACATTTATTGAATTATACAAGCCTTTTTTATAAAAAAATCACCAATAAAAGATAACGTTCTGATACCGTAAACTTTAAAACAAAATAAATTATTTTCTAGTCAACATTCTTTTTATCTCATTCAATTTCATCAAGGCTTCCATAGGGGTAATCGTATTTATATCCAAACTTATAATCTCTTCTTTGATTTCCTCCAATAAAGGATCATCCAGATTGAAAAAGCTCATTTGCATATCGTCTTGTGCCGCTTTAATTCCGTTCAGCGCATCACTGGAATGATTCTTTTCTAATTTCTTTAATAGCTTTTGTGCTTTCAAAATTACAATTTGAGGCATTCCGGCCATCTTCGCCACATGTATTCCAAAACTGTGTGCGCTCCCTCCTTTTACCAATTTTCGAATAAAAAGCACAGTATCTTTCAATTCTTTTACAGCCACATTATAATTCTGAATTCTAGGCAATGATTCACTCATTTCATTCAACTCATGGTAGTGTGTTGCAAACAAGGTTTTGGGTTGTGAAGGATGTTCGTGTAAAAAATCAGCAATCGCCCAAGCAATAGAAATGCCGTCATACGTGCTCGTTCCTCTACCAATCTCGTCCAAAAGCACTAAACTCCTATCCGAAATATTATTCAAAATAGAAGCTGTTTCATTCATTTCGACCATAAAAGTAGATTCGCCCATCGATATATTATCACTTGCTCCTACTCTCGTGAATATCTTATCGACAATTCCCATTCTCACACTTTCTGCAGGGACAAAACTTCCCATTTGTGACAAGAGTACAATCAAAGCGGTTTGACGCAAAATAGCTGACTTTCCAGACATATTGGGACCAGTAATCATAATCAACTGCTGTGTTTCTCTATCCAAGTAAACATCGTTGGCAATATAAGGCATCCCAACCGGCAATTGCTTTTCGATAACTGGATGCCTTCCGTTTTTAATTTCTAGTTCGAATGTTTCGTCCAGTTCAGGACAAACATATTTATTTTCGATAGCCAGTTGCGTAAATGAACACAAACAATCCAGTTGCGCCACCAAATTAGCGTTCATTTGAACGGGCTTGATATATGTGGCAATCCAACCGACTAGTTGCTCGAATAATTCTACTTCTATTTTATGAATTTTTTCTTCGGCACCTAGTATTTTGGTTTCGTATTCTTTTAATTCCTCTGTAATATAACGCTCTGCATTAACCAAAGTTTGCTTTCGAATCCATTCCGCTGGAACTTTATCCTTGTGCATGTTTCGTACTTCAATGTAGTATCCAAAAACATTATTAAAGGAGATTTTCAACGAAGAAATTCCTGTCGCCTGTGATTCTCGTTTTTCAATTCCTTCTAAGAATTCTTTGCCAGAAGTTGATATTGCTCGCAACTCATCCAACTCAGTACTGATTCCTTTGGCAATTGCATTTCCTTTGGCAATAGCCACGGGCGCATCTTGATTTAAAACCGTTTTGATTTTTTCGCGTAACAATTCGCAACTATGCAAACTATCTCCAATTACTTTTACGGCTTCTTGCGGACTTTCTAACGCTAAAGTTTTTATTGGAATAATTGCATCCAATGATTCTTTCAGGTAAACCACTTCGCGGGGCGATACTTTGCCAGCAGCAATTTTTGAAATCAAACGTTCTAAATCTGAAATTTGCTTGATTTGATTTTGGATGTTTTTTAAAACAGGCTGATTACTTTTTAAATACGAAACCACTTCATGCCTACTTTTTATTTTAGCACTGTCTTTCAATGGAAGTGCCAACCACCTTTTTAGTAAACGACCACCCATTGGCGAAAGCGTTTTATCAATAACATCCAACAGCGTCACCGCGTTTGGATTATAACTGTGGTATAATTCCAGATTGCGAATCGTAAAACGATCCATCCAGACGTAAGCATCTTCGGCAATACGCTGAATCGCTGTTATATGTTGTACTTTATTATGCTGCGTCTCGGATAAATAATATAAAATAGCTCCCGAAGCAATGATTCCTTCTTTCAATTCTTCAATTCCAAATCCCTTCAAAGAAATAGTCTGAAAGTGCTTAGTTAAGGTTTCAAATGCGTAATCTTCTTTGTAAATCCAATCTTCCAGATAAAAACTATGGTAATCATCACCAAAAATTTCCCGGAAATCATTCTTATTATTTTTTGGAATCAGAACCTCACTTGGATTAAAATTCTGTAATAGTTTGTCAATATATTCTGCATTGCCTTGCGCCGTTAAAAATTCACCTGTAGAAACATCTAAAAATGAAATTCCTATAGATTTATTGGCAAAGAAAATGGAAGCTAAAAAGTTATTCGTTTTTGATTGTAAAACCTCATCGTTCATAGAAACTCCGGGAGTCACCAGTTCAGTAACACCGCGTTTTACAATGGTTTTAGTCAGTTTTGGATCTTCGAGTTGATCACAAATTGCTACACGAAGTCCCGCTTTGACTAACTTTGGTAAATAGGTGTTTAAGGAATGGTGCGGGAATCCAGCCAATGCCGTTTCCGTTTCGGAGCCTGCTCCGCGCTTCGTTAAGACAATGCCTAATATTTTTGAAGCACGAACTGCGTCTTCTCCAAATGTTTCATAAAAATCTCCTACACGAAATAAAAGACAAGCATCCGGATACTTTCTTTTAATTTCATTGTACTGTTTCATTAACGGCGTTTCCTTAACTACTTTATCTTTAGATGCCAATAGTATTCGTGTTTAAAAATGATAAAAATAACAGCGAATTTATCGATTTTAAAACAAATAAATACGGAGTTCAAAGAATTAAACTATTTTAAGAAAGTTTTAAGTCATAATTTCTATTTTTTATTTAGCTTTGTATCTACTTTTAAATTGAAATAGATATGAAAAAAATAATTACACTAGCGTTGCTAGTAGTTTTAGGTGTAGCAACTTCTACTGCACAAGAAACTTCAAAAAAATTGAAAGCTTCTACAGCTAAAGCTGTTGCTGCAAAAGTGAATGGAGCTGGAATGGTTTTCGTAACTGAAACTATCGATTATGGAACTGTAGCTCATAACTCTGATGGTAAACGCGAATTTGTTTTCACAAATAATGGAAACAAACCTTTAATTATCACCAATGCGCAAGGATCTTGTGGTTGTACAGTTCCTACTTACCCAAAAGAGCCTATTGCTCCGGGTGCAAAAGGAGTTATTGGAGTAAAATATGACACTTCAAGAGGAGGTCAACCGTTTAGCAAAACAGTTACCTTAACAACTAATGCCGTTGTTCCTAATAAAACGCTTACAATAAAAGGAAATGTTTTAGCTCCTGAACCTTCAAAAAGCTAAATCTTAATTGAATATACAAAAAAGCTTCCATTAACTTCGGAAGCTTTTTTTTTGAATAAATACAACATATGAGAAAGCTAGAAAACAGCGAACTAGAACGGAAATCCATTGAAGCTTTTAAACAAGCTAAAAAAACACCGCTGATTTTAGTTCTAGATGACATCCGTAGTTTGCATAATATTGGCTCTGTTTTTAGAACTGCTGACGCTTTTCTAATTGAAAAAATATATTTATGTGGTATTACCGCCACACCTCCACATAAAGAAATTCACAAAACAGCACTTGGCGCGACAGAAACTGTTACATGGGAACATTATGAAAATGTTCTTACCGTTATTGAAAAATTAAAAGCTGATGATGTCATGACACTTGCCATTGAGCAGGTAGAAAGTGCTGTTTGTCTTCAAAATTTTGAAATTCAAAAAGGAAAAAAATATGCTTTAGTTTTTGGAAACGAAGTTCATGGTGTTTCTCAAGAAGCAGTTGCCTTATGTGATGGCTGCATTGAAATCCCTCAATTAGGCACCAAACATTCTTTGAACATTGCTGTGAGTGCCGGCATTGTGGTTTGGGATTTGTTTAAACAATTTAATAATTAGATTTTAGACTTCTTGGAGTATGGGAAGACAAAAAAATGCAGTCGTACAATAATTCTTACCATCATTACGTCATTTTTTTACTTAAAAAATCCTAGATAATAAAAACTAGAGAAGCACAATTGACTATTCTATTTTTTTCTGAATTGCATCTAAAATAAAAAGATAATCTTCTTGATTTTTTACAAAATCGCGATCCGAAACATCGATAACAAGCACATTTAAATCAGTTTGAGATTTAATATAATCAAGGTAACCGCTATTGATTTTGTCCAAATATTCAGCTGGGATTTTTTGTTCGTAGCTTCTGCCACGCTTTTTTATATTTTGCAAAAGCCTTTCTGAATTTTGATACAAATAAATGTACAAATCCGGTTTTGGCATTTCTCTGTAAATAATATCAAAGAGGTTGCGATACAAACGATATTCATCTTCCGCCAGAGTTATTTTTGCAAAAATCAAGGATTTAAAAATATGATAATCCGCCACTAAAAAATCCTTAAACAAATCAAACTGCGCTAAATCATCTGATAATTGTTGGTATCTGTCAGCAAGAAATGACATTTCAAGTGGAAACGCGTATCGGTTTTGATCTTTATAAAATTTAGGTAAAAAAGGATTGTCCGCAAAACGTTCCAAAACTGTTTTTGCATTAAAATCTTCAGAAATTTTTGTAGCTAAAGTGGTTTTTCCTGCTCCGATATTCCCTTCAAAAGCAACATAATTGAATTGCTCTAATACTATTTTTTGCAAAGGACTCACCAAATCTTGAACAATAGTACAAACGCTTTCATCTGGAGAAAGCAAAATTAATTCAGCAATATTTTTTTGAAGAATGGGATGTTTCCAATCTAAATTTAAATCTTGAATGGGCAACAAAACAAAATTCCTATTTTGCATTATAGGATGCGGAATTTGGAGTTTTTCGGTAGCAATAATTTCTAAATCGAAAGCTATCAAATCAATATCAATGGTACGCGATTGGTATTCTTGTACTTTATTTCGCAAGCGACCCAATCGCTTTTCGATTTTTAAAACTTGACTTAACACTTTTTGAGCCGATGAAAAAGTATGTAAAACCAACGCACAATTGTAAAAAGCATCACTTTCAAAACCCCAAGCAGGGGTTTCGTACAATCTGGAAATTTTTATTATAGTACCCACCTCTTGGTGAATCAATTCTAAGGCACGCTCGATATTTTCTAAACGATTGCCTAGATTACTGCCTATAGATAAAATGACTTGATGTTGTGATTTCATAATTGGGTGCAAATTAACTAAAAGAATTTTAAAATTAGCAATCTATTTGTATCAGAAATGTATAATTAGACTTCGTTTTTCCGTGTTTTTATTTGTAACATTTCATTCCTTTATGCGACTTATTAAAAAAATATAATTATGAGATTTTTAGGAAATGTATTGGCAACCATTATAGGTATTTTTGTTTTTTTCATGCTGTCCTTTTTTGGAATACTACTTATCGGAGCTATTTTTGGTGGAGAGTCTGAGGGTATAGTGGTAAAAAACAATTCTGTAATTGAATTAAATTTAGAAGACATTCAAAATGATTACGCAGGGAAATATACTGACCCATTTGTAACTATGTTTTCAGAAAACAAAAATGTAGGTTTAATTGATATTATAAATGCGATTGAAAATGCAAAAACAGATGATGATATTAAAGGAATTTCTATTTTGAACAATACATCCGCACTGGGAATGGCACAAAGTAAAGCCTTACGTGATGCTTTGGAAAGTTTTAAAAAATCAGGAAAATTCGTCATGGCGTATGCCAATTCGTATTCACAAAAAGAATATTATTTAAATTCTGTTGCTAGTCCCATTTACATCAATCCAGTTGGAGATATGGATTTTAAGGGATTGTCTACTGAAATTATGTTCTTTAAAGATTTTCAAGAAAAATCAGGCTTGAAAATGGAAGTCATTCGCCACGGAAAATACAAAAGTGCTGTAGAGCCTTTTTTAGAAAATAAAATGAGCGATGCCAATAGAGAACAGACTACAGCATTGTTAAACTCTGTTTGGAATTCTATAACTGCTGATATTGCAAAAAGCAGAAATATATCTGTTGCTAAATTGAACGAAATTGCTAATGGACTCCTTGCTCGAACTCCTGAAATGGCAAAAACTCAAAAATTAGTTGACATAGTTGCTTATGAAGATGTGTATCACAATGCTATCAGGAAAGCACTTAAAGTAAAAAATGATGAAGAGTACAACAAAGTCTCTGTTGTAGACTATGCTCAAAAAGTTGCTACTACTTCCCAATCATTTGACAGTACCGATGAAATTGCTATTATTTATGCGCAGGGAGAAATCATGGGCGGCGAAGGTGATGTAACTGTTATTGGTGAAGGTTCTATGCGTCGCTCGTTGCAAGAGGCTCGAAAAAATAAAAATGTTAAAGCCATTGTCCTTCGTATTGATAGTCCAGGAGGAAGCGCTTTGACATCTGATTTGATTTGGAGAGAAATAGAATTGACCAAAAAAACGAAACCAATTGTCGTTTCTATGGGCAACTACGCAGCCTCTGGTGGCTATTACATCGCTTGTAATGCAAACACGATCTTTGCCGAAGCCAACACAATTACAGGATCAATAGGTGTTTTTGGAATATTACCAAATTTTACAACGCTAGCAAATAAAATTGGTATTAACACCGAGCAAGTAGAAACGCACCAGAATGCCGCTAACTATAGTCCTTTTGTTCCAATAGATGAAAATTTCAAAGCTGTTACCTTAGAAGGAGTAGAACATATTTACAAAACATTTGTAACCCATGTCGCTGAAGGTCGTAAAATGACTTTTGCGCAAGTAGACGCAATTGCGCAAGGAAGAGTTTGGACAGGTTCTGAGGCATTAAAAATAGGACTTGTGGACAAAATAGGCGGATTAGATGATGCGATTGCAAAAGCGGCCTCTTTAGCAAAAATAAAAAATTACAGCACTCAAAATTATCCAGAATATGAGAAAAATTTCAACGACCTTTTTGCAAATTTCCCTTTTGCAAAATCTAAAGCTGATTTCATAAAAGAAGAAATTGGGATAGAAAATTACCTTATTCTGCAAGAGATAAAAAAATTACAAACTCGAAAAGGTGTTCAAGCCATCATGCCTTTTGAAATAAACATACATTAACAAATAAGTACCCATTAAACATCCGTTGAAGCACTTGCTTGAACGGATTTTTTTTGCAAAATACAATGTTGTGTATCCTCTTGAGCTACCATTAGTAGGGTATCAGACCATAAACGGCTATTTTATCGCAGGAACCTCTTTTTTTACTACATTTATACATCAAAAGAAAAAATTATGCTAAAGAAAATTTTTAAAATTATTGGAGTTTTTATTCTTCTTTTAATAATTACTTTATTTGCTGCGCCCTATATTTTTCAGGACCAGATAAAAGCCAAAATTGCCGAGGCCATCAATGCAAAAGTCGATGCAAAAGTTTCCTTCGCAGAAGCAGATTTAAGTTTGTTTAAAAATTTCCCAAATGCAAATGTAACTTTAGAAAAATTAGTGATTATAAACAAGGCTCCTTTTGAAGGTGATACATTGATTTCATTGGGAGAACTGAATTTAAAAATGTCTATTAAAGAGCTTTTTAAAGGCAAAGAAGAAGCGATTGCAATTGACGGAATCACTTCAAAAAACGGATTAATCAACATTATCTTTAACAAAAATGGTGTTGGGAACTATGATATTGCTTTGAAGAATGAAAAAACTGCAGCGGGTAGCAAAAGCAGCCCGTTATCTTTGAAAATTCAAGAGTATGAAATTGAGAATTTCAAGTTTCGTTATTTTGACGAAAGTTCAAAAATAAAAATGGTAATTGACAGTTTAAACCACTCAGGAACTGGAGATTTTGCAGCACAAAAATTAGATTTAGTTACCAAGTCGACTGCAAAAGTTTCGCTCGATATGGACAAAGTCAATTATATGAAAAATGTAGCATTAACGCTAGATGCGGTTTTGGGAATTGATTTAAACACTAATAAATACACCTTCAAAGAAAACAAAGCATTAATCAATCAATTGCCGTTGGAATTTGATGGTTTTATTCAAATGGTAGAAACGGGTCAGGAATATGATTTAAAATTTAAAACGCCCACCTCCTCTTTCAAAAATTTCTTGGGAATAATTCCTGAGGCGTATGCTGCTAGTTTGGATAATGTGAAAACAACTGGTGATTTTACTGTTAGCGGCTTTGCCAAAGGTTTATATTCAGATACAATGGTTCCAAAATTTAATATTGAAATAGCATCCAATAACGCTTCTTTTAAATATCCTAACTTATCTAAGACCGTTGAAAATATCGTTATTGACACTAAAATCATTAATGAAACAGGGATCCTTAATGATACGTATGTCAATTTGGAAAAACTTTCTTTTCAGATTGATCAAGATGTTTTTAATGCCAAAGCCAACATTAAAAACATAACACAAAACGCTATTGTTGATGCCGCTTTAAAAGGCACAATCAATTTAGCGAATCTCTCAAAAGCGTATCCTATAAAATTAAAAAAACCTTTATCTGGAATTTTAAAGGCTGATGTTACGACTAAATTCGACATGCAATCGGTTGAGAAAAGTCAGTACGAAAATATCAATAATGCGGGAACCATGAGTTTATCAGGCTTCCAGTATGCCGATGAAAATGGAAAAACAATGAACATTAGCACTGCTGTAGTACAATTTAATCCTAGTCAGGTCAATTTACAGCAATTAAATGCGACTACTGGAAAAAGTGATATTAGCGTGACTGGAGTTTTAGAAAATTTTTATGGATTTATTTTTAGAAATCAGGAATTGAAAGGGAACTTCAAGATGAACTCCAAACAATTAGCCGTTGATGATTTTATGACAACTGGAGAAGACAAAAAATCTACAACAGCTGCTACTAAAAAACCAGAAGCAATGAAAATCCCTGCTTTCTTAAATTGTACGTTAATAGCAAATGCCACCACCGTTTTGTACGACAATTTAACATTGAGAGACGTCTCCGGAAAACTAATCGTAAAAGACGAAAAAGTAACCTTAGAAAATGTAAAAACATCTATTTTTGGCGGAACAATTGGGGTAAATGGAGCGGTTTCGACTAAAGGCAAAACACCCGTTTTTAATATGGATTTGAAACTGAATCAAGTCGATATTGCGCAATCGTTTACCCAACTGGATGTGTTGAAAAAAATTGCGCCACTTGCAGGAATTATCAACGGAAGGTTGAATTCAAACATCAAACTAAATGGGAATTTGGATGCCACTGAATTTACTCCAGACTTAAAAACACTTACTGGAGATTTACTAGGTCAGTTGCTTTCTACGACAGTAAATTCTAGTAATTCGACGTTATTGACGGCTTTAGGTTCCAACCTGAAATTTATAGATGTAAGCAAAATCAATTTGAATGACGTAAAAGCTGCGATCACCTTCAAGGATGGAAAAGTAAATGTAAAACCATTTGACATCAAGTATAAAGACATCAAAGCAACAATTGGTGGAACGCATGGTTTTGACCAAAGCATGAATTACAATTTAAAATTTGATGTTCCAGCAAAATATTTAGGCTCAGAGGCCAATGCGTTAATTGCAAAACTATCTCCTGCTGATGCTGCTAAATTAGAAAGCTTTCCCATAACTGCAACGCTATTGGGTAATTTCACCAATCCAAAAATAACAACTGATATTAATAGTGCGGTTACCAAATTGACAACTCAGTTGGTAAACCAACAAAAAGAGCGATTGGTTAAGCAAGGAACATCAGCCTTGACGGATTACATCAATAAAAACAAGAAACCTGGTGACACTACGAAAACAGCTACTCCTGTTGTTCCGGCAACGAAAGAAGAAGTGAGAGCAAAAGCAACAGATTTATTGAACGGATTGTTCAAAAAGAAAAAGAAAGTTGTCGATACGACTAAAGTCAATTAATATGACTTTTAGCAATACCAAAAAGAGGAATCGCAGTTGCTGTGATTCCTCTTTTTTATTTTATCTTGAATTTAATGAGGTCCAATTGTGAAAAATAGTTGCCAGAATACAAATTACTGGTACAAATTAGGAGCCGGTAAAGTATCGTCTCACGCGTAAGGGGTGGAAGCGGCATCCTTTTATAGCTCTCGTTTTTTAACGGGAGTTATAAAAGATACAGCGGACGACCCGACCCATTTGAAAAAATATTTTTTTTATTTTTTCAAATGGGATACGCCCTAATACAAGTACTTACACCTTAATTGTAACAACATAACCCTCGGAACCCCGAATATTGAAAACGCTTCCGTCTTCAAAAAGTAAATATTGCCCTTTTATTCCAGTAAGTTTTCCTTGAAATTGTGGTGTTTTATCTAAGCTTAAACTGTTTACTTTATTGGGATACTGTAAAATGGGATAATGTATCTCGTACAAATCATTTTTTTGCGAATAAAAATATTCTTGAACTTCTGTTGGGATTAAGTTTTCTACTTTTAATCGCTCCGCTACTAAGTCAATTTGCTCCACATTATTTGTTAGCATTTTGCGCCAGTTGGTTTTATCTGCATAATGGTTTTTCAGCGCAACCTCGGTAATTCCTGCTAAGTAGCGATTGGGAACTTCCACAATAGAAATGGCTTGGTTCGCACCTTGATCGATCCAACGCGTTGGCACTTGAGTTTTTCGGGTCACGCCCACTTTGACCTCGCTAGACAAAGCCAAATAGACAATATGCGGTTGCAATTGCACTTTTTCTTCGTATGCTAAATCCCGATCCTGAATGCCAAGATGTGCCGTGCTCAACTCTGGTTTCATAATCCAGTCGCCCACTGCCGGGCTGGAATAAAAACAATCGTAACAAAATCCTTGACGGAATATTTTTTTCTTTTTGCCGCAATTCAAGCATTGAAAGCCTACAAAACTAATTTCTAGGTTCTTGTTCAATAATTGATTTACATTTAAAAAACTATTTTCGAAAACTAAATAATATTGAATTGGATTTCCAAATTCAGTTTGCATTTTTTTGAGTACACCTTCGTAAGTCATGCGCTTTAAAGTTTCGGGTTTTACACAAGTTGTTAAACAAATTTTGTTATTTTTGGTAAAGTTATCATTCGTAATTCATAATTCATAATTTAAAAATGCCACTAACCATAATCAATTCGTTTGCTTCTTGGGTTCTCAAACAAAGAATTCATCAGATCGAACTTTTCTTGAAATATCCAAATGAGGTTCAAGAAGAATTGCTTGTGGATTTAATTCAGTCGTCTAAAAATACTGCTTTAGGCAAAGAGTATGATTATGCATCAATACATTCTTATGCAACTTTTGCAGAAAGAATTCCTATTTCAACCTACGAAGAATTACAGCCATTAATAGAGCGTACCCGCACCGGAGAGCAAAATGTTTTTTGGGAGACTCCAATAAAATGGTTTGCCAAATCTAGCGGAACGACCAATGCAAAAAGTAAGTTTATCCCTGTAAGCAATGAAGCCTTAGAGGATTGTCATTACAAAGGCAGCAAGGATTTGTTGTGTTTGTATTTGAACAATAACGAGGAATCCGAACTATTTCTGGGTAAAAGCTTGCGTCTTGGCGGAAGTTCCCAAATCTATGAAGACAACCATACGTTTTTTGGAGATTTATCAGCAATACTAATCGAAAACATGCCTATTTGGGCGGAATTTAGCAGTACGCCAAGCAATAAAATTTCTTTGATGAGCGAATGGGAAACCAAAATTGCTGCGATTATAAATGAAACAAAAAATGAAAATGTAACCAGTTTCGCAGGTGTGCCTTCGTGGATGTTAGTCCTGATGAATAAAATGCTAGAAGAAACAGGAAAAGGGAATTTATTTGACCTTTGGCCCAATCTTGAAGTGTACTTTCATGGAGGAGTAAATTTTGAGCCGTACCGAGAGCAATACAAAAAAATACTACCTAAAAAAGAGTTTAAATACTACGAAATATACAATGCTTCTGAAGGTTTTTTTGCTATTCAGGATTTAAATTATTCCAGTGATTTATTGTTGATGCTGGACTACGGAATTTTCTATGAGTTCATCCCGATGGATACTTTTGGTACCTTGGAACAAAAAGTAATTCGATTGGCTGATGTGGAATTGTTTATCAATTATGCTTTGGTAATCACAACTAATTCTGGTTTGTGGCGTTATTTGATTGGTGATACCGTACGTTTCACCTCATTAAATCCATACCGCATTCGGGTAACGGGAAGAACCAAACATCACATTAATGTTTTTGGTGAAGAATTGATGGTCGAAAATACCGATCAGGCTATTGCCAAAGCATGTAAACTAACCCAAATGGAAGTGGTCGATTACACGGTGGCTCCGATATTTATGGAAGGCAAAGAAAAAGGTGCCCATGAATGGATGATTGAATTTAAAGACAATCCTGCAGATGTATCACAATTCCAGAAAGCACTAGATGAATCTATACAATCTTTAAATTCAGATTACGAAGCCAAACGCTACAACAACATGACATTAAACCCGCTAATAATTAACGTAGCGCGAAAAAATTTGTTTTACGATTGGTTAAAAGACCACGATAAGTTGGGTGGGCAACATAAAATTCCGAGACTATCAAACCAAAGAGATTATTTAGAGCAATTGAAAAGCATGCAATTGGAAACTGTATAAAAGTAATTGTATAAACATCTTAGGAATATTACAACAATCCTAACTTTAAATCAATGTACAATTTACGAAATCCTTTATTACGCTGAAATATTTTGTGAATAACTAGAAAAATAACATTAATTGACAAAAAAAGTTAGCATTTTTATAAATTATTGATTAAACACTAGAAAATTAAAATTAAAACTCTAAAGATATTTGTAAGTATTGTCTATTAAGTTAATTTAGCTTTTTTACAAAGTAACTAATTTAATGACAACACAAAACCTGCTCTTAGTTGACGATCATCCTATTACAATTGATGGATACGTCAATATCCTAACTACCAATAAGGATCATGATACACTTATTGATTTTACTACAGCCTATTCCTGTGAAGAAGCCTATATAAAAATAACTAAAAGGTATTTATCACAAAAAACATTTGACCTTGCTTTTTTGGACATTAGCTTACCTGCATATAAGAGTAGAAACATTCAAAACGGTGTCGACCTCGGAGCACTAATTCGTAAGTATTGCCCAGACTGCAAAATCATTTTATTGACAATGCACAGTGAACCTGTATTAATCCATAATGCCATTAAAAAAATTAACCCGGAGGGATTTATTTTAAAAAATGATATTAATGCGCAGTCCTTACTATCAGCATACCTGTCAATAATGCAAGGGCAAAAATTTTATAGTGCCACCATAAGTAAAGTTCATAATGAGAACACACTCAAAAAACTAAATTTTGACGCAATTGATTGTCAAATTTTGGAATTAATTTCCAAAAAAATAAAAACCAAAGACATGACTGAACACCTGAACCTGTCGTTGAGTGCTATTGAGAAAAGGAAAGCTTCCATTAAGAACAAATTATTAAAAAATAAAGGTTCCGATAAAGAAATTATCGAACAGGCCAAAAAAATGAAACTAATTTAAATCACACATAAAACCGTATTTATTTAACATAAAAACCGCAGAATGTTATAAAATTAAAATGATAATATTGCCAAACACACTACCATCCGAAAGTCTAAAATAAAAAGTGCCTGAGATTCCCTTATTTTTGTTTTGCGAAAAATAAAATAATTTTATGGGACTCTTCAGGCGAAACAAAAATATTAAAAAACCAGT
>JAFCUE010000034.1:0-34540 GCA_051990185.1 Flavobacterium sp. DT2-2 | reverse complement strand
TTCAATTATACCTAAATGAGTTTGTTTACAAGTTAAATAGAAGATATTTTGAAGAAAAACTATTCGATAGACTTGTAATTGCTGGGATTACAGGATTATGATAGAAAACGGACAATCAATTATATTTTAATCTTTGCCATAAAATCAGTAAATAGTTAAGATTTTATTAAATTTTAATCCTATTACTGGTAATAAATTAATATATTTAACAAAAAAAGTTTTAAGTTTATTATTTAATAACTTCAAAAAACTGTTTATGAATAAAAAATTATTTTTAATTCTACTATTTCATTTATTATTGGGGTTTTCAGTAACTTCTAAAAACTTGAGTGAATATGGTAATATATTGGATCTAAATTTAGATTTTTATTCAAAAATTAATGTTTTTGATTCCATAAAGAAAACTAAGAAACTTTACAAAGCCTCTAAAGTTTTAGCAGTTTTGCCACCACCAATTACAACTGCAGGTAGTGCATGCGGCAACGGTAGTAGCTTAGTCCAGGTAAATGTTTTTGCATTTGGCGTCAATGGAACAGAAACTATAGAATGGTTCAGTTCACAGGCATCAGCCGCTCCTATTTATATAGGATCTGTATATAGTCCAAGCATTAGCACGACAAAAACATATTATGTACGAAGTAGATCAGGTAGTGATTTCAGTACTCGTGTTCCAGTTGTTGCTTCCATTTATGTAACTCCGCCGGCAGTTACTCTATCCGCTTCTCCACCAAATAATACAACAAGTCCTCTTTGTTACGGCACATCAGTTACTTTCACTGCCTCTGGTGGTGGTGATTTGTTTGAATTTTCTGTCGATGGAGTAGTAGTGCAAAATATGTCTACAAGCAGGGTCTTTACAACGAATACACTAATAGACGGGCAAGTTGTTAAAGTGAGAACAAGATATACCGTGATTATGGATGGGTCTATGACAGAAACTGCCTGGGGAACAAGCCCCTTGGAAGACAATGTTTTATCTGCTCCCTTGTCACCTAATGCTATTAATGGATACGTAAATGCATTTAAAATAAGTGCATTGGAAGATAAAGTAGTTTTAGGTATTGCTGGTAAAATTGTAAATAATAGAAGTATTTTAGTTTTTTTAGATACTAAAGCGGGTGGATTCAATATGTCAAATTATGGTGATGAGTCTACCGCAGATCCATTAACTAGATCATTTAATATTTTCAATAATAGCCCAAGCATTTTTGATTCTTATTTTCTGGCAGATTATTGCTTAATTATTTCAACTGATGCCGCAGAGACCAATTATTACGCTAATATTATTGAATTAAGAACTGGGGCCTCCATAAAAACATTCATTGGTAGCGCTGCAACGGGATTTCCATCTGCTGTAATGGGTGTAAATAAAAATAATACTGGTATTGCGGATTACAACCTTGGATTTGAAGTAGAATTATTAAAATCCTTGATTGGTTATACAAATGGTGATATTAAGTTCTTTGCCTTTACAATGAATGACGGGCAGGAAGGCAGTCAATCTGTAACTAATTCATTTTTGAGTCCTGAAAGATCAAGTAATCTTGATTACGGAATAGCAGCTGTAGATTATAACTTCAAAGATCCAAATCCTGTAGTTGTCGCATCAGCTGCATTAACACCTTGCTATTCTGAAGCTAATGTTACAATGAATTTTGTATCTGTCCCTATTACCGCAAGTGTAGTTCAACCAACTTGCGCATTTTCCACAGGAATAATTAGAATAGAAAGCCAAACGGGTGTAGAATATAGTTTAGATGGTGTAGTTTATCAAAATTCTGAAATATTTTCTGGACTAACACCAGGAAACTACACTTTATATGTCAGAAATAAATTAGACACGACATGTGTACTTTTATCTGCAATGCCAGTTACTATCAATACAGTTCCAACTCCTCCTGCAGTTCCAACTGCGGCAAATGTTGTACAGCCTACGTGCGCTGTTCCATCAGGGAGTATTACTATAACCACGCAAAATGGAGTAGCCTATAGTTTGAACGGGACAACATATCAAGCTTCGAATGTATTTACAGGTTTAGCTCCTGGAAGTTATACTTTGTATGTACGAAATATAACCGATACTACTTGCGTTACTACATCGACAGTAAATACTACTATAAATGCAGTTCCAACTCCTCCAGTAGCTCCAACTGTTGCAAGTGTTGTGCAACCTACCTGCGCTGTTCCATCAGGAAGCGTTACTGTGACTACCCAAAATGGCGTTGAGTATAGTTTGAACGGCACGACATATCAAGGGTCGAATGTATTTGCAGGTTTAGCACCTGGAAGTTACACGCTGTATGTAAGAAACACTGCGGATACTACTTGCGTTACTACATCGACAGTAAATACTACGATAAATGCAGTTCCAACTCCTCCGGTAGCTCCAACTGTTGCAAGTGTTGTGCAACCTACCTGCGCTGTTCCATCAGGAAGTATTACAGTAACCACCCAAAACGGTGTAGCTTATAGTTTGAACGGCACGACATATCAAGCTTCGAATGTATTTACAGGTTTAGCACCGGGAAGTTACACGTTGTATGTACAAAAAACAACCGATACTACTTGCGTTACTACATCGACAGTAAATACTACTATAAATGCAGTTCCAACTCCTCCGGTAGCTCCAATTGTTGCAAGTGTTGTGCAACCTACTTGTGCTGTTCCATCAGGAAGTATTAGAGTAACCACTCAAAATGGAGTAGCCTATAGTTTGAACGGGACAGCATATCAAACTTCGAATGTATTTACAGGTTTAGCTCCGGGCAATTATACGCTGTATGTAAGAAACACTGCGGATAATACCTGTGTAAATTCATCAACTTCCAACACTACCATAAATGTAATACCAACTCCTCCAGTAGCTCCAACTGTTGCAAGTGTTGTGCAACCTACCTGCGCTGTTCCATCAGGAAGTATTACAATAACCACCCAAAATGGTGTAGCCTATAGTTTGAACGGCACAACATATCAAGCGTCGAATGTATTTGCAGGTTTAGCACCGGGAAGTTACACGTTGTATGTACAAAAAACAACCGATACTACTTGCGTTACTACATCGACAGTAAATACTACTATAAATGCAGTTCCAACTCCTCCGGTAGCTCCAACTGTTGCAAGTGTTGTGCAACCTACCTGCGCTGTTCCATCAGGAAGTATTACAGTAACCACCCAAAACGGTGTAGCTTATAGTTTGAACGGCACGACATATCAAGCTTCGAATGTATTTACAGGTTTAGCACCGGGAAGTTATACGCTGTATGCAAGAAACACTGCGGATACTACTTGCGTAACTACATCGACGGTAAATACTACTATAAATGCAATTCCAACTCCTCCTGCAGTTCCAACTACGGCAAATGTTGTACAGCCTACGTGTGCTGTTCCATCAGGGAGTATTACTATAACCACCCAAAACGGAGTAGCCTATAGTTTGAACGGGACAGCATATCAAACTTCGAATGTATTTACAGGTTTAGCTCCTGGGAGTTATACTTTGTATGTACGAAATATAACCGATACTACTTGCGTAACTACATCGACAGTAAATACTACTATAAATGCAGTTCCAACTCCTCCAGTAGCTCCAACTGTTGCAAGTGTTGTGCAACCTACTTGTGCTGTTCCATCAGGAAGTATTACAGTAACCACCCAAAATGGTGTAACTTATAGTTTGAACGGCACGACATATCAAGCTTCGAATGTATTTACAGGTTTAGCACCAGGAAGTTATACGCTGTATGTAAGAAACACTGCGGATACTACTTGCGTTACTACATCGACAGTAAATACTACTATAAATGCAGTTCCAACTCCTCCGGTAGCTCCAACTGTTGCAAGTGTTGTGCAACCTACCTGCGCTGTTCCATCAGGAAGTATTACAGTAACCACCCAAAACGGTGTAGCTTATAGTTTGAACGGCACGACATATCAAGCTTCGAATGTATTTACAGCTTTAGCACCGGGAAGTTATACGCTGTATGCAAGAAACACTGCGGATACTACTTGCGTAACTACATCGACGGTAAATACTACTATAAATTCAATTCCAACTCCTCCTGCAGTTCCAACTGCGGCAAATGTTGTACAGCCTACGTGCGCTGTTCCATCAGGGAGTATTACTATAACCACGCAAAATGGAGTAGCCTATAGTTTGAACGGGACAACATATCAAGCTTCGAATGTATTTACAGGTTTAGCTCCTGGAAGTTATACGCTGTATGTAAGAAACACTGCGGATAATACCTGTGTAAATTCATCAACTTCCAACACTACCATAAATGTAATACCAACTCCTCCAGTAGCTCCAACTGTTGCAAGTGTTGTGCAACCTACCTGCGCTGTTCCATCAGGAAGTATTACAATAACCACCCAAAATGGTGTAGCCTATAGTTTGAACGGCACAACATATCAAGCGTCGAATGTATTTACAGGTTTAGCACCTGGAAGTTACACGCTGTATGTAAGAAACACTGCGGATACTACTTGCGTTACTACATCGACAGTAAATACTATTATAAATGCAGTTCCAACTCCTCCGGTAGCTCCGACTGCTGCAAGTGTTGCGCAACCTACCTGCGCTGTTACATCAGGAAGTATTACAGTAACCACCCAAAACGGTGTAGCTTATAGTTTGAACGGCACGACATATCAAGCTTCGAATGTATTTACAGGTTTAGCACCGGGAAGTTATACGCTGTATGCAAGAAACACTGCGGATACTACTTGCGTAACTACATCGACGGTAAATACTACTATAAATGCAATTCCAACTCCTCCTGCAGTTCCAACTACGGCAAATGTTGTACAGCCTACCTGCGCTGTTCCATCAGGGAGTATTACAATAACCACCCAAAACGGAGTAGCCTATAGTTTGAACGGGACAGCATATCAAACTTCGAATGTATTTACAGGTTTAGCTCCTGGAAGTTATACTTTGTATGTACGAAATATAACCGATACTACTTGCGTAACTACATCAAGTGCAAATACGACCATCAATGCAGTTCCAACTCCTCCTGCAGCTCCAACTACGGCAAATGTTGTTCAGCCTACTTGCGCTGTTCCATCAGGAAGCATTACTATAACCACCCAAAATGGTGTAGCCTATAGTTTGAACGGCACAACATATCAAGCTTCGAATGTATTTACAGGTTTAGCACCAGGAAGTTATACGCTGTATGTAAGAAACACTGCGGATACTACTTGCGTTACTACATCGACAGTAAATACTACTATAAATGCAGTTCCAACTCCTCCGGTAGCTCCAACTGTTGCAAGTGTTGTGCAACCTACCTGCGCTGTTCCATCAGGAAGTATTACAATAACCACCCAAAACGGTGTAGCTTATAGTTTGAACGGCACGACATATCAAGCTTCGAATGTATTTACAGGTTTAGCACCGGGAAGTTATACGCTGTATGCAAGAAACACTGCGGATACTACTTGCGTAACTACATCGACGGTAAATACTACTATAAATGCAATTCCAACTCCTCCTGCAGTTCCAACTACGGCAAATGTTGTACAGCCTACGTGTGCTGTTCCATCAGGGAGTATTACTATAACCACCCAAAATGGAGTAGCCTATAGTTTGAATGGTACAACATATCAAGCTTCGAATGTATTTACAGGTTTAGCTCCTGGAAGTTATACGCTGTATGTAAGAAACACTGCGGATAATACCTGTGTAAATTCATCAACTTCCAACACTACCATAAATGTAATACCAACTCCTCCAGTAGCTCCAACTGTTGCAAGTGTTGTGCAACCTACCTGCGCTGTTCCATCAGGAAGTATTACAATAACCACCCAAAATGGTGTAGCCTATAGTTTGAACGGCACAACATATCAAGCGTCGAATGTATTTACAGGTTTAGCACCGGGAAGTTATACGCTGTATGTAAGAAACACTGCGGATACTACTTGCGTTACTACATCGACAGTAAATACTACGATAAATGCAGTTCCAACTCCTCCGGTAGCTCCAACTGTTGCAAGTGTTGTGCAACCTACCTGTGCTGTTCCATCAGGAAGTATTACAGTAACCACCCAAAACGGTGTAGCTTATAGTTTGAACGGCACGACATATCAAGCTTCGAATGTATTTACAGGTTTAGCACCGGGAAGTTATACGCTGTATGCAAGAAACACTGCGGATACTACTTGCGTTACTACATCGACAGTAAATACTACTATAAATGCAGTTCCAACTCCTCCGGTAGCTCCAATTGTTGCAAGTGTTGTGCAACCTACTTGTGCTGCTCCATCAGGGAGTATTACTATAACCACCCAAAACGGAGTAGCCTATAGTTTGAACGGGACAGCATATCAAACTTCGAATGTATTTACAGGTTTAGCTCCTGGAAGTTATACTTTGTATGTACGAAATATAACCGATACTACTTGCGTAACTACATCAACCTCTAACACGATTATTAATCCGCTTCCTGCATTGCCATCAACCCCCGCAGTATCTACTGTCGTGCAACCCACTTGTGCCGTACCTTTTGGAAGTATAACAATTACTTCACAGCCCAATGTTCAGTATAGCATAGGAAATGGCTATCAGAATAGTAATATTTTCAATGCATTACCACCAGGTAAATACATAATCAGTGTGCGCTTTACAAATAGTATTGCTTGTATAACTCAAGGTTCTGAAGTGACTATAATGCCTATTCCCGCACAAATTCAATTTGAAACAACAGGCGAATGTGATAATAATCAATATATTGTAACTGCAAATCCATTAATGGGTTCATACGACCCAAGCACTGTTTCTTATCAATGGAGAGATAATACTGGAGTTCCAATTGGAACAAATTCCAACATATTAAATGTAAGCGATGCCATAGCCTCTAGACCAAATGGACAATTTGTTTTTCCAGCGACTTTTACTCTTACGGTAACAGCTACAAATACAAGTTGTGTGACAACGAGTAGTGTAGTAATAGAATCTGCTTACTGCAATATACAAAAAGGTATTTCTCCCGATGGAAATGGTTCAAATGACTTCTTCGATTTAAGAATGATGAATGTAAAAAATTTGGAAGTATTTAACAGATATGGCATAAAAGTATACAGTCAGGTAAATTATACTGATCAATGGAAAGGGCAATCAAACAGTGGCGATGATCTTCCGGGTGCAACGTATTATTATGTAATCGAATTCAACAGCGGAGAATCAAAAACAGGTTGGATTTATTTAATTAGAGAAAAATAGTTAGAACTATTTTAGACGTCTATAATAATTCTTGAGTAGACCAATAAATCGAAAAATAAATTAATATGAACAAAATAGTATTGATGTCCCTTTTAATTCTTTTTACCTATTTTGAAGGAGAAGCGCAACAAAACCCACATTATACGCAGTACATGTATAATATGAACGTGGTAAATCCAGCTTATGCTGGCTCAAAAGAAAGCGTTTCATTCGGACTTTTATATAGAAAGCAATGGATAAATATTGAGGATTCACCGGCGACTTTTACTTTTGCAGGTCATATGCCTGCCGGGAGGAATGTAGGCGTTGGTATTTCTTTCATAGCTGATAAAGTAGGACCAGTTACGGAGCAAAATGTGTTTGGAGATTTCTCGTACACTTTAAAACTAGGAGATAAAAAACGATTAGCTTTTGGGGTAAAAGCAGGTGCTACGTTTCACAGGGTAGGACTGCGGGATATTCAATCGAGTTTGCCTGATCCTAATGAAGGTATTTTTGGAGAAGACATTAACGATACTTCTTTTAATCTAGGTTCTGGATTGTTTTACTACACTGATAAGTATTACGTCTCATTATCTGTTCCTAATATGCTAAATGCAGTTCATTTAGATTACAATGGACGTGAATATGGTTCTGAGGTATCCCATTATTTTTTAACGGGTGGTTATGTTTTTGATGTAAATTATGAAGTAAAATTCAAGCCATCTTTTATGTTAAAATCAGCATTTAACATTCGTCCTTCCCTAGATGTTTCCGCCAACTTTCTATACCAAGAAAAAATTGAATTAGGTGCAACGTATCGATTGGAAGATAGTTTTGGTGGGATGATCAATTTCGCAATCACACCTGAATTGCGAATAGGATATGCTTACGATCATATTGTTTCAGATCTTAGAGTAACCTCCCCTTCTTCGCATGAATTTATATTGTTGTATGATTTGTTTGAGTCGAAAAAAGTGTCACGATCACCACGATTTTTCTAAAATTTAATTTTTATAATTAATGAAAAAATATATACTTCTATTGTTTTTGAGCATTTCCAGTTTTTCGTTTTGGGCCCAAAATAAAGAGACGAAAGCCGCAGATAAATTATTTGAAAGTTATGATTATGGTGAAGCTGCCAATGCATATCTATCCTTAGTAGAAAAAGGAAATACTGAAGGTTATGTGGCAAAGCAATTGGCGGAAAGTTATTATTATATGCACAATACCGTGGCTGCAGAACAGTGGTATGCAAAAGCAATAGCTACAAAACAGGACGCTGAAAACTATTATAAGTTTGCGCAATCACTAAAGTCGAATGGGAAATATACGCTAGCTGATGCACAAATGAAAACATTTGCTGGATTGGTTCCAGATGATCAACGTTCTAAGCTATTCCTTAAAAATCCTAATTATCTCACTGAACTTTTAAAAAAAGAAAAACTTTTTGTGGTTGAGAAGGTATCAATAAATTCTCAAAGATCTGATTTTGGAGCTAATTTATACGATGATATACTTTATTTTGCAAGTGCAAGAAATGAAAGCAACAAAATATACGGTTGGAATAATGAGCCGTACTTAGATATTTATCAAAGTACTTACAATGCTAATGGCACTTATTCAGAGCCTGTCCCAGTGACCGAATTAAACACGAAGTTTCATGAAGGTCCGGTTTCGCTGACAAATGATGGTACTGTTGCCTATTTTTCTGGTGAAAGTTTCAACGATAAACTATTTGTAAGAGACAAAACTCATAAGTTGAAATTTGGTCAGGTGAGTCTGTATAAAGCTACTAAAGAAAATGGTAAATGGGGTTCTGTAACGCCGTTGCCTTTCAATAGTAAAAGCTATTCGATGGGTAATCCTGCAATAGATAAGGAGGGAAAAACGCTTTATTTTGCATCCAATATGCCCGGGTCCATTGGAGGGACTGATATTTGGAAAGTCGCAGTTAATGGTGATGGAACTTATGGAATTCCAGAAAATTTGGGAGTTAAAATCAATACTGCTGCCGACGAAAATTTCCCTTTTGTAACCGAAGACGCTGTTTTATATTTTTCTTCAAATGGTTTATTGGGCTTTGGTAGCTTAGATGTTTTTTCGGTTAACTTAAACACAAATGAGGAACCTGCTAATTTGGGAAAACCCGTAAATACGGAGAAAGATGATTTTGCATTTACATTCAATACAGATAAGAAAATAGGTTTTCTATCAAGCAATCGTGACGGTATAGATCACATTTATAGTTCTGTTCCTGTTTGTAAAGCACAAATTGCTGCTATTGTGAAAGATGCTAAAACAGGAAGTCTTTTAGCTAATTCTCGAGTAATTATTTTAGATGAAGCTAAACTTGTTTTAGAAACTAAAACAACTACCAGTGATGGCGAAGTAAATTTTAATGTAGAATGTAAAAAACGGTACACTATAGAAGTTTTAAAAGATGGATATACTACTAAATCTTTTCCAATCGCTGCCATTAATGAAGGAAAATTCAGTATCGACACGAGTATTGAGCCGATGGAAGTGCTTGTAATTGAAACGGAAATTATTCTGAATCCAATTTATTTTGAATTCAATAAAAGCGAGATCACAGTAAGTGGTGCCGCTGAGCTGGATAAATTAGTTTATGTCATGTCACAAAATGATCAATTGAAAATATTTGTAAAGTCACACACAGACTCAAGAGGAAGTGAAGAATTTAATTTAGAGCTTTCAGAGAAAAGAGCAAAAGCAACAGTGGACTATATTATTTCAAAAGGAATAGCAGCAGAAAAAATTTCTGGTAAAGGCTTTGGAATATTAGATTTTAAGATAGATTGTCAAGAAAACTGTACTGATGAGCAACATGCTTTAAACAGGCGTTCTGAATTTATGATCGTTAAATAACAGTACTATTTATAAAACAAAAAACAGGATGCCGCTAAGCATCCTGTTTTTTGTTAACCTAAAATATAGTTTCAATTATCCGTGTATGGATTCTTGTTTGCCATAATTTGTTATGATCGAGGTTTCATAATCAATCCATTCTTTCCAGCGTTTATCCACATTTACGTTATCAGCATATTTGCGTGCAAAACCTAAAAAAGTGGTATAATGTCCCGCTTCACTAATCATCAAATCACGATAAAATTTCGCTAAGGTTTCATCCGTAATATTTTCAGATAATACTTTAAAACGTTCACAACTTCTCGCTTCAATCATCGCTGAAAACAGCAGGCGTTCACATAAAGCGTCGTTTCTACTTCCGTCTTTTTTCATGAATTTAAATAATTCATTTACGTAATGATCTTTCCGTTCTCGTCCTAGGGCAAGTCCTTTACTTTTTATTAAGTCGTGTACCATTTGCAAATGCTCTAATTCCTCTCTTGCAATCACCATCAATTCGGTCACTAATTCCTCTTTTTCCGGATTTTGTGTGATCAAACTTATGGCATTCGATGCAGCTTTTTGTTCGCACCAGGCGTGGTCGGTCAATATTTCTTCAATATTTGACTCCACGATATTGACCCATCTGGGATCGGTAGCTAATTTTAATCCTAACATTTTTACACAATTAATTAGAATACAAAATTAGTGTTTTCTTCCTGAAAATGTTTTAAAAAATATACTATCAAAATAAGTGGGGCGTGTCACCAAAAAAATGGCAAAAGCAACTTTTTATGCAGCCATTTTTTGCTGTCAGGCTATTCGTTGCAAGTCCTCATTGCATTTTCGCTGCGCTGCATTGCAATTGTGGGCTTTTCACTGCTATCCTTCACGCGAACTAGTGTAAAGTACAACCGCTTTTTTCAGTAGCATTTGTAATTCGTAACAGTAACAATTCCATTTTAAATAAGTACTTTGCAATTCTAATTTTCAACACCCACAAAAGTGAAATCAGTATTAATTATTGGCTTTGTTTGGCCTGAACCCAACTCTTCAGCTGCGGGTGGCAGGATGATGCAATTGATTTCATTATTTCAAAAACAAGGATTTACAATCACATTTGCTTCTCCCGCACAAGACAGTGATTTCATGGTCGATTTAAGTTTGTATAAGGTCAAGAAAGAAACAATTGCTTTAAATTGTTCCAGTTTCGATGTGTTTGTAAAACAGCTTCAGCCTTCCATAGTCCTCTTTGATCGGTTTATGATGGAAGAACAATTTGGTTGGCGAGTTGCCGAAAATTGTCCAAGTGCAGTCCGCATTCTAGATACCGAAGATTTACACTGTTTGCGTCTCTCACGAGAAAAAGCATTTAAAGAAAAACGGAAATTTAATACCGAAGATTTGTTGCACGAAGAGGTTGCGAAAAGAGAAATTGCTAGTATTTTGCGCTGTGATTTGTCATTAATGATTTCCGAATATGAAATCGAGTTGCTAACCAAAACATTCAAAATAGACAACTCCTTATTGTATTATTTGCCGCTTTTATTAGAATTAGATGCTATTCCTGATTTGGGGAAGTTACCTTCGTTTGAAGAACGACGGGACTTCATTTTTGTGGGTAATTTTCTTCATGAACCCAATTGGAATGCGGTGCAATATCTTAGAGAAACCATTTGGCCCTTGATTAAAAAACAAATTCCAGCTGCTGTTTGTACTATTTATGGTGCGTATCCATCTCAAAAAGTGTTGCAGTTACATAATGGGAAAGAAGGTTTCTTGATACAGGGTCGTGCCATTGATGCACAGGAAGTTGTCAAAAAATCCCGAGTTGTTCTGGCGCCCTTGCGTTTTGGTGCTGGAATAAAAGGGAAATTGGTAGAGGCCATGAAATGCGGAACACCAAGTATTACTACAAGTATTGGTGCCGAATCGATGCAAGGCTATTTACCTTGGAACGGATTTATTGCAGATGATCCTGATGTTTTCGCTAAGAAAGCTGTTCAATTATATCAGGATAAAGCGATGTGGCTTCAGGCGCAAAAAAACGGGCTTGCTATTATCGAACAACGGTATCTAATTACATTGTTTGAAACCGAGTTTAAATTACAAATTGACAATCTACAATCGAATTTGCAGCAACATCGGTTGAATAACTTTATGGGCAGCTTATTGCAACATCATACACTAAAAAGCACCAAGTACATGTCGAAATGGATTGAGGCAAAGAATAAAAACTAAGTTCAACAATGCGTTAGCAGGGCAAAGCAGTTTAATTTTCTGAATTCATATAAGAGGGTGTTCTAAGCTACAATCGCAATTACCTCAATCTCAATTAACCAATTTTTATTGCCCAACACGGATACACCTACTAAGGTGCTTGCTGGGAAATTACAATCCCCAAGATATTGGCTTCTGATTTTTCTAAAAATAGGCAAATCGATTTCCGGATTAAAATTTACAATGTACGTATTCATTTTAACCACATCTTTAAAAGTGGCGTTGCAATTAGAAAGCTGTTTTTCTATATTTTTAAAGCAAGAAATAGTTTGTGCTTCTAAGTTTTGTCCTTTTCCAATTTGTCCCGAAATATATATTGTATTGTAAGTTTCAGTTCTTACAACGACAGCTTGCGAAAAACCTTCATTGGGTTCTATATATTGTTTTTCAATCATCTTGTAATTTATTAAATCTTTAATGTAATTGTAGTTATAACTTATTGGTTGCAATTAGTTTTTATAGTATTATCGCTTACTATTGCTCCAAGTTAGTATTTATTTATCAGGTCCCAAGTGCTCTTTAAATTTACAAAAGCGAGTGTAAATTTTTTATGTAACATATTTGCTTGAAAATACCTCTAGAAGCTATTAAATAATTGGTTGTATTTCATTTATATCTAAATGTATTCTACGTTTTTGCATGAGGGATAGCAGCGGCATCCTTTTATGAAATGCAAAGGAATAAAAGATACAGCGAATAGCCTGACCGCACTGCAACGCTAGTGGAAGTGGGGACATGCACCAATAAAAATCCCGCCAAGTTGTTTCAACGAGGCGGGATTGTATTATGATAACCGAGTTATTACGCAAGCATCGTAACTGGGTTTTCTATAAATTGCTTCAATGTTTGTAAAAATTGAGCTCCAGTTGCCCCATCGATAGTACGGTGGTCGCAAGCAAGAGATAACATCATGGTATTTCCTACTACAATTTGGCCATTTTTAACGACTGGTTTCTCCACAATTGCACCTACAGATAGGATGGCAGAATTAGGTTGGTTGATAATTGAATTAAACTCTACAATACCAAACATTCCTAAGTTGGAAACGGTAAACGTACTCCCTTCCATTTCGGTAGGCAATAGTTTTTTGTTTTTTGCTCGTCCAGCAAGATCTCTAACGCTGCCGCCAATTTGAGACAAACTCATCGCATCCGTGAATTTTAACACTGGAACTACTAAACCATCTTCAACAGCCACAGCCACACCAATATTTACGTGGTGGTTGATGGTAATAGCATCCTCTTTCCACTGTGAATTGATTTTTGGATGTTTTTTCAATGCCATCGCACAGGCCTTAATGACCATATCGTTAAAAGATACTTTGGTATCTGGTATGTTGTTTATAATTGTTCTCGCAGCCATGGCATCATCCATACTCACTTCGATCACTAAGTTGTAATGCGGTGCGGTGAACAAGGATTCAGCCAAACGTTTCGCAATGATTTTGCGCATTTGAGAATTCTTAATTTCTTCAGTAAATACTTCTCCAGCTGGTACGAAAATTTTTGGTGAAGCTGGTGCAGCATTATTTTCTGTTTGTGCAACAAATTCTGTAGCACTTTGTGATGGTGCAGTGGCAGTTGGAGTAAAGTTCTCAACATCGCTTTTTACGATACGTCCGTTTTCACCAGAACCTTTCACTTGATTTAATTGAATTCCTTTTTCACTTGCAATTTTCTTGGCTAGTGGCGATGCTAAAATACGCTGTCCAGCACTTGAAGCTTCTTGCACAACAGGCTCGGTAGTTGTTGCTGTTGGAATTTCTTCGTTCGCTTCCGTAGCAGGGGAAACATCTTGTGGCGCCCCGCCTGTCGTGTAATTTTCAGCAATTCCAGCAATATCAGTACCGGCAGGACCAATTATTGCTAAAAGGCTATCAACGGGTGCTGTATTTCCAGCTTCGATTCCAATGTAAAGTAAAGTTCCTGCATTGAAAGATTCGAATTCCATTGTTGCTTTATCAGTCTCGATTTCAGCAAGAATATCACCTTCGGTAACTGTGTCGCCTACTTTTTTCAACCAAGTGGCTACTGTTCCTTCTGTCATCGTATCACTTAAACGAGGCATGGTAATAACTACAACTCCTTTTGGTAATGAAGTTGTTGCGGATGCTGCAGCTTTTGTAACTTCGGGAATAGTTGCTGTTTCTTCAGTAACTTTTGTTTCTTCTTTAGCTGGAGCTGTATCAGCTGGTTTTCCTGCTAGTAATGCCGAAATATCCTCGCCCTCTTTTCCTATAATTGCTAATAAAGAGTCAACAGGTGCAGTCTCACCTGCGGGGATTCCTATGTGTAAAAGTGTTCCTTCGTTGAAAGATTCAAATTCCATCGTTGCTTTATCGGTCTCAATTTCTGCAAGAATGTCTCCTTCACGTACTTTATCTCCTACTTTTTTGAGCCAAGTTGCTACTGTTCCTTCCGTCATAGTATCGCTCAAACGAGGCATTGTAATTATTGTTGCCATAATTGATTTATAATTTATGAGGAATAAATGGATAGTTTTCTTGTTCGTATACAACGTCATACAATTGTTGAATAGGCGGATATTCTGATTCTTCAGCAAATTTCACACATTCTTCTACTAAATCTTTAACTCGTTGATCAATCACCTCGATTTCTTCTGCTGTAGCATATTGGTTATCCATAATTACATCTAAAACTTGTGTAATTGGATCTATTTTTTTGTATTCTTCTACTTCTTCTTTCGATCGATACAGTTGCGCATCTGACATAGAATGCCCTCTGTAACGGTATGTTTTCATTTCAAGGAAAGTTGGTCCGTCTCCGCGACGTGCTCTATCAATTGCTTCTGTCATTGCTTCAGCAACTTTTACAGGATTCATTCCGTCAACAGGTCCGCACGGCATTTCATAGCCTAAACCTAGTTTCCAGATATCGGTATGGTTAGCCGTTCTTTCTACTGATGTTCCCATTGCATAACCATTGTTCTCCACAATAAAAACTACCGGAAGTTTCCATAACATAGCCATATTAAAAGCTTCATGTAAGGAACCTTGACGTGCGGCACCATCACCAAAATAAGTCATGGTAACACCACCAGTTTCAAAATATTTATCTGCAAAAGCTAATCCTGCACCCACCGGAATTTGTCCTCCTACAATTCCGTGACCGCCATAAAAACGATGCTCTTTAGAAAAAATATGCATCGAACCACCCATACCTTTTGAAGTTCCGGTAACTTTTCCTAAAAGTTCAGCCATTACCCGTTTAGGATCAACGCCCATTCCTATAGGTTGAACGTGATTTCTATATGCAGTAATCATTTTATCTTTTGTCAAGTCCATGGCGTGCAAAGCACCAGCTAATACCGCTTCTTGACCGTTGTATAAATGTAAAAATCCTCTAACTTTTTGTTGGATGTATAATGCCGCAAGTTTGTCTTCAAACTTTCTCCAAAGCAGCATGTCCTCATACCACTTTAAATATACTTCTTTTGTAACTTCTTTCATCTGAATTTTTCTTTTGCTAAAGTGTTATTGTATTATCAATTTGTACCTATAACGCAAAATAGTTTCCTCCCACAAGTTTGCGCCCCGAAGCGTCGGGTTGCAAAAATAAGATATTCCACGTAAGAACTGAAATATAAAAGGTGATTTTTGGAGTTTTTACAAGAATTTTTTATCGAACATAAATGGGAGTAAATTTTTCAAAGAATCAGATTTGTAAATAATTCCAATTTCTCCCATAAAATAAATTTCAATAGGCGTTTCCTGCTTGATTTCATATTCTGCTATAGATTGTCTGCAAGACCCACAAGGCGGAATAGGAGTTGTAGTTTGGTTGGTATCCGAAGCAGCAGTGATTGCCATTTTTAAAATTTTTGCTGCCGGATAAATGGCTCCTGCTTGAAAAATTGCAACGCGTTCTGCGCAAAGTCCTGAGGGATAAGCTGCGTTTTCTTGATTCGAACCCAAAACAATTTTTCCGTTATCTAAAAGAATAGCAACTCCAACTCTAAATTTAGAGTAAGGAGCATACGCATTTTTTCTAACTGCAACGGCTTGCAACATTAACTCTTGAATGTCAGTTGGTAAATCCGATATGGCATCAAATGCTTTGAATTGTGTGGTAATTGATATTTCTTTCATTATTTTTTTTGGAAAAAAAATCCAAATTTCATCTCGAATAATTGAGTTTGAAATTTGGATTGTTATTTGGGATTTATTTTAGTTTAATATTCATCATATTTATCTCCAAAATTGAAGGTAAGTGAAAAACGAAGCGTATTTTCTAATGGGTTTTTTACTTTCGATGCCGAGAATAAATACGAAACGTCTACTTTGACTACATTGTATTTGAAACCCGCTCCAAGAGAGAAAAATTGTCTGGCCCCTTTTACAGGACTTTCATGAAAGTATCCTAAGCGCATCGCAAAGGAATCTTGGTATAAATATTCGGCTCCCACAGCATAAGTAACTTCTTTAAGCTCTTCGCTGAAACCATCAGGTGCATCTCCAAATGAGTTGAAAACCCCAGAAGTCCATCCAATAGCTCGGTAATCATTATTTGCTTTAGCCGTTCCATTATTGGCAGGTTCTCCAGGATCGAGGGTATCTCCGTCTCCATTTAAATCAGTTGCTGGCTTAGGGACAGGAATTTGAGGTGTTGGAACTAACAATTTATTAAATTCAACATTTACGGCGACCTTATTAAAATCGTCTAAAATAAAATCAAAACCAGTTCCTATTTTTAAATTTGCAGGAATGAAATTATTGTTGAAATTATCATTGTCGTAACTGATTTTTGGACCTAAATTCTGAATATTAAATCCGGCTCTCCATCTTCCGTTAAATTCGTTGTACGCTATTTCTTCAGACTGGTAAAAACCAGCCACATCGACTGCAAATGTACTTGCAGACGAAGCATCATTGCTGTCTGAAGCTACTTTTAAATTAGAATTAATGAATCTTCCTGCAATAGCCATCGAGAATTTCTCGCTCAATTTTAAGGAATAAGATCCGTCAATAGTAAATTCGTTAGGGGAGACTATTCTTGCTTCGTCAGTAGCATTCTCGCGTAGTTCAATTTCACCTAAACCAAAGTAACGAAGACTTCCTGCGAATGCACTTTTTTCGTCTATTTTTTGATAATAGGTCACTTGTCCTAATGATATATCATTCACCAAGTCTGTTAGGTAAGGAGTATAGCTTACGGAAAAACCTTTTGCATCAGTAGCAAAAGCATATTTGGCCGGATTCCATTGTTGAGAAAAAGCATCTGCCGAAGTTGCAATCCCAATATCAGCCATACCTGCAGCTCTAGCATCGGCGGCAACTAATAAAAAGGGAACACCAGGATTTATGACTCTATCTTGCGCTTTTGTAAGGTAAGTTACAAATAAAAAAATAAAAAGTAACGTCAATTTTTTCATTATCGGAGGTGATTTTTAGTAAACAAATATAGTATTTTATTAAAGTATTACAAGTTTTTCAAATTTTTCAATTTTCTTGTTCGTCAAACTGGATTTAACAGTGAGTTTGTACACATAAACACCTTTTCCTATTTTATCTCCAAAATCATCTTTCCCATCCCAAGTAATTTCTTTTGATAAAAAACCTTCTGTTGTGATGATTTGATTTTTAGTCCAAACGACCTTTCCAGTTATTGTCATTACTTGAACTTGAACCTCTAAAGGTTCGAACGGTCTGTTGTGAGTAAACCAAAATTCAGTATAATTTACAAACGGATTTGGATAATTCAATACATGATTTAATGTTATGGCATCATCGCCTACCACAATAAATTGAATCTCTGCAGTAATTGGATTGTTGTACACGTCCCATGCTTTGAATGTTATTGTATGCAGTCCAGGAGCTAAGTTTCTCAAAGGAAATCGAAGTGTTCCGCTTGTAAAGTCGTCTAATTTTGTTTGGTAATAATCATTCAGCACAAAGGGATTGCTAACGTCTCCATCCAGAATGGCAACAATATCATGACCGATACCGCTTGCTGTATTAATGCCGTTTTCATCTTCAAGTAGCGCAACAAAAAATGGTGATTCATTTGTTATGCCACCAGAAACAAAAGTTTCATCATTCATGTATAACTTCACTCTTGGACTTATATTGTCTGCAATTGCATTTTCATTGATTCCACCTACTTTTATTGTACTGTCATATCCTGTTTCGTTCTGCAATACTTGATTTTTTTTAGAATAAAAACTGATTCTTCCATTGGCCAAAGGAATTCTAATGTCTCTTGGGACTACAAAACTAAATTCAAACTGGCTGTTGGTTACGGATGCGTTTCCTCGAAATATTGCTTCTCCTAAAACATTGAAATTGATGGGCGGACTGTTACCATCATTATTATAGGTCGTTTTTGAAATGGTTTTGTCAAATATAGTTACGGCAACTTCTCCGTTATAATTAAGGAGTAAGTTATTGTTTTCGTCTGTTACCTCGCCTGAGAGTTTCATTTTTGCCAATGATTTAAAGTCATCAATAGTTTGGGTAACCGGAACATCATTTACTTTAGTCAATCTGATTTTTGGTTTTGGTATGGCAAGCATCAATGCCGGATCACCTATATAAAAAACAACATTGGTTGCTGAGTTTGGATTACTGTTTTTAGAGATTCTTAGGGCTTCTGCAATAGAAGTGTATTGGTTAGAGTTATACGACAGTAGGTTTTTCGTAAACGTGTCATTGAAGTTCTCGGCACTGAATTGTCCAATGGAACGAATGGTTGTTATCATTGCGATCGCCCCGCCTTTTGGGTTCCAGTATGTATATTCTCCGGCGGTTGGTCTTAAGGGATTATCAAAACGCGAAAATTCACAGGTGATGGTAATAAATAAAGGGTATTTATACTGATTACTCAAATTTTGCCCATCTGATTTTTCCCAAATTCGCTCGCTCGATAAACCATCCTCGCCACCATGCCCTAAATAATTAAACACCAAAGCTCCTTTTTCAAAAGCATTAAAAAAGTCGGTTCGTGCTTTTGGATATCGTGAACCTCCAGCAGATGCCTCTTGAACATACGAATCTAGCAGAATTTTGTTCACATTTAGAAATGGTTTTTGGGCAGCAATGGTGTTAGCCAGAGCGTTTTGTCTGTTTTGTAAACTAGCGTCAAAGCTAATATCGGAATCGTCTGAAATTAACGCGAAATTATTTCTCCAGCTTCCATAGGATTTTAGATCATGATACTCGAGAACTTTATTCACCATTTCTTCTGCCTGTCGAGCATCATTAACTAACATCCTACCAACAGCGATGTCGATTCCTCCAAAAAAGGATACTATGTTTCCTTCGGAGGAATCCATTAATCCAAAAAAATCATCAGATGCAAAAGAAGATTCACCAGATGAGGTGCTGTTTAAGGCATGATAAATAGGTACAATATTAGTATTTCCTGAGATTCTATTTTTGAAATCATAGGAAGCGTCGCCAAAAAGATTGATGAACTTTATTCTTTTTTCGGGCACAGAAGCGTTTTCATATATGTATTTAATACAATTTCGAATCGCTGCCACATCTTGTTTTCCTGATGAAAATTCCTGATAGATTAGTTCTAAGGGAATAACTTTCACATTTAAATTAGATTTCGTTCGATGAAAAGCAGCTAATTTTTCGGCTTGATTAACTAAAATAGCAGGTGCAATGATCGCATAATCGATATCTTGAAATTGGCCTTGTCCGTTTTTAAACAAGGTTCCTTTTAAGTTTTGATTTGAAATTTTAGGTTTAGGAACCTGAATTGGTGTGTAATAATCTGCGGCATCTAAAGCTATATATTTCCTGAGTTCTCCCAAGTTGGCTTTAAAAATTAATGTACTTTGATTAGAATTTTCAATTTTGGTTGCATTGTAAATGTCAGTTACATCCCAAACTTGTGTAATACCAATAGCGTTAGAAATACTATACGTTGCAGTGCCAATACCAGAAGACGATTGATCGTACTGAAAATGAAATTGTTTGCCATAGCCTTGCAATTTACGCTTGGCAACGAGTTGGATGTTGTCAAGGTATCCTTTGGAGCCAGGAACACCGTTGTTGTTGTATTTCAGTTTTATTTTTATATTTTCGGCACCGTTAAAACTCGTATTGTTAGGGAGCGATCCTACATAAAATGCTGTTTCAGAATTAGGATTCAAGGAAGGAAATGAAATTGTACCTACCGCGTTTCCATTTGCGGCCACATTTATACTTGTGGGAGTAAATGCTGCCGAAGCGGCACGCAACATAAGTTTTACAGGCGAAGTTGAGTCGATGTTGGGGAAGTTAAAATCGAATTCTTGTTCCTCTTTAACTTCGAATGATTCGCCAAACCACTGACGACCCAATCGTGCGATATTCGTAAGGTCGACTTCATGAAATTGATGGTCGTCAAAAGCGGTCACATTCAAAGTACTTCCTGCTGAAGGTTGAGTCATTGGAGCAATTCTTTTTCCTTCGGTACCCTGAACAGTAATATAATAATAGGACTTAGTGTCGTATAAATTAATGTTTGTTAAACTTTCTTGGTTCCAAACATCAACACCTTCTGCGTAAAAAAGAATAAAATCCTCATTATTAAAAATTCCATCAGCTTCGCCACTGATTTGAATAGCGTTCTCAGTGGGGTCATTTGGATAAAAAATGGCATTAGATAAAGGAAGCATTCGTCCTCCATTTCCATATATTTTTATCTTTCGGGGATCTAATGTATTAATATCAATTCCTAATTGTTGTAAGAAACCTTTTGTGATTTTATACACACCCGATTTTTCGATATAAAATTGAAACCAGTTGCCGTTTGCTAGAACAGAGTTAATAACACTATTGGTAGCAGTGTTTTTATTTAATTTTGAGGTTTTGGGATTATTACTCTCAATTTCATAGGAAAAAGATTTGATTCGTTTGAATCCAAATTCGTCTTTAGTTATTGGTGATAGATAAACAAAAGCTTCACTGTTATCTCTTGTAATGTTAATTTTTAAAATTGCATTTAGTGTTTTAGGGATATTTTCAGGAGCTAAGTCGCCCAGTTGAGTGGTAGCAATTGTCTCGTATGTTAAATTTGTGACTGTAACGGTACCCTCTGTAAAATTAATTGTTTCGTTTATTTTAAAGGTGTAAAGTAAAGCTTTCTGATCGGCATCATAATGGAAACTGTTTCCCGAGAAATAAGGGATAACTACTTTTGAGTCTCCAAAAGACATTTCTTTTTTATCCGACCATTCAATGACAGCGTCACCTTTAATTTGAGCGAAAGAAGCAAAAGGAATCAGGCTTAAATACGCCAAAAGTATTTTTCTCATCGTTTTTCTAACGTGATTAGTAGTCTGTTATTATTAATCAGTAAAAATAAATCATTTGATGGGATTTAAATAATAAATATTATAAATTTGCGTTCTGATATACAATTTATTGTTAAGGTTAAATCGACGAAAGTTTTCTAAAAGTACTGTGTTGATTAATGGTTAATTATTATATTGCATCACTTAAATTATTACCTACTAAAAGAGTATGAAAGCAAACAAAATTATGGGATTACGATTGATGGTATCGATCCTATTAGTAATTGGTTTTTCCAGTTGTAGTAAAAAGTCCGGCTCTAAAAATACCTCACGAGCAACTGGATGGAATATGGACAGCAAAAAAGCTGGTGCAAACAAAAAGCAACAAGCAGGGCCAGGTCTGGTTTTTGTTGAAGGTGGTACATTTACCATGGGTAAAGTAGAAGATGATGTGATGCACGATTGGAATAATTCTCCAACACAGCAGCACATACAGTCTTTTTACATGGATGAAACAGAAGTTACTAACTCTATGTATTTAGATTATCTCGATTGGTTGAAAAGTGTATATCCACCCACTGAAGAAAATTACAAAAATATATATGAAGGCGCCTCACCAGATACGTTAGTTTGGAGAAATAGGTTGGGTTACAATGAAACAATGACCAATAATTATTTAAGACATCCTTCTTATGCAGAGTATCCTGTTGTTGGGGTAAATTGGATTCAAGCAGTTGAATTCAGTAACTGGAGAACACAACGTGTAAATGAAGCACTTTTAGAAAAAAATGGATATTTAAAAAAGAACGCAAAGACCTTAGATGTGACAGCTGATGCTAACTTTGATACCGAAACTTATTTAAGTTCGCCTACTTCTACTTACGGAGGAAATGAAGAAATCGTACTTAAAGGAAAAAAAGGAGGAAAAAAAGCACCTAAACCTGGTAAAGATGGTAAGGTTGTGGAAGCTAAAAATGTTTATGCACAACGTTCTTCTGGAGTTTTACTTCCAGAATATAGATTACCAACAGAAGCGGAATGGGAATATGCTGCTGCTGCAGATGTAGGACAAAGAGAATATAATATATACAAAGGGCAAAAAAAATACCCTTGGTCTGGCGGGTACACACGTTCGGGTAAAAGACAAACTAAAGGAGATCAGTTAGCGAATTTTAAACAAGGTAATGGAGATTACGGCGGAATTGCCGGTTGGTCAGATGATGGTGCAGATATCACTAATGAAGTAAAGAAATATCCTGCTAATGATTTTGGATTATATGATATGGCCGGAAATGTAGCGGAGTGGGTACAGGATGTTTATAGACCTATTATTGATAACGAAGCAAATGATTTTAATTACTTTAGAGGAAATCAATATACTAAAAATAAAATTGGTGCTGATGGTAAAGTCGAAATTGTTACTGCAGCCAATATGGAATTCGATACATTGAGTAATGGTAGAATTGTAGCGAGAAGATTCCCAGGTCAAATTGCGCAGGTTCCTGTTGATGAAAGAGAAACATATTTAAGACAGAATTTTGATAAAAGTAATAATGTGAATTATAGAGATGGTGATAATCAATCTAGCAGATATTACAATTTTGGTTCTTCAGAAGATGATACTGAAAAACAAAAAGACGAAAAAACCATGTACAATTCTCCTAAACATAATGTAACAACAGATAGTTTAGGTAAAATGGTAAGAAAATACGATAAATCAAGCAAAAGAACAACTTTAATCAATGATGAGGTTAGAGTTTACAAAGGAGGTTCTTGGAGAGATAGAGCGTATTGGTTAGACCCTGCACAAAGAAGGTATTTTCCGCAAGATATGGCAACTGATTATATTGGTTTCAGATGCGCAATGTCTAGAGTAGGGCCCAAAGCAGACAGAAAAAAATCACCTCGAAATTAATTTTGTTATATCATAAAAACAAAAGCCCTTTGATTAGGGCTTTTGTTTTTTCAAATCGTTTCAAATGGATATTAGTTACATTCATAGTTTATTTTTAAAATGTAAATCGGTTGCTATAGATACCCGAAAGATTGAATTAAACTCGCTATTTATTGCCCTAAAAGGAGACCGTTTTGATGCCAATACATTTGCTCAAGAAGCATTAGATAAAGGTGCTTCTTACGTGATAATTGACAATGCCACTTATTATATTGATGAAAGAACAATACTAGTTGAAGACGGTTTAATCGCATTGCAAAACTTAGCTAAATTCCACCGTGAATATTTAAATTTACCAATAATCGCACTCACAGGAAGTAACGGGAAAACAACAACTAAAGAACTCATTCAAGTAGTTCTTTCTAAAAAATTCAATACAAAAGCAACAGTTGGAAATTTAAACAATCATATAGGAGTTCCATTGACATTGCTTTCATTTCATTCTGATACAGAAATAGGGATTGTTGAAATGGGTGCAAATCACCAAAAAGAAATTGAGTTTTTATGCGAATTAGCAAAGCCCGATTATGGTTATATAACTAATTTTGGAAAAGCTCATTTAGAGGGTTTCGGTGGAGTTGAAGGAGTGATTGCTGGTAAAAGTGAAATGTACAGATACCTTTTTTCTAACGAGAAGGTTACTTTCATAAATTTAGAAGATCCCATTCAGGTTGAAAAATCAGGATCATTAAAAACTTATACTTTTGGTGTTAATAAACCAGATGCCGATGTGAATATTACAGCAGTTCAAGCGAACCCTTTCGTTGCTATAGCCTATTCAGGGATCACTATTCAATCTCAATTAATTGGTTTGTATAACGCCAATAATATTAGTGCCGCTCTTGCTATAGGGAAGTATTTTGAGGTTGAAAATGATGCTATTAAAGAGGCTTTAGAGAGTTTCGTGCCAGAAAATAATAGGTCGCAAATAGTAAGGAGAGGATCCAATCAAATTATATTGGACGCTTACAATGCTAATCCTAGTAGTATGGCTGTAGCTATTGAGAATTTTTTACAACTTGAAGGCAGCAGTAAAATACTGGTTTTAGGTGATATGTTTGAGTTGGGAGAAGAAAGCGATCAAGAACATAAAGCAGTAATAGATACGCTTTTGAATGAAAATGAAGTCAAATGTTATTTTATTGGCGTGGCGTTTTATATGAATAAACTTGAAAAAAGTAATTTCAATTTTTACAAAACATTCGAAGAGTTCTCAATTGATTTAGCTGCTAGTGCGCTTAAAAACAATATTATTCTCATTAAAGGATCGAGAGGTATGGCATTGGAGAGAACTTTAGATTTTATACCGGTTTAAATTCTTTTTTTGTTTTTCACAATACTTTGGCATATTAATATGTGTATTGAAAACCGATTAATTATTTACGATAAAAAAAGTATGATATAAAAAAAGGATACTTGAAAAAGTATCGTTTTCTGGGCGATGATAGGTTCAAACTTAATCTCTAATGCGATAAATTATAATAAAATGTATTAATCTAAAACTTAAGAGTGTCGATTCTCCTCCTTTAAATCAGATCCATATATTACTAGATCCTATGAGGGAAATTTGCTAACTAATAGGATATTAACCAAATCTGTTGAAAGTAGTGATACTAAATAATTATTGCTTAAAAAGCACAATCTTCAATTTTTACAAAAAAAAACATTTTTTTGTTTAGCAAATTTTTGTAATTAAATTATTCTAAAATAATTTGCTTTTTGATTTAATTAAATAGGCGTTTTAAATCGAAGCCTATACCCGATAAGAATGCATTATGGATATCATAAGCAAGGCCTTTAAGTAAATTTAGTTTAAAGAGTGGTTTCTTTTTAAATAGGATATTATTGGTTGTAAAGACAACTGTACAAAACGAAGATGGTTAAGGAATATACAGTCCTATTCATTATCAATTACCTCGAACTTCTCCATAAGAAAGATAAAGAAATTGGAAGAAAGTAAATGTTATAAAGTGTTTCTAAATACTCTGTCGACTATTTAAAATATTATCATAAAGAAGCGACAAACTTCTTTATACAGAATTAATGATGTTAAAAGATGTCACGGTAGAAAGGCTTATTTAGAAGAATTTCTAGAAACTAGTGAATAGAATCAAAAAGAGACTACCTTTTAATGATAGTCTCTTTTTTAATAAATCCGTTGTAATTTAATTAGTCCTTGTCATCCAAGTCTGATTCATTTTCAAGTAAGTTTTTTATTTGCTCTCCAATATTCTGATTACCATCTTCGTTATCGGTACTAATTTCGATAACTCCATCCCCATCTGTGTCCATCAATAAATTTTGGTTAGCTAAAGTAACAAGTTTTGCCATTATAGCATCAAGATGTATTTTTATGTTAAGTGACATATCGTTACCATTAACTGTAAAATCTTTAGTTGGATCTGCAAAATCCATTTCAAGTTCAGCATCTTTTCCACTCCAGATGACAAAGTTCTTACCGTTTATTGTCCCTTTAATTAAAAAAGTTTTACCTAACATTTCGCCTGGTACAATACTTTTTTCAAATTTAAATTTAATTTCCTCATACTTGGCATTCGGAATATTAACTGAAGTTATAAACTGAGTCAAAGTTAGGTTAGGATCTAAAATATCTACTAAAAAGGGACCTACCAGTTTTACATCATCATCATAAAAAGGATCTGAAAGATTATATTGATCATCTTCTTCATCTATTTCAAATTTTATCTTTCCAATGTTTATTTTAAACTCGTTGAACACAACTGTTGATGCTGCAGTACGAGCAGTTGTAGAAGTTTTTCCTGTTGCAGAAAAGGATGAAGCTTTTAATGTAACGTTACCGCTTGTAGACGGATCATTTGTGCAAGAACTCATCACAATGACAAGTAATGCTAAAATCGATGTTTTTTTCATTTTTTTCATTTTTTTAAAATTTAAATAATATATAATTAGGGGTTAATAATTAATGGTTTGAAATACAATTTTAATAATTGTATCTATAAAAAAAGTTCTTTAAAATTTACAATAACTAGGTTTTTATTTTAAGTTTTACTTAATTCTTGGTGAAATAAAGATAATCAGTTGTTCCATCGCTGCTACTTTTATTTTTCAGTCTAATGTTTGTGGTTGTATATTCTGTAATTTTCCAATCATCCTTCAATTCATCTAATCTACTATCATCAAATTTTAACAGAAATATATTTTGACCACTATTTACAAAAGTGGACCAATTTCCGGCGATCGTATTTTTTTCTTTTACAACCATAATAGTTCCATTAGAATTGAATGTAAAATTATATCCCTTGTAATTTAAAGTTTCATCACTATCATCAAAATAATAAGATACGTGCCAAGTTCCATTTGTCAAAATCGAAACAAAATTCTGGTTCCCTCCAGAGCCTGAATTAGTATTACAATCTTTAATTCCCTCTTCAATACTGCTTTCAAAAGTAGAGTTGTTTGTAATTACAACATTTTGACCCTTAGAATTTATAATCGAAATTGGATAATTGATGGATAAAAACACATTACTTTCTAAATCTTTTAAAAAGTTATATAAATCCTTATCGTTTTTAATAGTAATAGTGTTTGCAATTTGATTATTTGAATTATAAATACTAATCTTTATTGGATAATTTATATGTAGGCAATCAATCTCATCAAACCCGTCATCATCATCGCAATTATCAATAACATCCTCTAATTGATCCGGATTTATAATAAGTTCTGTCTTGAAACTTTGATACTGAATTGTTATTGGATATACAAAGTTTACTACATCATCATCATTTGAAAAAGCATCTAATGCGTTTTGAACCACTTTATAATCATTTTGGCTAGACACTGTAATATGCTTTCCATTTACAATAACACTAACCGGCAACGGAACATTAAAACAACTTGATTTATCCAAAATATTATCCTTAGACGTAGGGTTTTGTGATACCCTAGATATCAAACTCGCAAGAGGAGATTTAGCTGTTAAATTTTGTGTAATGTCTTGAATAACCAATGTTTCCTCATCTTGACACGAAATAAATACCACTACAGCAACGCACATTAATAAATATTTTATTGTTTTCATATGTAGCTAATATTTAATACGTAGAATACCTAACTGATATTTTTTTATATTGTTTTTTGTGGCATAGAATTCCGTTTTGCGTATCCGCTTCGGTGTTTATAAACCGTTTTCATTTCGCGTATTTCATATTAAAAGATTAACGGTTTAATAGTAAAACAGTTTACATCTATATTACCCTACCAAAATTTAAAAATAAATTATCTTTGTAAAGCAAAAAATTACGAAAAAAATGACAATACATTCATTATCAAAGACTTGTGATAAAATTATTTTTTCAATATTTTTCAAAGGTCATGCGAAAGCGCTTCGCAATTTTCTTTTTTATAAATATGGGAACAAAGACCAAGCCGATGATATAACTCAAGAAGCTTTCATTAAACTCTGGCAAAACTGTGCTGCAGTCCCCATTGAAAAAGCGAAATCTTATATATATACCATTGCAAATAATAGCTCTCTTAACGAAATTGCACATCAAAAAGTAGTTTTGCAATATGAAAAAAATTTTGTTGGTCATGATAATACAAATGAAACTCCGGAATTTATACTCGAAGAAAAACAATTCAAAAGTAAGCTCTTAAAATCAATTGAGAATTTGAAAGAAACACAGCGAGTTGCTTTTTTGATGCATCGAATAGACGGTAAGAAATATAGCGAAATAGCAACGGAATTAAATATAAGTGTAAAAGCAGTTGAAAAGCGGATACACTTGGCTTTAATTGAACTACGAAAAGAAATTGAGACAATAAAGTAGGGTAAATTTGTTTTTACTTGTTTTAAATATAATACGATTAGTGCAATGGAAAAAAATTACATTTTAGCACAATGGCTAAACAACGAATTAACAGAAGATCAATTAGCTGAATTCAAAGCTAATCCTGATAATGAAAAATACGAACAAATTAAAAATTACACTGCTCATTTAGAAGTACCCCTATTTAATGAAGAGAAAGTTTTAGAGCATGTTATTAATCATAAAAAAACAACACCTAACGTCATTCCTTTATACAAAAAATGGTTCTTCAAAGTGGTTGCCGTTTTCGTTATTGGATTAGGAATTGTATTTATGATGCAAAATTTTGCGTTACAAACACATTATGCTCTTAATGGTAAAAAAACCACTTTCTTATTACCGGATAATTCTAAAGTAGTTCTGAATGCCGGCTCTGAAATTAAATATAAAAAATGGAATTGGGACAATAATAGAAACCTTGAGTTGGATGGGGAAGCCTATTTTAAAGTAGCAAAAGGTAAAAAATTTGAGGTTACAACTGTTCTTGGAAAAGTTGCTGTTCTTGGAACTCAATTTAATGTAAAAGTACGGAAAGATCGTTTTGACGTAACATGTTTTGAAGGAAGGGTACTCGTAAAGTACCAAGAAAAAGAATTGATTTTAACTCCCGGACAAAGTGTTGCTTTTGAAGATGGAAAACAAATAAATACAACCGTTGCTGCCGCTAAACCAGAATGGATGGAAAACACCATTGCCTTTAATAAAGAAAATTTACGCAACATTTTAGATGAAATTCAAAGACAATACGATGTTTCTATTGAAGTGAAAACAAAATATTCGAGTGCATTGTTTACTGGAAAAATTCCAATTAACAATCTTGATGTTGCCCTTCAAATTATTGCTACAACCTATCATTTAGAACCTAATAAAATTACTGCAAACAAAATAATTTTTGAAGGAAAATAAATATTTTAAATGAAATACACTTCTGTTTTATTCTTTTGCCTTGTTTTTGTCTTGAGTATGACAGCTCAAAACAGAAGTAAAGCAATTGCATTAAAAGATATCCTGCAATCTATTGAAAAACAACATCTTATTTATTTTAATTATATTGACAATGAAATAGTTACACTTAAAATTGTACCTCCAAAAAAATCGTTGTCTTTGAACAAGAAAATCAGTTATCTTGAAAAAAAAACGAATCTCTTCTTTGAAAATATCGATAATAAATTCATTACTATCTTTAGTGATAATAAGGTTGACACAAAGAATATTTGTGGATATGTATATTCTAAAGAAGATAATTCTCCACTGGAAAATGTGAATATTAAGTTTGAAGATGGTTCCAGTACTTCAACCAATAAAAAAGGATATTTTGAACTAAAAAAAGAAAAGTCAACTGATTTAATAATTAGTAACATTGGGTATACTACTGAAAAAATTTCTGTCTCTGATTTACAAAATAATAATTGTTTAAAAATTTACATTGAAGTAGAAGTTTCTGAATTAAATAATATAATTGCGAATCAACTTTTAACATCTGGAATCTCAAAAAAAATTAATGGAACATTTGAAATTAAACCAAAAAAACTGGGAATATTACCTGGCTTAATTGAACCTGATGTTTTACAAACCATGTTGCAAATTCCCGGTATTTATAGTGCTGATGAAAGTATTTCTAGTATTAATGTCAGGGGAGGCACGCATGATCAAAATTTGTTTTTATGGAATGGAATAAAAATGTATCAAACGGGACATTTTTTTGGATTAATTTCGGCGTTCAATCCTAATTTAGCCCATACCATTTCTATAACTAAAAATGGAACTTCTGCTTTTTTTGGAGAAGGCGTTTCAAGCGTTGTGGATATTTCCTCAAACTCCAATAAATTTAAAAAAAACAGTTTTAGTGCAGGAATAAACATGATAGATGCCGATGTGTATTCAAAGTTCAAAATCTCCAAAAAAAGTTTTATAGAAATTTCAGGAAGAAAATCCATAACCGATTTAGTAAAAACACCTACCTACAAAGAATATTATAATAAAGTCTTCCAAAATACAAACATTACTAATTTTTCCAATAATCAAAATGTAGATTATGCAGGTGACGAAAAATTTAATTTTTACGATATTACGGCTAAATATTCTCAACAAATTGGACAAAAAAACCATTTTATTTTAGATTTTATCACAATTAACGATCAACTTAAGATTTTTCAAACAACCAACCTCAGTTCTCAGATTCAGTCTGAAAATAATATTTTATACCAAAAAAATTACGGAGGTAATCTTTCATGGGTACGAAACTGGAATACTAAAAATAGCACTCATTTAAATGCTTATACATCGTCCTATGTACTTAATGCCGAAAAAAACAAAATACAAGATAATCAAATTATAAAACAAAAAAATGAAGTGTTAGACAATGGCTTTAAGCTTGAAAATAGCCATGCAATCAATTCGAAATTTACTCTTAAAAATGGATATCAATTCAACGAAATTGCGACCATAAATTCAGATGAAGTAAACAGCCCTATATTTTACAGAAGAATTAAAGAAGTTTTACGAATTCATGCGCTTATCGTTGAAGCAAAATATAATGATACTTTATCCAAAATATATTTTAACGCAGGATTGCGATTAAATTATATCGAACAATTCAAAAAAAACCTTTTAGAACCACGATTACAGTTTAATTATGCAATTACAAAATATTTTAATTTAGAAGTATTAGGAGAATTTAAAAGTCAAAATTCTTATCAGGTTATTGATCTGCAAAATGATTATTTTGGTATTGAAAAAAGAAGGTGGATATTGGCAAACAACACAACAATACCAATTCAAAGAAGTAAACAAGCATCAATTAGTTTATTTTACAACAAAAATAATTGGTTATTTACTATAGAGAATTTTTATAAAAAAGTAACTGGAATTAATAGCTCGAGTCAAGAATTTCAAAACCAGCTAGAATTTGTTAAAACTAATGGCGATTATAAAGTTTTAGGAATTGAAATGCTGGTTCAAAAAAAGATAAACCATTTTATTAGTTGGTTTAGTTATACTTATAATACTAATAATTATCACTTTCCAAATTTAGAACAACCTGTATTTCCAAATAACTTTAAATTAGACCATATTATCTCTTGGGCAGGAATCTATGATAGAAAAAATCTAAAAATAGCATTGGGTTCAAAGTGGTATTCTGGAAAACCCGAGACCACTCCTGTGAGCACAAGTATAAATTACAGTAATTTCTCCAATCCAAAGATTGATTACAATACCCCAAACAATAAAATATTAGATGACTTTTTTCAAGTTAATTTTTCGACAACATACAAATGGGAAAGCTTAGATCAAGTTCAATATAAATTGGGGTTCTCTTTATTGAATATATTCAATCGAAAAAATGAAATCAATGAATATTATAGAATAAATGCAGTAACCAATTCTATTGAAGAAGTAAAAAATTTTTCACTTCGACGAACTCCAAATTTAAGCTTTAGAATAACTTATTAAACGATTTCCATAACATTAAATAAATTTACGAGTGTTGATCAATTGCATCAATTGTTTAAAAAACCAGTTATATGCGTACTCTACTATTTAGTGTATTAAAAAGTTTAACAAATCGCATTGTCGTCGGAACGCTACTTGCCAAGTTTGTCAAAAAAACGGATCAGGTCTAAATGTTGTGGAGAAATATTAAATTTCGATATTTGTATCATAAAAATAGATACAAATGCAAGATTCTTATAGCGAACTTATCAAGATATTATTACCAGAAATTATTGTTGAATACTTTGAACTTACTTCTTATTAAAAAGGAGAAGAAATACTTCATCTTTACTTAAAGGAGATCAATTCGATCCCTAAAGAATACCGACAATATAAATTAAGTTCCAAAGGATTCTTTGACGAGATAACCGTTCAGGATTTCCCAATTCGAGGTCATCAAGTATATCTGCATATCACACGCAGAAGATGGCTCAACGAAGATACTGGGCAAGTAGTTTTTAGAGATTGGAATTTAGTAGCAGACGGGACTCGGGTAACACAGGAGTTCGCGTCTTTTTTAAAAGAGATCAATAGATTCCACGCCTAATGATTGTAATGCGATTGCTTCTTTTTATGGCGTTAGGCGCAAAAACCTACAACATCAATACAAAGATTTCTTAAGTGATTTCAAAACGTGGGATCAACTATCACACGCTAAACAATGGCTTATTTTTTCAAAAACCTTAGGCAAACGTTTATCGATTGATGAAACTTCATTCTCGAATGGAGAACTCTATACTATCTTAACCAACAAAGCAGGTAAAGCAAAGAAAGGAACTATCGTAGCTATGATTGCCGGAACTAAAGCTGATACTGTAATTGCTATAATTGAAAAAATCCCTCTCAAAGCGCGTAATCAAGTCACAGAGATTACCCTAGACATGGCACCAAATATGGGATTAATTGCTAAGAAATGTTTTCCAAATGCTACGCGGGTAACCGATCGATTCCATGTTCAAAAGTTAGCTTTGGAAGCTTTACAAAAAATCAGAATCAAGTATCGTTGGCAAGCAATTGACCACGAGAATGAAGCTATAGAAAAAGCAAGAATATTAAAGAAAAAATACAACCCTCTACTATTAACAAAGGATGATACAATTAAACAACTGTTGGCTAGAAGTCGCTATTTCTTATTTAAAAACAAATTAAATTGGTCGGAAAACCAAACAGAACGCGCTAAAATATTATTTGAATTGTATCCTGATATTGAAAAAGCTTATAATTTGGCTCAAGATTTGAGAAATATCTTTTAAAAAACAACGGATAAAATTATTGGACTTTCAAGGTTGGCCAGATGGCATAAAAAAGTAAATCAATCCGGGTTTAAATCTTTCAATACAATCTCAAGATCCATAATAAATCACTACCACGCAATATTAAACTATTTTGATAATAGAAGCACAAATGCATCGGCTGAGTCATTCAATGCTAAAATAAAAGCGTTTAGATCTCAATTTAGAGGGGTTAGAAATATAGAATTCTTCCTTTTTAGACTAACTAATATTTATACTTAATTTTGCTTCCCCACAGGTTTTGGGATTGATCCAGAAAAGGTTCGAGTCTGAAGTCTTGGCTAATGGAGATACTCTTAAACAATTACTGGCCAGAAGTCGCTATTTCTTGTACAAAAACAAATCAAAATGGTCGGCAAACCAAATAGAACGTGCGGCATTATTATTTGAATTGTATCCTGAAATTCAAAAAGCATACAATCTAACGCAAGACTTGCGCAACATCTTTGAAAAGACAACAGATAAAATAATCGGATTTGCAAAATTAGCCAAATGGCACGAAAAAGTAAACCAATCCGGGTTCAAATCCTTTAATACAATCTCTCGATCTATAGTAAATCACTATCAAACTATTTTGAACTATTTTGATAACAGAAGCACAAATGCTTCGGCAGAATCTTTCAATGCTAAAATAAAAGCGTTTAGATCTCAATTTAAAGGGGTTAGAAACATAGAATTCTTCCCTTTTAGACTAACTTATATTTATGCTTAATTTTGCTTCTCCACAGGTTTTAGGATTGATCTAGTTTATGCTTAATTTTTATCGCTCCACAGGTTTTGGGATTGATCCTCGCTTCTGTTGTTGATAGCTTGCCGCGTTCTATTTCTTGTACAATTTGTAATTTAAAAGACAATGTATAGTCTTTTTGTGTACGCTTTACGTAACGACTTTCTTCATATTTTTCCATAAGGATCCTTTTTATATATCGCTATTTAAGGACAAGACATATTAAACACAAAAAACCCCGTTTCATAAGAAACAGGGTTTTTTAAAAGAAAGGCGACGACATACTCTCCCACATAACTGCAGTACCATCTGCGCAGGCGGGCTTAACTACTCTGTTCGGGAAGGGAAGAGGTGAGCCCCGCCGCAATAACCACCTTAAGAGGTTATAATTGCTTTGGGCAATTATTGTAATGTTATTTATATCTTATAAACATCAATTACATAATATCTTAACATACTGAGATAAAGAAAATAAAAAGTGTTAGAAAGTTTCTTCCCCGGGTTACCCCGGGGAAAAGCGTACATAAGCTTACGGGTTATTAGTACTACTCGACTATGACATTACTGCCTTTACATCTATAGCCTATCAACGTGGTCATCTCCCACGACCCTTAAAAGAAATCT
>JAFCUE010000033.1:0-38809 GCA_051990185.1 Flavobacterium sp. DT2-2 | reverse complement strand
GTGATGCAGTTAGCAAGATCCAGAGCAAGAGGGTATAGAAATCCAGATAATTTTATAAAAATGGTGTATTATTTAGGCAATGCCTAAAAATACAATTCCACTAATTTAGGCGAAGAGCCAAAAATATTTATGGACTGTTTTTAAAAACAGTTTTAAAAAGTGTTCAATTGATTCTCTTCAATAAAAAAAAACAGGGTAATTATTTTAGGAAAACATTATTTTTTTTGCTATTTATTTAGATTAGCCACTTTATTTAATTGTTAGTTTGAGTTTCTGTTTCTGGTACTAATGTTGGTACTTCAATTTTTTTTTTGGGTGTTATTTTACCCACCCTGCAATAACTTCTTGAAGCAATACATACTTCGTTTGTTGAATTTTCCATATCATTTTTTATTATTATTCTAAATATCTTCTTAGTGTCCATGCCATAGTTTCGTGTGCTTCCATCAAGCCAGTCAGGAAATCAGCGGTTCCGGCATCCTTATTTACATCGGTGCTAGTATCAACATCTTTTCTTAAATGAACGATAATAGTTTCGTGATCTCCTAATAATTCTTTTACCATCTCTTTTTGAGTTGGGTAGTGATTAGGCGACTCTTTAATGATTGTTAAATCGGCAAACTCCTTCATGGTTCCAATGGATTTTCCACCGAGTTTGCTTATGCGTTCTGCAACATTATCAATTGATGCTTCAAGTTCTGTATATTGAGCTTCAAATAATTTGTGAAATTCCATAAAACTCTCACCACAAACATTCCAATGAAATTTTCTTAATTTTACGTATAATGTCATTTCATTTGCTAAAATCGATGATAAGATAGAAATACTATTTTTTAAATGCTCTTGTGTAATGCCAATTTGTGGTTTCATAATTTCTGAATTTTATTATTGTTTAATTTTTTGTTCTTAAATATTATTTTGTCTAATTCTTTTCTTTTGAATTCTCAAAATAGTATAATGCAATTAAGACTAAAATTTTACATTACAAATTTCATTTTAATCATCCAAAAAAAATTATAAAATTCATTTAATAAGTTGCATTATTCACACACCATTTGTTTCTTAAAATACAAATATTCAATATTTTAATAGGTGTGATCATTCTAATATAGTGTTTTATGAATCGGATAATCAGTATATCCTTTTTCATCTGCCGAGTAAAACAAATCCGTTTTAAGATCTTCTGATAAAGGCCAATCATTTTTAAATCGTTCCACCAAGTCAGGATTATTAATAAAAGGACGTCCGAAAGCAACAAAGTCGGTAAGCCCACTTTCAATGGCTGCTTCGGCACTTTCTTTATTATAACCACCGCAAAGAATTAAAGTATTCTTGAAATTATGACGAATCAATTTTTTGATTTCCAAGGGTACAGCTGGTGCTCCCATAGCGGTATGATCTACAAGATGAATATAAGCAATGTCCAGTTTATTAAGTTCTTTAGTAAGGTAATTGTATGTTGCATGAATTTCTGGATAATAAGGCATATCGCTGGCTACTCCGTAAGGGGATAAACGAATGCCTGTTTTTTCCTTTCCAATAGCTTTTGCAACTGCGGCAACAACATCAAGTACAAAACGGCATCGATTTTCAATGTTTCCACCATATTTATCCGTTCGGATATTGCTTACAGGTGAAAGAAACTCTTCTAGTAAATAACCGTTGGCACCATGCAATTCTACACCATCAAATCCTGCAAATAAGGCATTTTCAGCAGCAGCTACATATTCAGTTTTGGCATGTAAAATATCTTGCGCGGTCATCTCTTTTGGTACTGAAAAATCTTGTAAGCCTTTCATGTCGGTCCACATTTGCCCAGCGGCTTTCACTTGAGAGGGAGCAAGAATTTGTGATTCTTCAGACATGTTCAATGGATGACTTATTCTTCCGGAGTGCATTAATTGAACAATTATTTTTCCACCGTTTTCATGAACGGCCTTCGTTGTTTTTTTCCAACCCTCTACTTGTAATTTATTAAATATTCCTGGAATTCTGGCATAACCAAGCCCATTTGGAGATGGAGAAGTGCCTTCAGTTATAATTAATCCGGCATTGGAACGTTGTTTGTAATATTCGGCCATCAATTCATTAGGAGTATTCCCTACAGCTCGACATCTTGTCATTGGTGCCATAACAATTCGGTTTTTCAAATCAATGGAACCCAGTTTTTTTAATGTAAATAGCTCGTATGTTTTCATGTCTTTTTTAATTATTTTAATACTGTTAAAATATTTATGTTTTATTAATTAAAAATACTGTCAAAATAAAATAATGATATTGTAACTAAACTATTGAGCTATAAATTCTTTGGGGAACATTTTTTTAAAAATTTAATTCTACAGTTTTCTTTCACTTTATTTGCTTATGATTTTTATTATTCATGGTAACTTCGCTTATAACTTTACAAGGGATAAAGTGCTGAAATAGCATGGTTTTCATAAAAAAATAATTTTAAACGAAATCCTTAATAAAATTAAAAATTTAAATACATTTTAAAAATTTTATTTAAAAATTAAGTTAGGCAACATTCTTTTTTTATTCTGATTAACGGCTATCAAGCTCGTGTACCGCTTCGTTGGTCATAGGCGGAAGATTGGAAAACCCCTATGTTCTTGATGCCGTTACGCCAATCTGGCAAATCAGAAAAACGCTACCTAACAAAATAAATTTTTATTCTTATAAAATCTACATAGGATCCGAAAGACCGCTAATACGAATGAGTTTCTTGTTTACAAATTCTTGAATTCCTAATTCAGATAATTCTCTGCCGTAACCAGAATTTTTAGTTCCTCCAAAAGGCAGATCGGCTTGGGTGGAGGTTGGGTGATTAATAAATACCATTCCAGTATCAATTTTATCAGCGATACGTTTCCCTCGTTCTATGTCTTGCGTAAATATGCAGCATCCTAGGCCAAAACTGGAATCGTTTGTCAATGTTATTGCTGCTTCTTCATCTATGACCCTGTAGAAAGAAGCGACAGGACCAAATATTTCTTCATAATACGCAGGAATTTCTGGATTCAAATCTGTTAAAATAGTAGGCTGAACGAAAGCCCCAGGAAGATCAGAGCGAGTCCCACCAAGCAAAATTGTTGCTCCAGCATCAACAGATTTCCTTATTTGATCTATTATTTGTACAGCAGCAGCTTCACTGCTCATCGGTCCTAATTCCGTTGTAGACTTCATCGGATCACCAACAATTAAGTTGGACATTTTATCTTTGAATTTTTCAAGAAATTCATCTGCAATTTCTTCTACAGCTATAAATCTTTTAGACGCTACACAACTTTCACCATTATTACTAATTCGACCTACAACTGCCCATTCAACAGCTTTGTCAATGTCAGCATCTTCAAGAATAATGAAAGCATCATTACCACCCAATTCTAATACTGATTTCTTTAAATATTTTCCGGCTTCTGATGCTATACTTGCACCAGCCTCCTCACTTCCGGTTAATGAAACTCCTTTTATTCTTTTATCTGCAACTAAAGAAGATGCTCTTTTTCCAGAAATCAAAAGATTAGTGTAAAGACCATTTGGTGCTCCGGCTTCGTTAAATAAATCTTCAATAGCAATGGCACATTGGGGAACCATTGATGCGAGTTTTACAAGAACTGTATTTCCCACCATAATATTTGGAGCAGCAAAACGCGCCACTTGATAAAACGGAAAATTCCATGGTTCAATCCCCAATATTACACCAATGGGACTGCAACGGATGTAGGCACTTCCAAATTCAGGTTTTAACTCTTTGTCAGCTAAAAATTCCGAGGAGTTAGTGGCATAATAATCAAAAATGTCAGCACTTAATAGAATCTCACCTTCGGCCTGAGCAATTAACTTACCCATTTCTAATGTTATTATTTTAGCTAAATATTCTTTTTTTTCACGCATCAAAGAAGCTATTTTGTGCAATATTTGAGCTCGTTGCTCAAAATTAGTTTCTTTCCATGAATTGAATGTTTTTGCAGATTGTGCAACCAACATGTCAACAGCTTTATCAGTCATTTCCTCAAAAGAGCGTACCACTTTATTAGTGAATGGATTAACGGTTTGAATAGCCATTATTTAATATTTAAAAGATTAATTGAATTTTTTTCTGGGGTTATTAAACCATACATTGCTTCATATTGCAACATGATATGTTTTTCGCCAATGGAATTAAAAAAATCTTCTAAACGTTTGATATGATCTATTGTGAATCGCAGATGCACTTTGAGTCCCTCAGCTAGCTCATCGCTGACAGCATTTTTAATCAGTACTGGAATAGAGATAAGTAGTGCTTTTTCTGTAAAGTAAATTTCTTTTAGTTCCTCCACAAAAATATTTCGACAACCTTCACTAGTTTCAGAAGGTGTTTTATTTGAATTTCCTTTCCCTTTTTCTAGCGTGACATTTTTATCTGTTTTGGTTATGGTACTTTTCATTTGTTTTTTATTTTATTGAGAAATATTAATTCTATATTGTAAAGTTGGGGTTATATTACTTCTAAGGTATTACACAATTACTCCTATGTATTACATCTTTCACATATTGTTAAATTAATTTTTTAAAATTGATCAGGACGAAATCCTTACCATTTAGGAGCTTGTTAGAGTATTTAGTCCATTTATATTTACTAAAATAACAGGAACAATTTAAGCAATACAACATGTAAAAGGAGATAGATATCCCTCATTGTAAAAACTGCGGGAAAATAGCACATTTGGTTTTTTTGCCGAAATACGAATAAATGTTCAAAAACAAAAGAGCCCTTTTTTGCCAACAAAACACACAGATAAATAGAAAATTATTCAAACATTTTATATCTTGAAAAACGAGATGTTGAAAAATAAAACTAAATTTGCTATGTGACCTCTTTTGTAATAATGAACAGAATCAAAGACGTACTCTAAGAAAAAGGAATTCAGCAGATTTGGTCAGCCGAACAGCTTGGTTAGAGCTACAATATGGTTAACGGTTATGTGCAAAATCGACAGCAACCAAGACTTGAAGTGCGATACGAAATAGCTAACATTCTAAAGATTGATGTAAAAGAACTTTTGAAAACTAACGAAGAAGTATACAAGTGCAAGTAATTATCGACATATTAGAAAACGAGTTAATCGAGAAGTACCCTGACGTTCTCGGAATACTACTGCGTGACCAAACCACTCAAAAAAATATTTTTTGGGCGACAGACAATTACGATCATCTAGGAGATTCATACAGATTTAATTCTGAAATTTTACCTGATTTAATCACAGGAGAAAAAGGCAATGTAATAATGCCTAGAGTTAAAAAGGACAAAATTTTACAACTCTCACGCTCCAAAGAAATGGCAGAAGTTTTTACTCCTTCTTGGATATGCAATGCACAAAACAATTTGGTTGATAATTCTTGGTTTGGAATAGAAGGTGTTTTCAATAAAGAAATGGTGTTAAAAAATGGTACAAAATCTTGGGAAATAACAAAAGAAAAAATAATTTTTCCAAAAGGCAAAACTTGGCAAGATTATGTTTGTGATACTCGTTTAGAAATTACTTGTGGAGAAGCACCTTATCTAGTGAGTAGATACGACACAACAACGGGAGAATTTATTGAGATTGAAAATAGAATCGGAATTTTAGACAGAAAATTAAGAGTGGTAAATGAAAATTTGAACTCAACAGATGAATGGCTAAAAGCAGTCGAAACTGCATATAAAAGTACTTATGGTTTTGAATGGCAAGGAGATAGCTTGCTTTTGGCTCGTGAAGCCTTGCTGATAACATTCATTGAAAACTTTACATACAAATTTGAGACTGAACCAACTCTTGAAACCATCCAAAAAATTGCGCAAATCATTTCTTGGAATATCTGGCAAATGGACGGTCTAAAAGGAATTATTCCTAACAGTTGTAGAAATGAAATTCTAGAAATTCTAGATTTTTTTGAAACTAAAACAGAAATAAAGAAATGCAAAGGTTGTGAAACACAAAACATAAAGCTTCACAATGGCATTTATTGTTACATTATGGATTGGGAGGAAAAAGACAAAGAAACAGGTAAAGTAGGTAAAGCAATAAGGTTTATTGACTTGTTATAGAAATAAATATGCCAGAAGCAAATACTATCAATGTAGCTATACTTGACTAAATAACTATCGGTAGAGTTGAACCTCAAATCTATGCTTTTACCACTGAAACAACGCCTAATTATTTAAAAGTTGGTGATACGTATCGACCAATTGAAACAAGATTGAATGGCGTAAATACTTTCCTAACCTTGAAAAGAAATTTGGAAATGTAGCAAAAGTGGATGACGAAACTTTTTTCAGAGACTACGCTGTACATTTTTTTCTTGAAAACGAATTAAAAAGAAGTCGATTAAAGCCTAACATTTTAAAAAATATTCCCTACTACTCCAATGAGTTTTTTGAAAATGCAACAGAGGAAGACCTGCAAGAAGCCATAGCAGCTATAAAAAAAGGACATCTTAACAACGAATCCAAATATCAATATTATCGTTTTGACGAAAGTCATATCCCTATAACTCATACATACACAAGATTTGAAGATTATCCATTACGGCCCAATCAAAAGGCAACTGTAGCTAATTTTAGAAAAGCTATAGATAGTGACAGAACCAATTTATTGATGTATGCTGTTATGCGTTTTGGCAAATCATTTACTTCAATGTGTTGTGCGGTTGAAATGGGTGCTAAATTGGTGGTTGTAGTTTCGGCAAAAGCCGATGTAAGAGGAGAATGGAAAAAAACGGTTGAAAGTCACGTTAAATTGGATGGCTATTATTATTTAGAAAGCGAAGACTTACTTCGAAATGAATTAATTATTGCCGAAAAACAAAAGGCAAATGAAAAAATAGTTTTATTCCTGACCTTACAAGACTTGCAAGGAGACGAAATAAAATCAAAGCACGCAGCAGTATTTGAAAATCAAATTGACTTATTGCTGATTGACGAAACACATTTTGGAGCAAGAGCTACTGAATATGGTAAAGTTTTAAGGGCTGGAGATTTAAAAACTAATGAAGTTAAAAGTGAGGAAAAACTCAATGATATTTCAATCGATAAAATTGATGAAATTGAAAAGGAATTAAAAGCTAAAATTCGCATTCATCTTTCTGGAACGCCTTATCGCATTTTAATGAATAGCGAGTTTACAAATGATGATATAATTGCATTTTATCAATTTACAAATATTGTAGAAGACCAAGAAAAATGGGATTTAGAAAACTAAACAAAGACGAAATTAAGGAATGGGATAATACTTATTACGGTTTCCCTCAAATGATTCGGTTTGCATTTAACCCCAATGAATCTTCTCTAAAAAAGATGCAAGAACTGAAAAAGAATGGTGTAACTTATGCTTTTTCAGAACTTTTTAGACCGCAATCAATAACAAAAGACAACAATACCAATCTGCATAAAAAGTTTCTTCATGAACAAGAAATTCTCGACTTACTAAAAGTAATTGACGGCTCAGAAGCGGATGCCCATTTGTTAAGTTTTCTAGATTACGATAAAATAAAAGAAGGCAAAATGTGCCGTCATATTGTTTGTGTTTTACCGTATCGCGCCTCCTGTGACGCATTGGAAGAATTAATCAAAAACAACCAATTTAAACACCTTAGCAATTACGAAATCATCAATGTCTCGGGCGTTGAAAACGAAAATGAATTTAAAGATACAACAGCAAGTTCGGGAGTTAAAAAAGTAATTGATAAAATCAAAAAGTGTGAAAGTTCAACTATAAAAACAATCACGCTACCAGTAAGCAGAATGCTTACTGGTAGCACTGTTTCTCAATGGGATACAATGCTTTACTTCAAAGACACGGCTTCACCACAAGAATACGACCAAGCCATTTTTCGTTTACAAAACCAGTACATTAAGGTTTTCAAAGAACCCAACGGTGATGTGGTCAAATTTAATATGAAGCCTCAAACTTTGTTGGTCGATTTTAATCCCACAAGAATGTTTGTGATGCAAGAAGAAAAAGCACAGATATACAACATTAACACTGATGCCGATGGAAACCACAAACTAGTTGAACGGCTGAAACGCGAATTAGAAGTATCACCAATTATTCAACTTAACAGCGATAAATTAGTTCAAGTAACTCCTACAGATATGTTAAATGCAGTAAGAGAATATTCTAGCAACCGAAGTGTTTTAGATGAAGCCAAAGTGATTCCTTTAGACTTATCGCTTTTAGAAATTTATGAAATTAGACAGGAAATTGAAAGGCAAAACGAAATTGGTTCTAATGATGGACTAAAAATAAATCCACATAAAAAAACTGATGAAGGCGATGAATTAGTTTTACCAACAGGAAACGAAGGAATCGACGGCGGTGAAGAAAGTGAAACAGGCACAAGCAAAGCAGTTAAAAAAGACACTTACGAAGCCAGTATCAAGAAAAAATTCGCCAGTTATTATTCCCGAATATTATTTTTTGCTTTTTGTACCGAAGAAAAATTAATGTCCTTACAAGAAATCATTGATTTAATAGAAACTGATGAAGAAAGTAAAAGAATTGCATATAATTTAGAATTCAATATCGTCATTTTAAAATTATTGAGAAAAAATATAAATCACAATGTGCTGAGTAAACTAGAATACAAGATACAAAACATCAATCATTTGGCTAATGATGCCAGTTTAAAACCAGTAGAAAGAGCCAGCAGGGCAATGAAAAAGTTTACTCGCTTGTCTGAATCTGAAATTGTAACGCCCGAAATAATAACCGACAAAATCATAAACGGGTTACCAGAAAATGCGATTGGTACCAATACAATGCTTTTGGATATTGCATCCAAACAAGGTGAGTTTGTGTATGCCGTTTATAAAAAGTTTGGTCCTACAGTTGCCAATAATTTTTACGCTATACCCACCTCAAAAACGGCGTACGAGTTTACTAGAAAAGTGTATAAACTATTAGATTTAGATGTAAAGCGAATAGAAGCAAACTACACTTCTTACGATTTAATCGGTGAAAACAAATTCATTGAAAACGAAACCATTAAAATAAACAATAAGAAAATGAAGTTCGATGTTATTGTAGGCAATCCGCCTTATCAAGATAGAAGAGAAGGTACAAGTGATAATCCTATATATCATCTGTTTATGGATTTGGCTTATCAGTTAAGTGAAAAAGTGGTGCTCGTAACCCCTGGTAGATTTCTTTTCAATGCAGGTAAAACACCAAATCAATGGAATAGGAAGATGTTAGATGACAAACACTTAAAAGTCCAATCTTATTTCAGTAAGAGCAGTGATGCATTTCCTGAGGTTAACTTAATGGGTGGAATAACAATTACTTTAAGAGACAAAAAACAAAACTTTGAAAAAATTGGAGTTTTTTCAAAGTTTAAAGAAATTAATTCTATTCTACTGAACGTAATTAAAGCAACAGACTTTGAGTCAATAAACAGTAATATACATACTCAGAATAAATTTGATTTAGAAACTCTTTATAAAGACTATCCAACTTATAAAAATATTATTGGCAGTGATGGAAGAGAGAAGCGATTAACAACTTCAATTTTTGACCAGTTATCAATATTCACAGAAGAGCCTAAAAGCAAAAATGATATTTGTGTTTTTGGTTTAATTAAAAACAATAGAACTTATCGCTTTATACCAGCCAAATATATTGAAGACCACAAAAACACAAAAAAGTTCAAGGTATTACTTCCTAAAAGTAATGGTTCAGGAGCTTTAGGTGAGGTTGTACCGACTGCATTGATTGGCGAACCTGTAATTGGAAATATAGGAATGGGATATACTCAGTCTTTTATAAGTATCGGAGCATTTAATACAGTTAAAGAAGCCGAATCTTGTTTGAACTACATTAAGACAAAATTTGTTCGTTTAATGCTAGGAGTATTGAAAGTAACCCAAGACAACAATAAAGATATATGGAAATATGTTCCGCTTCAAGACTTTTCAGAAAACTCGAAAATAAATTGGACAAAATCAATCGCTGAAATTGACCAACAATTATATGCAAAATATAAATTGACTCAAAATGAGATTGCGTTTAGTGAAAAAATGATAAAACTAATGTAATAATTATGAAAGTAATTAGATACGAAAAAGATTCCGTTTTAATTCAAAAAGGAAAAATCAAAGCTTGGGTTGATGTTTTGATAGAAAAAGAAGATGTAATTTCCGATTTGAATAAATATATTTTCTATTTGTATCGTAAATCAGATATTATTTTAAGAAACTGGCAAGATGAAATCAAAAATTTTGAAGATGCAACAAACTTGGCGATTGAAACTTTAGAAAAATTTGGAATTATCTACCAAGACTATAACGGCAAATGGCATCAAACCGATAAGTTTCATACTACAAAAGGCTCAATTCCTATAAAATAAGCCAAAATACGACTTAAAAAACTTTTAAACCTGCATAAAATTAAACGTTTAAACAGCTATTTTAGCACAATATAAAATTTAAAAAACGACGCAATATGAAAAACAAAGTCATTAACTTATCTAATAAACCACAAATAGTAGTGCCTAATACGGGTGTAAAATATTCTCATTTGTTAGAAAAGTTTTTAGAACCCTTTGTTGACGATTTTAAAGATGTAGAATTTTATGAAGATATTTTTGAATTTGGTATAAATGCATGGAATTCTGCCAATATGAAATTAATTCTGCCAAAAGAAGATAATGATAACGCATTTGATGCTTTGGAAAAAAATGGTATAAATGTAGCTTTATTGAATAGGATGATCGACTACAAAATAAGTCATTTTAAAAATTACACCAATTTTATTGTTGATTATGATTTAGAAGAAACAATTGAGGATCCTATTTTAAAAATAACTACGCAAGAACAAGATGCCTATTTAAAGTCGATGTTTGAACAATTTGAACAATTTGATCAAGAAGATGATTTTGACGAAAACTATATCAATCGTAGCGCTATTATCATCAAGCCAAGGCAGCCGTTTATTGATTGGTGTACTAGTTTGTATCCCGAAAATTTGGAGGATGTAAAAGAAACCAGAACTTATTTAATCAGTGAAGATATCGAAGATGTTGATTTTTGGCTAGCAAAAAAATTCGATAAACTATTTACATTTGAATTAGAATCTTTGCATCACAATAAAAAGGAATGGCCTCAAAAACGAAATTACAAAATGTTTAAAGAATGGTTCCAAATTGACATATCGAGAATGATATATGATTTTGAAATAAATCCAATTCTAAAATTTTGATAAATTCAACTTTAGAGAAAAATTATTAGTGTAGTTCCATCTGTGATTTGTTTATAACTGCTATTCACAACAAATTTATGATTAGCAAAATCAGACATAAACTGGAGTAAATCGATAGAGTAAATTGAAAGTCAATTGTGTGCTAAATATAAATTAACAAAAGGGGAAATTGAATTTATAAATAGTATGATAAAACCTATGGCAGACTAAAAAAGATGATTAACTTGAGTTAAAATGTACCTTGACTTCACAGCCACACTGCAAAACTAGCAGAAAATCAAGCGGACGAAAAAGAACAACGAGGCATAATACACCTTACAAACAAACTTGGCATTTAGATAAATTTGAAGATGGTTTTGTATCTAAAAATTAGTTATTAACTAAAAGTTTAGGCTTTCTAAACCCTAGCCTGCGTGAAGTGCGAGAACGACAAGTAGCTGTTTGTAGAGGATTTTTATAAAAAAAAATCTTTGAAACTGATAAATTTCTGGATTATTACGAAATGAAATTTAAGTTTCGGGAAAAATAATCTAGAAATAAATAGGAATAGTTGTAGGTTATAAAACAAACCGCTAAAAATTAAAAAAATGGGCGGATTTATTAGGTATTTTAAATTTATAATTAAAAAAAACTGGCTCTTCGCCTAAATTAGTGGAATTGTATTTTTAGGCATTGCCTCAATTGCATGTGATTGTACATTCCACAATTGATCAAATTTATTTTTAATTTGGTAAGTTATTGATGTGTTTAAAGTGCTATCATTTAAATAGTCCTCTAATGTACCTGCTTGATTTTTTGTTAATTTAGCCTCATTTTTTAACCAAATGTATTTTGATTTTTTCAGCGATTCAACTCTTTTGATTTCTTCTAATCGAACAAGATTTAGAGCTTTATTCATTCCTTTTTTAATGTGAAATCTATCGAAAACTACTTCAGTTCCTGCAAAATATTCTTTTTGACCAGCTTGTTAGGATACTGACATGTCCATGCTAAATAATTCTATATTCCCTGGAAAACCTCCATTGTCCCAAAGCCAACCATAGAACAATTCAAAAACCTCCTTTTTTCTTCCTTCTGTAACAAATATAACATTACCCGTGTCTAAATCTGTAAAAATACTTATATAATTATGTCCTCTTTTTATAGCTGTTTCATCTATACAAACACGTTTAATATCCTTAAAATCAAGTTTTTGTATTGCATTTTTATCTACCCAATTATTAAAAACACGCCATAAATTATTATCTGGTTCACCTAATTCTCTACTGATGGCAGATGCAGACATTTCTTTAAATAAGCGTATAATTAAAGCCTCAAATTTAAGACTGTAATGATTACCTCTACAATCCCAAGGGGTAGAATCAACAACTTTTACCCCATCTTTATTGCACCTTATTCTAGGAACTTTAATGTTTAAATAGCAACGATAATCAAATAAATCCAAATGCCTTATACGTTTTACGTTTCCGTCATGAACTTTGCTCAAATCACCGCAATTCGGGCATTCAAATTTTGAACCTCTTTCATATTCAATATAAACATCAATTACTTGTGTATGATGTTGAACATTTATCTTTTTTAAAACCCATGGAGATTTAACTCCCAACAAAACTCCTAATCCGTCTAATTCCATACCCTAAAATTAAGTGAATTTTTGACTTTCCACTAATTTAGGCGAAGAACCTTATTTTATTTGAGACATAAAAAAAGCCTCAGAAGGAGCTAGAGTCTGAAGAATAAATTAAGATATGCTAGAAGTAAAATTTTAAATAATTCCTAAATCCTTGGCTACAGCGACAAGATGTACCGTGTTATTGGTTTTGAAATATATTTTGAGTTTATTGATATGTTTTTCAATAGAACTTTTACTATTAGGGCTAATACCCTCTTGTTTAAATACCGTTTCCATATTTTCTTGAGAGATTCCTCTAGAAAGATATTTGATTAACTGAACGTCATAATTATTTATTTCACTTGTAGTCATATCTTGAAGCAGGTACAACAATTCAGGAGAAATATTTTCTGGTTCATTTCTGTAGGCTTTTTGAATAGCTCTTTTTAGGTCATATATTGTGTTTCTTCCTTTTAATACATAACCATCTATATGAAGTTCGTTAAATAATAAATTGATACGGTGCGCTCGGTCTTCAATCGAAAAAACTATTATTTTAATGTTAGGGCACTCCTTTTTTACCGCAGTTATCAATTCTTCTCCTGAATTGAGTTTGTTTAATTGATGATCCTCTTTAAAGGATAAATCTGAGATAAGCAGTTGAAAAGGAGCTCCATCTAAATTTGCTTTTTTTACCTTTAACAAAGCTTCATCACAATATTTTGCATATTGAATTTCGAGTACATCAAGTTCATTTAGTATCTGAGCAGCACCCAAATCGTTAAAATCGATATCATCCGCAATTAAAACTTTTGTAAACATATTTGTATATTATTTTGGAACTAAAATTTCAGCTTTAAAACCTTTATTGGTTTGAGAATCAAAAGTAAGTATTCCATTTATTGTCTGAATACGGTTTTCCGCATTTTGGAGACCATTTTTTAAAATTAGTTTCTCCGGGAAACCTACTCCATTATCTGAATAGTTAATTTTGAGCGTATTTTGTTCCACATCAAAACCAATGATCACAAAACTGGCTTCACTGTATTTTTTCATATTAACCATAAGTTCTTGTAATACTCTTTGTATGGCTATCTTTTTTTCTGCTTCAACTTTTGACCAATCTATTGGGTTACCATTTTTAATAATAACTTCGGTACTTTTACTTTTATAGCTATTGAGCATTTGTTTTAAATTTTGTTCAAAACATTCTCCCGTTTCTATGGGACTATTCTCTCTAGAAAAATTTCGTGTTCTAACATATATTTTATCAAGATTATCTAAGAGAGTTTCTTTTTTCATTGGATTCTGCAAATCTTGAGTATCAGCAAAAGTCATGGCATAAAAAACATCATTAGCCAATTCATCATGGAGTTGTTTAGAAATTCGGGTTTCAGTAGTATAACTTGCTTCTAAGCGTTCTCGTTTAGTTTTACTTTTGTAGTAATTGATTATAAATACAATCCCGCCAAGCAGCAAAACAAATCCAAAAAAGAACCCATATTTTTGGTTCTTTTGTGTTGCAAGTTGCAAAAGAATTTCTGCTCTTTGCGCCTTATATTTGACATTTTCCAGAATCGCTTTTCTAGAATCATATCTAATTTTAGCAAATTGATTTTTAGCATTGTTCCTTACTTTTTTAATACTGTCATCTAAATTTACAAACAAAAGGGCGTACCGATTTACTCCTTTTTCTTGATTATGTGACATTAAAAATGACAAGGCTTCCAATCGCTCGTCTATACTTTGCTGTTTCGTTGCTTCATCATAAGCATGTAGTGCATTTTCTTCTGATCTTCGAGAATCTTTATTTTGATAGTAATCGGCTAAATGCAAATAGCTTTCAATACTCCCATAGGAATCGTTAATTCTAGTTCGGATTACTAAAGCCTGATTCATTAATACTAGTCCCTTTGCTATCTGATTGTCTTTATAATAAGCAAATCCTAGATTGTCAATAATTCTAGCTTTTTTATTCTGTAGTGTATCTAAAATAGTAGATTTTAAATAGGGTTCCAAGAGTACTATCGCTTTTTTATAGTTTTTTTGTTCCATATAAACTGTAGCGATATTATTGAGAACAGCGACTCTAGATACAGAATCTTTTACAGTTTTTAAAATTGTAGCATAATAACGAACAGCGTCGTCATAATTTTTTAATTCTTTTGCTGCGATTCCAAATAAATTATTTGCCGCCACCTGATATTGTAAATCATTGTTTATGTACGGCAAAGCTTCAGTCAAAGTTTCTTCACTACTGTAATAATCGCCATAGGTCTGTTGGATATGTGCCATTCCAACGAGATTATAGGCAATATAGGTACTGTCGCCCTCTTCTTTAAATAATTCTGTTGATTTTAAATAATTATAGAACGCACTATCCAGTTTATTATTCCTACTAAAGGAATCTCCTAATTCTGAATATTTCTGGGCTAAAATGTTTTTTGGGCTTTCTGGGTTTTTAGAAGTGTCAATAGTTGTTTTTACACTCTTTTGACAAGATACGACAGTAAGCAAAAGCACTAAAATAAAAAACGGGGAACGCAACATATAAAGTTTCTTTCCCCGAAATTAGTATTTAATTGCAAATTAATGCACCTTATTCTGGTTTTTTTGGTGGTGTTGTTGAATTATTTATGAGTCCAACTTACGATTTTATTATGGAAATGCTCTCCATCGGTCAGGAGGTAAAAGTTTTGGAGCCAGAAAGTTTGAAGAATAAAATGATTGAAATGCTAAAAGCAACATTAAAATTATATAAATAACTTGTAGTTGTCAAAAAATACTCGGTATATTTTTGAAAAAAATGGGCAATTTAGTACAGATGGGAAGCGCAGCCACTAAAGATACGCACGAGTTCTTATTTTAACAAAATTAAGTCTACGTACAAAATCATTCAATAAATACAACTGACTAAAAGGTATGCCAAACGCAAATAATAAAAGGCACATGCAGCAACTCCAATGTAGAACAAATTGCAAGAGTCGATAAATTGTTAAGGTGTACCTTTTGTCTACTATAATAGGGGAGAACAGGCAAATTAAATATCACTAAAAGTGGGTATAGTAAAATCTTATAAAACATCGTTTATTTACATAAATGCAATCAGAACAAACCAATTGGTAGGAAATTTATATAAAATAAGTATTCACTTTACGGCTTGACTGGTTCATTTTAATAAAAAATTCAATACTTTAGCAAATACTAACTTTAGTATAAATTCTGATTTTTTAAATTAAATAGATGATTTCAAAATTCTCATTTCTCCAAATAAATTATCGTGAGTTATTCACTATTAGTGAGTTATCTGAAAAGTTAATACATATTGATCCCAGTTCTTCATTAGCAAAATCTCGATTATTTTCGGAGAAACTAGCAGTTTTAATTTGGCAGTTCGAGGATTTTGGCTTTTTTGAAGGCAACCAAGTGGATCGGATCAATCAGTTATTCTACAAAAACTGTATTCCAGATATAATCAAAGACATTTTTCATGCCATTAGAAAGTCTGGAAATAAAGCCAGTCATGATGGGAATGGTTCTCAATCGGAAGCCTTATTTATTTTAAAGAAAAGTTTTCAATTGGCTCGATGGTTTTATGAAACTTATGAGAATGAATATATTGAAACGACCGAATACGAACTTCCAGAGGATGATCAAAAAGTTAGCTTAGACAAACTGAATGCGGAGCTTGAAAGGTTATCGAAACAAGTTGTAGATTATCAGGCAAAAGTAGCAACTATTAATGCCACACCGGAACTGGTAGTAGAGAGGCAAAAACGGGCTGTAGTTAATGCAAATAATATCGGTAAAACCGAAGCGGAATCAAGAGCTATTATTGACGAGCAACTGCGGGAATCTGGATGGGAATGCGATACAGAAACCATCAACTTTAAAATAAAAAAATCATTACCTGAAAAAGGAAAAAATAAAGCTATTGCAGAATGGTACTGCAATGGGAAATGGGCAGATTACGCCTTATTTGTGGGTACTAAATTATATGGAATTGTAGAAGCTAAAAAATTTGCTACTGATATTTCTACCAATTTAAATCAGTCTAAAATGTACGCGGAGCAGGTACAATCACATGAATCTTTTCAGTTTTTAGACTCCTGGAATACCTATAAAGTTCCATTTTTATTTTCTACAAATGGGAGAAACTATCTAGAGCAAATAAAAACGAAAAGTGGCATTTGGTTTTTGGATATTCGAAAAGAGCACAATCGTTCCGAAGCGCTACGAGGGTGGTTTTCTCCTGAAGGGTTAGTAGATCTGTATGAAAGAGACATTGTACTTGCCAATACCCGTTTGCTGGAAAGTGATTATGATTATTTACAAAAAACAAGCGGATTAGGCTTGCGATATTATCAAATTGATGCAATAAAAGCAGTTGAGAATAAAATCATAAATCAACCGGAAGACAAACGTTCCTTATTAGTTATGGCCACAGGAACAGGAAAAACCAGAACGGTTATCGGTTTGGCGTACCGTTTCATTAAATCGGATCGTTTCAAAAGGATCTTGTTTCTTACTGATAGACGATTGCTCGCTACCCAAGCTATGGGCAATTTCAAAGACAATAAAATTGAAGACTTAAATACGTTTGGTAATGTTTACAATATGGAAGAGCTTAAAACTGCTTTTCCTGATGATACAACTCGTTTGCATTTTGCAACAGTGCAAAGTATGGTTAAGCGCCTTTTTTATTCTGAAAATGATAAGTTAGCCATTGACACTTATGATTGCATCATTATTGATGAAGCGCACCGTGGGTATAACTTGGATAAAGAAATGGACGAGGGCGATTTGTATTTCAAAGATGAGAATGATTATGTAGGCCAATACAAAAAAGTAATCGAGTATTTCAACGCTTACATTATAGGATTAACTGCTACTCCAGCGCTGCATACCACTCAAATTTTCGGGACCGCTGTTCATAATTACTCCTATAGAGAGGCTGTCGTAGATGGTTTTCTTACGGATCATGAACCTCCATTTATATTAAAAACCAAGTTGAGTGAAGAAGGTATTTTATGGAAGAAAGGTGAAAAACCGAAAGTTTATATTGCCGAAACCAACACGATTGAAGAATTAGGAGAACTAGAAGATGAATTGCATATAGAGATTGAACAATTCAATAAAATGGTAATCACAGAGCCTTTTAATCGGGCGATTATTAAACAACTAGTACAAGAACTAGATCCTGAGAGTGACGAAAAAACATTAATTTTTGCCGTTAGGGACAGTCATGCTGATCTAATTGTACAATTATTATATGAAGAATTCGCGGCAATTGGTCTTGATGTAGCGGATGGTGTAATTGAAAAAATAACAGGTAAAGCTCATGATGTCGATAGCTTAGTAAAACGTTTCAAAAATGAGAAGTTTCCAAATATTGTCGTTACTGTCGATTTATTAACCACAGGAATAGATGTTCCTCAAATTACAAATCTGGTTTTTATTCGCAGAGTACGATCCCGTATTTTATTTGAACAAATGATTGGTCGCGCCACAAGATTGTGTCCGGAAATAGACAAGCAATTTTTTAGAATATACGATGCTGTTCGCGTATATGAAGCCTTACAGGATTTTACTCAAATGCAAACGGTTTCCAATCCTTCTATTTCTTTTACTAAATTGATTGAAGAATTGGAGTTTATTGATACTCCCGAACGTGCCAAAAAACAATTGGAACAAATTATTGCTAAACTGCAACGCAAGAAGAAATCGATAAAAGAAGAACAACTGGATCATTTCATGTATGCTGCTAGAGGAGACAGTCCAGAGGATTTTATCGAATTATTGAAAACGCTTGAAGGAGAAAATGCCAAAGCGGTTCTTGCGGAGTATTCCAGTTTATGGCAATTTTTGGATGAAAAAATATACCAACCTAAACTGCAATTAGTTTCAGAACATGAAGATGAAATTATTGGAATTGATCGTGGGTATGGCAAAGCCAATAGGCCGGAAGATTACATTGAAGGCTTCAAAAAATTCATTGAAGAAAATCGTAATAAAATTGTAGCACTCAATGTAGTGTGCACCAAACCTTCTGAACTGGATCGTAAATCATTGAAGGAACTCAAAATGATGCTAGATCAGGAGGGCTACAATGCTATGACGTTACACACCGCTTGGAAAACTACTAAAAACGAAGATATTGCCGCCGATATTATTTCATATATAAGAACAATGGCTTTAGATACGGATCTGGTAAGCCATGAACATCGTATTGAACATGCCATTAACAAAGTAAAAATGCTAAAACCTTGGAATAAAATCCAACAGAAATGGCTTGACCGTTTTGAGGCGCAATTACTAAAAGAAACGGTTTTGACTAAAGCTGATTTGGATGCCAAACCTTTTAGCGATGATGGTGGTTTCACTCGTTTGAATAAGATTTTCGATAATGAATTAGAAAATATTTTAGTGGTGTTAAATGATAATTTATATACTGCATAACTAATTTTGACAACAAAAAAGATGAACCTTTCGATTCCTAAATGCTATTCCATTATTTTATTATTTTTAATATTCAATACAAGTAATGCTCAAAAGCTCGTCTTAGCTGACCTTCATAGTATGAGCTCTAATAAAAATTGGGAAACTTCTAATAAATATTTACTCTCCAAAGGTTGGGACTACAATAACTCCGTTAAAGGCGATAATGAGCATTATAACACAATCACCTGGGCTTATAATAAAACTGGTTATGAAACGGAAAAAGCGCCTGGCTGGTTCTATGTTTACACTTTTGATGGTTTACCAAATAAAGTGATGTATCGTTTTCGAGATAAGAAAATCTATTTAGCAATTAAGCAAGAATTAATCTTAAACAAGTATAAGCTTCAAGATGAAGAGGTTTTAGACGAAAAAGTTATTGCAACGTACCGTAATTCTGCTTATATATTAAACATCATGTACTCAAGGGAAACCAATGAAGATGAAGAGTATAATGGAAGTTTTACCGTTTATAACATAACTGTTTACAAAATAGGAGGAGTTTATGACCCTGACAACGGAAATAAAAAAATATTTGATACAGATGGAAATTTAACATCTGAATATTCTCTGAAAGGAGGTGAGATGAATGGCGTCGTCAAATTTTTCAATTCAGACGGAACTATTCATAAAACATCGATGATGGTAAATGGTTTTGAAAATGGAATTTCTACTGAATACATTTATAAAGATTCTACAGGAATACTAATAGGCAAGTATAAAGGGAATGTTATTAATGATAAAAAAAATGGAAAATGGTTTATAAATGTAATTAATGATGATGTAGAAACCCCTTTCTCCTATACTCATTTTATGAATGACATTGAAGAAGGTGATTTTAGAGAAGTCCGCGGAGACACTGTCATTTACGGCAAGTATAAAAACGGATTAATTGAAGGGAAATATAGTGCCTACATAGATTTAAAAAGGGTTGGAAACCTTATGGATTCAGATACACTTAATTTTAAAATTTCTAGCATAGGCCAATTTGTTGCCAAAAAAAAAGAAGGTCTTTGGAAAAATTATCATTTATCTGGTGTACTTGAAAGTGAAGGGAATTATCTTGATAGTTTAAAAACTGGTAAATGGAACTATTATTATGACAAGTATTCAGATGAAGATGGGATAGAAATGGAAAATTCCAGAAAATTATATCAGGTTAAAAATTACAATTTAGGAAAATTAAATGGTGAAAGTTTTTTGTACTATACCGAAGAAAAAGAAGAGGTAGAATGTGTCGATGGTAATAAGACAGAGAAATGCTATAAAAAGAAATATGTTAAAGAACTTGAAAAATCAAACTATAAAAACGGGATACCTGACGGGCCATATGAGTTATCAAATGATAAAAATGAAATCATGTTTAAAGGGCAATACCTAGAGGGCAAGGAATCAGGGAAGTGGACTATAAAAAACGATAGGGTAGTAGGTTCTGATATAGTTGACAATATTGAAACAGGAATTTATCAACAGGGAAAAAAACAAGGGAAATGGGAACGTTTTGATCTAAACAACCAAATTATTGCATCCTATAATTACACAGATGATCTGCTTGATGGAGAGCAAATAACATTTTTAAAAACTATTCCGGCGATTAAAAGAAATTTTGTTAAAGGACAATTTAATAACATGACCGTTTTCGACTCAATTGGTACTAAAAAAACCAACTATGCTCTTTATGAAATTTCTGGAACAAATTATTCATGTAAAGTTAGCTCATTCGAGTTAGACAAAATTACTGTTAACACCTACAAAGTTAGCTTAGCTAATGATACTATTATTAGACCTAAATCATTTGATAGTGATTTTATATCTTTATCTGAAACTGAAAAAGTATTGGATGGATATCATGAAATACAATCAACTGACAATAACATTCTAGAACAAGGAAATTATGAAAACAATATAAAAAATGGAAACTGGTCTAACTATTACTATGACCAGAATGTAAAAACAGAATTTGACTATGCTAAAGACGGAAGCATTAAAAAAGAATATTATTATGATTTAAAAAAGAACGAACCTTTTTCGGGTGAATTCATATTTAAAACAGAAGATTCAGCCATTACAGAGGAACGTAAAATAAAAGAAGGAGTACGAAATGGAACAACCCGTTTTCTAGACAGTAATCATAAAACTATCAAGAAAGAATCCTATAAAGACGGCGTGTTAAAAGTGTAAAAAATAGAAAATAAAACGAGTAGGTTTAATAACTTTAAACCTTAAAATTAAATAAAAATTAGAATGAGCGCAGAAGAAATTGCCAATAAACTCTGGAACCTTTGTAATGTATTACGGGATGATGGAGTGACCTACCACCAATACTTAAATGAATTAACCTATATATTATTCCTGAAATTATCTGAAGTAAAAAAATTCGAGGAACACATTCCGGAAGAATACCGCTGGCAGCGTTTTGTAAAAGAACACGACAATGCTGAGGCTTTTTTGCGTTACCGTAAATTTTTGGCTGAGGTAAGTGCGATGACAACTAGTGACAGTATAAAGGAAATTTATACGGATGCTTCTACAAGTTTGCGCAAACCTGTAAACTTCAATACGCTGGTGCAGGCCATAGACAAACTGGATTGGTACGAAGAAAACGACCGTGATGTCATGGGTGATATTTACGAAAGTTTATTGGAAAAAAATGCAGGAGAGAAAAAAAGTGGCGCCGGACAATATTTTACCCCACGGCCGCTGATTAATATCATGATTGATCTAATGGCTCCAAAAGTTGGTGAACGTTGGAACGATCCTGCTGCCGGAACTTTTGGATTTATGATTTCTGCGGATCATTACTTGCGCAGCAAATACGACAACTATTTTAAACTAGACGAAAAGGAACGTAAGTTTCAGGAAGAAGAAGCATTCTCAGGAGTAGAACTTGTGGGTGATGCTCACCGACTGGCTTTAATGAATGCCCGTTTGCACGGAATGGAAAGCCGTATCTATCTACAAGATACGTTGACTGAATTTGGTAAAAGCCTGAAGAATTTTGACGGCGTATTAGCAAATCCTCCTTTTGGAACCAAGCAGGGTGGCGAACGACCAACACGAGATGATTTTACATTCCCAACAGCAAACAAGCAACTCAACTTTTTGCAACATATTTACCGTAGTTTAAAGAAAGACGGAAAAGCCAGAGCAGCTGTAGTCTTGCCCGATAACGTACTTTTTGAAGATGGTGACGGACAAAAAATACGCCGTGACTTGATGGACAAATGCAACTTGCACACCGTATTGCGTTTGCCAACAGGAATTTTCTATGCGGCTGGCGTAAAAACCAATGTATTGTTTTTTACCCGTGGCAAAACCGAAGTCAATAACACTAAGAATGTTTGGTTTTATGACATGCGCACCAACACGCCCAATTATGGAAAGCGCACACCCTTTACTGAAAAAGCTTTTGAAGATTTTGTTTTGGCTTATACCGGCGGAATTCCTTTTGACAAAGTAGAAGCCGATTATGATGGTTTGGTAAATGAAGACAACCGAAAAACAATACAGGACAAGCGTTGGTCTAGCATTTCTCGTGAAGAAATTACCAAAAAGAACTACAGTTTAGATTTGGGATTGATTGCGGATAGCACATTAACCAACAGCGATGATTTAGGCGAGCCAATTGATATTGCCAAACAAGCACTTACACAATTGCAAAGCATTACCGAGCAATTGAATGCAATGATAAAAGAATTGAATTAATGGAGAAGCAATTGCCGAAAAATTGGGTGGAATGTACTCTTGGAGAAATTGCAGAATGGGGATCTGGAGGAACACCAAGCAGAGGGATCTCTGAGTATTATAACGGAACAATTCCTTGGTTGAAAACGGGAGATTTAAATGATGAATTAATAACTAAAGTCAATGAATATATAACAGAACTAGGTTTAAAAAACTCTAGCGCCAAATTATTTCCTAAAGATTCAGTAGTTATTGCTATGTATGGCGCAACAATTGGAAAAACAGGAATATTAGGTTTTGATTCAACGACCAATCAAGCTTGTGCGGTAGTAATTCCTTATTTAAATATGAATAAATTCCTTTTTCTATTATTAAAATCTGAAAAAGAAAATTTTATTGAAAAAGGTAAAGGTGGAGCACAACCAAATATTTCACAAGCAGTTATTAAATCACATAATTTTTTGCTCCCACCACTAGCCGAGCAACACCGCATCGTTGCCAAGTTAGACATGCTTTTTGCCCAACTGGAAACCATAAAAACCAGTATGGCAAACATCCCGTTATTACTCAAGGATTTCCGTCAGCAAGTGCTTACGCAGGCCGTTACTGGGAAATTGACTGAGGAATGGAGAAAAGGGAAAAAGTTGGTAGTTTTAAAAAAAATGAAATTAGGTGATTTAGGAATTTGGAAAGGTGGCGGAACTCCCAGTAAAGCAAATAAATCGTTTTGGACTAACGGTGAAATATTTTGGATAACGCCCAAAGATATGAAAGGTCTATATCTTTCAAATTCCATCGATAAAATTACAAAAGAAGCAGTTTCAAATTCATCAGCTATTTTGATACCTGAAAATTCAATTTTGATAGTAACTAGAAGTGGGATTTTAAGACGAATATTACCTATTTCATCCAATACCATTGAAACAACAGTAAATCAAGATATAAAGGTTTTAATACCAAATGAAAAAGCAATTTTTAAGTTCTTATTATATTCTTTAAGAGCCTTAGAAGAAGACATAAGGGTTACTTGTATGAAAAGCGGAACAACAGTTGAAAGTGTTGAATTTCCATTATTAAAAGGATATGAAATTGTTGTTCCATCACTTCAAGAACAACAAGAAATCGTGAATCGAGTAGAAAGTCTCTTTGCCAAAGCCGATGCCATAGAACAACAATACAAAACTCTAAAAGCGAGTATCGATAATCTACCACAAGCGTTGTTGTATAAAGCGTTTAAAGGGGAGTTGTCGGTGCAGTTGGGAAGTGATGGACATGCGAAGGATTTGCTGGAGGAGATTAAAGCGCTAAAGGATGCAACAGGAAAAGTCATTAAAAGTAAAACAAGTAAAATAGCTGCTAAGAAAGTGAAACCGTATAGGGAAACAACTAAAGTTTTAGGAATGGTGGCGGAAGAACATTATAAAAAATGAGAGTACTCACTTCGAAACAATAATAACAATTTAGAAACTTACCCTTCGGGAAATCCCATTTAGAAAGATAAAAAAGGGCAGCATAAAAACAATACGTTAATTAACCAAATTATTATTATTCTTAAAATAACCTCTTTACGGTAATCCGTAAAGGAATGGAAAAGAATTACGTTACATTTGACAAAATCACTTTATTCCTACGTGAAAATGACACTTTACGTTGGTTGAATTAAAGCAAAACTATGAAACACCTTTACAAGATTATATTTTTATTTATCTTCCTTTTTACTGCAATATCTAGTGTTCAGTCACAAACAATCAATTTAATTCGATTTAACAATACAGCTAATTATACTGCTGGTTCGGGAGTTTCTGTAATCATTAATCCAACAGGAATATTTGATTTAAACAATCATTTTGTTTTAGAGCTGTCTAATGTTGGGGGAGCATTTACAACACCGACACTTCTGAGTGATTTAGCAGAGTTTTATGTACCGGTAGTGAACGGTACACTTCCTTCCACTTTAGCTCCCGGTACTTACAAACTGAGGGTTCGCTCTACTTTACCATCTGTTATAACCGAAACTTTAGGGTTTACAGTCGTTGCAGGCAGTGCGATTTCGGTACCTAAATATAAATCAAGTTTAACAGAAACTGGAAGCAGTACTTTTAACTGTGTGGGTACTTCATGCTCAAATAGTTTTGTGAATAATATTTATGGCCAAATAGATGTAGCATCTGCGACTACTACGAGTATTTTTAGTACTAATGATCTAAAAAATACAATTTGTAACGTCGATATAAATTCAAATTATTCAATTAAGTTAATAAACATATCTGATTCTTCAACAGCGAATTTGACTATCAATTCTTCCAATAGTTCTTTTTCTCTTCCTAATAGTCTACAAATTGGAACATATGTTTTGGAATTAGAAATGAAAAATTCTACTAATATCTCTGTTTACAGTAATATTTTTATTTTTCATGGAAGTGCGACAAACATCAATAATCTTTCTTCGGAAACAGTATGCTTAGGAAATGTGGTGTCTTTTTCAATAGATATATCTTCAAATGGGATTGGAAGAAATTATATGGGATCTAAATATAGTATTGATTTTGGCGATTCCTCTCCAATTGAGTATTATACACATTCACAATTATTAAATATAATAAACACAACAGGATTTTTGTCTCACACATTTAATACTGTTTCTTGTTCTATTGGTGCCGGAGCTAATCAGGGTTATTTTATAGTTAAAATGAAATTATATAATAAAGGGGTTTGGAATTCTAATAATAATCCAAATTATTGTAATACTTATTTTGAAAACGGAAATGGCGCTGATAAAAGAGTAAATACAAATAAAGCCCCAGTTGCTGACTTTAGCTTAAACCCAAAACAATGTATTAATACTTCCATAAATACAATTAACAATACGGCATTGGGTCAATACGGAACTACAAGTTGCATTAATACTCCAAGATATTATTGGTATGTAAAAAAGCCAAACGATAGTGATTATCTAATAATTGATGCCGATTACCATCCAAATTGGATTGTAGGTGATCATTTAGTTATACCACCTAGCGATGTTAATATCTCAGGATGCTGGTCTTTTAAACTTGAAGCTCAGAATGCTGGAGCTGGTTGTACTCTAGTCACAGAAAAAATTCGTACTATAAAAATTGAGGCCGTACCAAATCCAACTTTTACATATTCCCCGGCATCTCCGATTTGTGCAGGAACCGAAATACAATTTACAGATACTTCAGTTGTTTCGGGTCTTGCTTGTCAGGAACCAACTTACAGTTGGAGTGTAATCCCAAAATCAGGCACTCCTGCCACTTTATCGGGATTTTCATTTTCAGCTCCAACAACTGCTATTTCACAAAATCCAAAAATAAAATTCACACAGCCAGGTACTTATGTAGTTACATTTAGCATAAAAAATTCTTGTGGAACTTTTAATTCAACCCAAAAAGAAATAGAGGTTTTTGGAGATCCGACGGTAAGTTTCAATCCTAATACTTTATCAATATGCAATCAGGCACCACCCGATCACACTATCGATTTTAGTCAAGTCGGGACAAAGCCAAATTACAGTGTCGCTCCTTATGCCCCAACAAGTTTCTTGTGGACTGTTTCCGGTAGCGGAGTCACATCAGCAGATTACAGTTATATACCTGGAACAACAGCTAGCAGTCAATTCCCTAAAATAAACTTTACTGCATTTAAAACATATATTATCACAGTTCAAGTAAATGGAAATTGCGCAGGCTCTAATCAAGCTGCTTTCGCCTTTACACTGAAAGAAACACCAATTATTACGAACACAAATTTATCTCAAACTATTTGTTCAGGAACTCAGTTTACGGCGGTTCCGTTAACATCAAGTATGATAGGAACTACTTTTGCTTGGAAGGTTACAGGTGCTACAAATATTAGCGGTTACCCAGCTATTGGTTCTGGTGCAACTATTCCAGCAGCAACGTTAACAAATAATTCTACTACAACAGGTTCTGTTACCTATGAGATAACACCAACGAATAATGGATGTGCAGGACCAATTGTAAATTTTGTAGTTAACGTAACTTCAAAACCATTTATAAATCCGATTTCTGCAACAATTTGCAGTGGTCTTTCTTTTTCTGCAACACCTTCTAGTTCTGTTTCAGGAAATATTATTCCTACAAGTAGTACCTATACATGGTCTACACCTGTCAGTAATCCTGTTGGTGCAATTACAGGTGGAATGGAGCAAACTTCTGGAGTATCGTCTATTAGTCAGTTATTAACAAATACAACTAATACTTCTGCGACTTTAACCTATAGCGTAACTCCGTCATCGGGAACTTGTATTGGTTTGCCTTTTCAAATTACTGTAACAGTTTTGCCAACTCCTTTCGCTACGACACAAAATGTTACGATTTGTAGTGGCGATAGTTTTAATGCAACACCTTTAAATACAGGAACTAATTTAATTCCTTCTGTAACAACTTATACATGGAGTTCACCAACTATTTCGGGTAATTTAACTGGAGCCGTTGCAGGTACGAACTCTAATACAATTTCTCAAACATTAACCAATACATCAAATGTTCAACAAACCGCTACTTATTCAGTAATACCTAAGGCTGGAAGTTGTGCGGGTTCACCATTTAATGTTGTTGTAACAGTTAATCCAAAACCAGTTTTTTTAAATCAAACACCTACAATTTGTAGCGGAGATACATTTACGGTAACACCAGTAAATGGAGTTCCCACTTCAGCAATAATTGTTCCTACCGGAACTACTTATACTTGGACGATTTCATCGAACACCAATATTACAGGACAGGCTGCTTCTTCAGTACCTGGTATTACTTCTATTAGTCAGACATTGGTCAATTCAAGTAATTCAAATCAGGACCTAACCTATACCGTAACACCTACGTCTGGCACTACAGGAAATTGTACAGGAGCAACTTTTACAATTATAGTTACAGTTAAACCAAAACCAAGTATTGTTAATCAATCACAAACAATTTGTAGTGGTACTGCCTTTACGGTAACACCTGCAAATGGAAGTGGTAATTTTATTCCAACAGGAACAACGTATACATGGTCGGCTCCGGTAATTTCTCCAGCTTCAACAATTTCAGGAAGTAGTGCACAAACTACTGGGGTAAATATAATAAGTCAAACTTTAACAAACAATACAAATAGTTTTGCTACTGCTACCTATACGGTAACACCATCTTCTAATAGTTGTCCAGGAGCCCCATTTGAAATAGTAGTCACCGTAAATCCTAAAGGTGAACTGATACAACCCGTCAATCAGGTTGTATGCCATAATGGAACTACCAGTCCAACTAATTTTACTTCTAACAATACAGTAGGTACAACTACTTACGCTTGGACCAATTCTAATACAAGTATAGGATTAACTTCCACAGGAAGTGGCAATATAGCTGCCTTTACGGCAACAAATAGTGGAGTAGCTCCGGTTACAGCAACAATCGTAGTTACACCTACCTATACTTATAATGGAGTAAGTTGTGCAGGTCCAACGAAAACATTTACAATAATTGTCAATCCATCTGCTTTGGTTAACCAACCTACAAATCAGGTTGTATGTGCTAATTTAGTAACATCTTTAATAAATTTTGCTACCACCAATACAGGCGGTACAGTTTCTTACGCTTGGACCAATGATGTAACAAGTATTGGTCTTGCTGCTTCTGGAACTGGAAATATAGCGGCATTTACGGTAGTAAATACTACAACTGCCCCAATAATAGCAACGATAACCGTTACCCCTACTTTTGTTAATGCAGGAGTTAGTTGTGTAGGAAATCCTAAAACATTTACGATTACTGTAAATCCAAAAGGACAAGTAGCAAAACCGGCTGATCAAGTTGTTTGTAACGGATTACCCACTACGGCTGTCAACTTTACGACTTTAAATACAGGAGGTACAACAACTTATTCTTGGACAAACAATAACTCAAGTATTGGTTTAGGAGCTAGTGGAACAGGTAATATAGGTGCTTTTAATGCAGTTAATGCCGGAGCAAGTCCGGTAACTGCAACCATAACAATTACGCCTTCTTTCAATAATGGTACACCTACTTGCCCTGGAACTCCCGAAACATTTACCATTACTGTAAACCCGTCACCTTCCATTACTTTTAGCCCTGCTCCTCAAACAATATGTTCAGAAGGAAGTACAGCAGCGGTAACCTTAAGCAGTACGACTTCGGGAGTTGCTTTTGCATGGACGGCAGTTCAGCCTTCAGGAATAACAGGAGTAACGACAACTGGTACGAATACCATCCCAGTTCAGACATTGATAAATAGTACCAATGCTCCAATTAGTGTCACTTATAATGCTACAGCATCTGTATCAGGAGCAGCTTCTTGCTCAGTAGCAGTATATACTTATAAAATCATTGTTAATCCAAAGCCTGCCATTACTGAGTCATTTACAGCCACAGTATGTAGTGGTTCATTATTTGCGGTAACTCCAGCGATTTCAGTATCAAATATTATCCCCACAGGCACTACATACTCATGGAGCGCACCAACAGTAACGGGTGGAATGGCTGGAGGAGCTTCAGGAAGTAACCAAACAACGATAACCGGTACATTAGTCAATCCAAGTAACGTACAACAAACAGGTACTTATACGGTAACGCCAGCTGCGAATGGCTGTTTAGGAGCTTCGTTTACGGTAGTGGTAACAGTTAACCCAAAACCTTATATACCTACTCAAACAACAACAATATGTAACGGTTCTTCTTTTACGGTAACTCCAGCCAATGGTGTTCCTGCTTCAACAACTATTGTTCCAACAGCTACAACTTATTCATGGACTAACCCAACAGTTACAGGGGGAGTTACTGGTGGAGCAGCTGGAACTTCACAGACTTCAATATCAGGAACATTAATAAATCCTACAAATAGTCCTCAAACAGCTACCTATACAGTAACGCCAACTTCAGGTGATATTGGAAATTGCTCTGGAGCAACATTTACAGTTACGGTTACGATAAACCCTGCACCTCAGCTAACTCAGCCCGTAAGTCAAAATATTTGTGTGGCTTCACAAACAACAGCAATCACTTTCGCAAATACAAATACAGGAGGAACAGTTTCTTATGCTTGGGTTAACGACACCTCAAGCATTGGACTAGCAGCAAGTGGAACAGGAAATATTGCAGTATTCACAAGTTTAAATACTACAAATGCACCTATAACTGCAACGATAACCGTTACACCTACTTTTGTTAATGCAGGAGTTAGTTGTGTAGGAAATCCTAAAACATTTACGATTACTGTAAATCCAAAAGGACAAGTAGCAAAACCGGCTGATCAAGTTGTTTGTAATGGATTATCTATTACGGCTATCAACTTTGCTACTTTAAATACAGGAGGTACAACAACCTATTCTTGGACAAACAATAACACAAGTATTGGTTTAGGAGCTAGTGGAACAGGAAACATCGGAGCTTTTAATGCAGTTAATGCCGGAGCAAGTCCGGTTACCGCAACCATAACAATTACGCCTTCTTTCAATAATGGTACACCTAGTTGCTCAGGAACTCCAGAAACATTTACCATTACGGTAAACCCATCACCTGCCATTACTTTTAGCCCTGCACCCCAAACAATATGTTCAGAAGGAAATACAGCAGCGGTAACCTTAAGCAGTACGACTTCGGGAGTTACTTTTGCATGGACGGCAGATCAGCCTACAGGAGTAACAGGAGTAACGACAACTGGTACGAATACCATCCCAGTTCAGACATTGATAAATAGTACCAATGATCCAATTAGTGTCACTTATAATGCTACAGCATCTGTATCAGGAGCAGCTTCTTGCTCAGTAGCAGTATATACTTATAAAATCATTGTTAATCCAAAGCCTGCCATTACTGAGTCATTTACAGCCACAGTATGTAGTGGTTCATTATTTGCGGTAACTCCAGCGATTTCAGTATCAAATATTATCCCCACAGGCACTACATATTCATGGAGCGCACCAACAGTAACGGGTGGAATGGCTGGAGGAGTTGCTGGAACTGCACAGATTGCAATTTCAGGAACATTGACAAATCCTACAAACAGTTCTCAAACGGCTATTTATACTGTTACACCATCGGCTAATGGATGTCCGGGAGCTACTTTTACGGTAACGGTGACCGTAAATCCTAAGCCGTTTGTAGCGAATCATACAACAGCTATTTGTAGTGAAGCAGCCTTTACACTAACCCCATCAAATGGTAGTGGTAATATTATAGCAACAGGAACTACTTATACTTGGACAATTTCCTCAAATACAAATATTACAGGACAATCCTCTTCATCGGTAGGTGGAGTAACCTCAATATCACAAACGTTAGTAAATGTTTCCAATGCTGTACAGACAATCACATATACAGTAACACCAACATCTGGTGATACTGGGAATTGCATAGGATCAAATTTTACGATTACGGTAACGGTAAATCCAAAGCCTTTTGTACTTGCTCAAACACCTGCAATATGTAGTGGTACAGCTTTTACTGTAACTCCTTCAAATGGTAATGGCAATATCATACCAATAGGTACAACTTATACTTGGGCACTACCGGTTAGTAATCCTGTAGGAGCAATTACGGGAGGAGTGGCACAAACAACAGCTCAGGCGAGTATTAGCCAGATTTTGGTTAACACAATCAACGATGTTGCTACATTGACTTATACGGTAACTCCAAAATCAGGAACCTGTGAAGCAGATACATATACCATTACAGTTACTGTCAATCCAGTTCCTAAAAGTTTATCTTTAATAAACCAAGTTTATTGTAATGGTGTTGTAACGTCACCGATCGTTTTTAGTAATACAGTAACAGGCACAACTTACGCATGGACTAATAGTAATACGGAAATAGGTTTGGCGGCAAGCGGGACAGGAGATATTCCGTTCTTTTCGCCAAGCAATGGAACTATAAGCCCAATAACAGCTACAATTTCTGTTATAGCAACTGCTAATGGATGTTCCCGAGTTGCAGAAACATTTACCATTACGGTAAACCCTTCGCCTTCAATCACATTTAGCCCTGCTCCTCAAACAATATGTTCAGAAGGAAGTACAGCAGCGGTAACCTTAAGCAGTACGACTTCGGGCGTTACTTTTGCATGGACGGCAGATCAACCTGCAGGAATATCAGGCATTACGACAACTGGCACGAATACCATTCCGGTTCAGACATTGGTAAATAACACTAATGCTCCGATTACTGTCACTTACAGTGCTACAGCATCAGTATCAGGAGGTGCTTCTTGCTCTGGAGCAGTATTTATATATAAAATCATTGTCAATCCAAAGCCTGCCATTACGGAGTCATTTACAGCCGCAACATGTAGTGAAAGTGGATTTACAGTAACGCCATCAGATTTAATAATAAATAGTATTCCCTCAGTCACTACATATTCATGGAGCGCACCAACAGTAACGGGTGGAATGGCTGGAGGAGTTGCTGGAACTGCACAGATTGCAATTTCAGGAACATTGACAAATCCTACAAACAGTTCTCAAACGGCTATTTATACTGTTACACCATCGGCTAATGGATGTCCGGGAGCTACTTTTACGGTAACGGTGACCGTAAATCCTAAGCCGTTTGTAGCGAATCATACAACAGCTATTTGTAGTGAAGCAGCCTTTACACTAACCCCATCAAATGGTAGTGGTAATATTATAGCAACAGGAACTACTTATACTTGGACAATTTCCTCAAATACAAATATTACAGGACAATCCTCTTCATCGGTAGGTGGAGTAACCTCAATATCACAAACGTTAGTAAATGTTTCCAATGCTGTACAGACAATCACATATACAGTAACACCAACATCTGGTGATACTGGGAATTGCATAGGATCAAATTTTACGATTACGGTAACGGTAAATCCAAAGCCTTTTGTACTTGCTCAAACACCTGCAATATGTAGTGGTACAGCTTTTACTGTAACTCCTTCAAATGGTAATGGCAATATCATACCAATAGGTACAACTTATACTTGGGCACTACCGGTTAGTAATCCTGTAGGAGCAATTACGGGAGGAGTGGCACAAACAACAGCTCAGGCGAGTATTAGCCAGATTTTGGTTAACACAATCAACGATGTTGCTACATTGACTTATACGGTAACTCCAAAATCAGGAACCTGTGAAGCAGATACATATACCATTACAGTTACTGTCAATCCAGTTCCTAAAAGTTTATCTTTAATAAACCAAGTTTATTGTAATGGTGTTGTAACGTCACCGATCGTTTTTAGTAATACAGTAACAGGCACAACTTACGCATGGACTAATAGTAATACGGAAATAGGTTTGGCGGCAAGCGGGACAGGAGATATTCCGTTCTTTTCGCCAAGCAATGGAACTATAAGCCCAATAACAGCTACAATTTCTGTTATAGCAACTGCTAATGGATGTTCCCGAGTTGCAGAAACATTTACCATTACGGTAAACCCTTCGCCTTCAATCACATTTAGCCCTGCTCCTCAAACAATATGTTCAGAAGGAAGTACAGCAGCGGTAACCTTAAGCAGTACGACTTCGGGCGTTACTTTTGCATGGACGGCAGATCAACCTGCAGGAATATCAGGCATTACGACAACTGGCACGAATACCATTCCGGTTCAGACATTGGTAAATAACACTAATGCTCCGATTACTGTCACTTACAGTGCTACAGCATCAGTATCAGGAGGTGCTTCTTGCTCTGGAGCAGTATTTATATATAAAATCATTGTCAATCCAAAGCCTGCCATTACGGAGTCATTTACAGCCGCAACATGTAGTGAAAGTGGATTTACAGTAACGCCATCAGATTTAATAATAAATAGTATTCCCTCAGTCACTACATATTCATGGAGCGCACCAACAGTAACGGGTGGAATGGCTGGAGGAGTTGCTGGAACTGCACAGATTGCAATTTCAGGAACATTGACAAATTCTACAAACAGTTCTCAAACGGCTATTTATACTGCTATACCAACGGCTAATGGATGTCCGGGCGCTACTTTTACGGTAACGGTGACCGTAAATCCGAAGCCAGATGTAATTTTTTCTTTGCCTAACCAAACTATATGTTCAGGAAGTAATACTAAATTGGTTAATTTTTCAAGTACTACACTAAGCAATATTACATATAATTGGACTGCCAATGTTCCGACAGGCATAACTGGGGTAATATTATCTGGGAATACAAGTTTTATTCCAGTGCAAACTATTTCCAATTCAACATCAGTACCACAAACAGTTCAATTTATTGTCCATGCATCTATAGATAATGGTGTTGCTTGTCAAGGTTTACCTTTCTATTATTCAATAATCATTAACCCATCTATAATTACTTCGAGTATTTTATCAAATTATTCAGGATTTAATATTAGTAATGCTGGTGGAAATAATGGATCGATAGATTTAACAGTGAATGGCGGATCAGGAAATTATACTTATTTGTGGAGTGGCCCTAACGGATTTACTGCTACAACGCAGGATATATCAAATGCTTACGCAGGAGACTATTCTTTATCCATTAGTGATGGCGTTTGTGCCCCCGTAATTTTAACTTTCTTATTAACTGAACCGCTACCTTTATTAATCGATGAGGAGCTATCATCACATATCGATGTTAAATGTTTCGGTGATTTAACCGGTGTAATTGAAGTAAAAATTACTCAGACTTCAGCTGGTCCTTATAATTATTCGATTGCTTTAGTTGGAGGTGCAATTGTTCATACCGCAATAGATGTGACAGCTACAAATTATACTTTTACAGGTTTGGCTGAAGGAACATATATAGTAACAGTTTCTGATTTATACGGTAGTAATAAAGCAATTACTACTACGATTTCCCAGCCAGCAAATGCTTTAACGATTGCAAATACTACTGTTTCAAATTATAATGGATTTAGTATTTCCTGTTTCGGCTCCAATAACGGTTCAATAGATTTGCAAGTTTCTGGAGGTACTGCACCATACAATTATCAATGGACAGGTCCAAATAGCTTTAGTTCAATTAATAAAGACATTTCAGGTTTAGAACCTGGCAATTATTCTGTTTTCATTACAGATGCTGCAGGCTGTAGCAAATCAAATAATTATACGATTACAGAACCTTCTAATCTTGTACTTGCTACCAATCTTAAAAAAGACATTACTTGTTTTAATGATGCCAATGGTGAAATTAAAATCACAGTCACTGGTGGTACATTAAATTACAATTATACTTGGACCAAAGATGGAATTCCTTATTCAACCACCGAAGATATATCCAATTTAAGTCCCGGAATATATGATGTAACCGTATCAGATGCTAATAATTGCAACCCAAAAACTGCGACATTTAGCATAACCCAACCACCCATATTAGCGGTAAGCCTAATAAGCCAAACCAATATATTATGCTTTGGAGAAGCTACAGGAGCTATAGACATTGCTGTAGTTGGAGGAACACCAACACTTTCTGGATATAACTTTGCTTGGACTGGACCTAACGGATTTACAAGTTCCAATAAAAATCTAATTGTTATTACTGCTGGAACTTATAATGTACTGGTTACTGATAATTCAGGCTGTTCTAAAGCACTTAGTGTTACGCTTACCCAGCCAACTGCTATTATTTTGTCAGCCACAACCACACCAATAATCTGTTATGGCTCAAATGATGCTTCAATAAGTCTTGCCATAAATGGTGGTATTACTCCTTATTCCATTACTTGGAGTAATCTGGGAGGCGGAACGTTTCAAGATAATCTTTCGGCTGGTGATTATCTGATTACCGTTACAGATTCCAATAATTGTGTAAAAACACTTAATGTAAATATCCCCGAGGCCCCCATTTTTACGATAAATCCTGTAGTTAAAAACATTTCTTGTTTTGGTGCCCAAGATGGTAGTATCAATCTAAATATTATTGGAGGGATTGCTCCTGTGAAATTGGTTTGGGATGACAGTATAGTGGCTGGAAATGTCAGAAATAATTTGGCGCCAGGCTCTTACACAGTAACAATTGTTGACAGTAAGCCTTGTACAATTAAAAAGACTTTTATTATAATAGAACCTCAACCTTTAATTTTATCAGCTAATATTACCAATGCCTTTGATTGCGACAATGCCGATAGTGGTGCAATAAATCTTCTTGTTGCTGGAGGTACACCACCTTTTACCTATTCTTGGTCAAATGGATCTACAACTGAGGATTTAGGTACTATTCCTGCTGGAAATTATCTGATTACAGTAACTGATAGCAGAGGCTGTTCAAAACAAGCGCAATACAGTATCAACCGACAGCCACCTATCGTAATTGGAGTAGCTACCAAAACAGAATTTGATTGTGAAACGAAGTTCGTAAAACAAACATTTGTAGCCCAAGTTTCAGGTGGGATTCCACCCTACCAATTGGCTTGGTCTAGCGGAACTGTCAGCGGTTCAAATAATGAAATGATGAATACCAGTCAAAACGGAACAGCAATATTATACGTAACGGATGCTTTGGGTTGTAAAGCAAATTATTCCTTCAATGTTAAATTGCAGTCTCTTGGAACGCCTTCATTTAATGCAACCTCGTACTCTTATGTAACGTACGGCACTTATTCAATAATAGATCCAATTCAGTTTACCAATGCCGCTACTGGTGATTTTATAAGTTTGGTTTGGGATTTTGGTGACGGTAGCTTTTCAACCGAGCTCAACCCAGTGCATACCTTCCTAAATCCAAAAGAGTATGTGGTAACACAAACAGTTACTTATCCGTTTGGCTGCATCTATGTGCAAAAAATCACTTTTATCGTTAAAAAAGGGTATGTATTAGTTGTTCCCACTGCTTTTACACCCAACAATGACAATTTCAATGATACATTCAGACCCGTGACTAAGGCCTTAAAAAATGTTCGCCTAGATATTTATGACACTTGGGGTTCACTGATCTATTCAGAAACCGGAGACACTTTGAAGGGGTGGGATGGTAAAATAAAGGGCCAGAATGCTGAAAACGGTAACTATTATTGTAAAGTTAGCGCAGAAACTTTTTATGGAACTATTGTCAATGAAAATCACCCTTTTGTAATAATAAAATAATCACCTACAGAGAATGAAATTAAAATTTGCTTTATACATACTGTTAACTTCCTTATTTATTATGAAAGTTAAGGCGCAAGATCCTGTTTTTACGCAATATTATTTTGTTCCTGAAACGCAGAACGGTGCGTTTACAGGGACTGTAAACACTTTAAACACAGGAATTCTGCATAGAACACAATGGCCCGATGGGGCTAGAAGACTGGATACTGATTATGCATTTTTCAATGGCTCAATTGGAAACCTATCAGAGGATTCTCGTTCAAATAATTCAAATCTTCAAAATATTGGAATAGGGATGACAGTTCTAAACCAACATGAGGTTTTTACAGATTATAATTATTCGCAAATCAATGGTGTCTTTTCTCTAAATCTTGATCTAGATAATTTTCATTCAGGATTACGAATGATTTTAGCATTAGAAGGGGGTTATGGAACTAAAAATTTTAATTTCAAAAGTCTACTGTTTGAAGACCAAATTAATAGTGACGATGGCAACGTTGGAGGAGGTAGTTTAGATCCAAGTCTTTTACATCTTCAGAACAAAATAGATTTCTTTGATGTTTCTTCGGGATTTTTACTCTATGGTGAAGATTTTTGGCTTGGAGCTTCAGTGAAACATCTTAATACACCCAATATTGCATTCGACGCTCAAGGTAAGCTGCCATTAGATATGAATTTTACAGTTCAAAGTGGATACGCCTTTAATCTGAATAATAGTCCCAGTTTATCCTTTTTACCGGATAATTCTAAATTTGTCCTCACGTCAAATTTTATGAAACAAGGGCAATATAACCGATTAGATTTTGGCAGTGTTGTACATTTTAATCCATTTATTTTTGGAGTCATTGCCGCAACAAATCCAATGATGAAAAGTGCTGACAGTCATCTTCTGACTTCAGTGAATCTGATTGGTTCTATTAAAATATATAACTTCACTTTTGGTTATTCGTATGATGTAAATACTTCAAAAATTGCGAATACCCAAGGAGTTCATGAATTTTCCCTGACGTGGCAGATAGGCAGAGAATGCCATAATTGTAATAATTATTTGTCAGGAAGACCATGGGGTAGGAATTATGATAATTAAAATTTGAAAATTTTGAAAAGCAAGGAGCTTCTAAATCTTCAATCTAAAAAGTAGAATGTATTGCGCAACGGCCAATTATACAAAACATTCACTCCTCGTAGTAATCTTACTCTGGAGTTTTTAGATTAAAATACAACTAGGTATATTGTGCATTTTTTACATAGGACTTTATATTTTTTTGCCTCAATTAACACTGATTGCAGTTAAACTAATTTTGTACGTCAAAGTAAAAGACACAATAAAGTCATGAATAATGAACTGCTTTAAGACCAAAACTATTGAAAGTTATAACTTCTCCCCAACTGTTTTATGTGAGCCGGTAAAGGTGCAGGCAGCGAAAAAGCTGTTGAGGAAATTGCCGATTTAGAAAAAGAATTAAAAAAGGCAATCAAAGAAGTTAAGAAGTATTTGAAAAGCTTTGTTCAACTCATAAGTGCAACAAACTTATTATTTAGAGTTTCAATAGGACTAAGGTAATTGAATTTTCGAATCGGTCTGTTATTTATTGATAATTCTACTTGTTTAATTCTTTCATTAGTGGACATGCTAACTTAGCCATCACAGAAAGTTAAGAAATAATCTTAATTTTAACCTATGAAACAAGTTCGCAAAATTTATGACAAAGCTTTTAAAGAGAAAGCTGTCCAATTGAGTTA
>JAFCUE010000032.1:0-40724 GCA_051990185.1 Flavobacterium sp. DT2-2 | reverse complement strand
AAATTAAGAGATTCAAAGAACACCATCAAACAATGGTTACTAGGAGCATTGCTTGCCGATAATGCTTACGAACTATATTTACTCTTTGGACAAAATGCTGTTAATATTAGAATATAGCGCTTTTTTCTAAGAATATCAGCAAGTTTTTTCATCACTAATGCTCTTTGCTCAAATGTAGTTTGCTTCCAGTTTTTGAAAGCTCGCTCAGACAATTGTAATTTTTTATTCAATTGCGACTGTGTTAGAACTTCATGTTCGGCTACCAAAAGTTGTGAAAACGGATCTATTGAATTAAAAATCATGTGTTAGCAATTAAATTTTAAAAAATATGCTAGAAATAAAACTAAAGTACTACCAAAACTCCCCAAATGATAGGCAATAGATGAACAAAAAATAAAAAGGAATAATGCAAGTCTGATTTTGAAAAATTGGATGAAAAAGCACAATTAAATAAAACAGTGCAATTCAAATTATTTGTTTAGTTTAAATATGCTAAATTTTATTATAAATTTCAACAAAAATAGTATCCAATACCTCATGTACTCTTTCCTTATCCAATGGTTTTGTAATGCAATCTACAAAACCCAGTTGCATAATTTTTTCTTTATCTTCTAATGAGGAATAGGCAGTTTGCGCGATGACGGGAAGTTCTGGCCTAAACACTTTAATCTTTTCGTAGGCTTCAAAACCATTTAACACTGGCATTCTTATATCCATGAACACTACCGAAATGTTTGGATTATTAGCACACATAGTCACTGCTTCTTGGCCGTTTTTAGCCCTGATAACCGTATGATTTTTGGACTGTATAATTTTTTTCAAAAGCATGAAATTAATAGCGTCATCTTCTGCAACTAAAATAATTTCATTTCCAAAATTCTTGGTAACCGATTTTATTTTTTTTGGCTGTATTGGTTTAGCAGTTTGATCTATCTCTAATGGAATGGTAAATGTAAAAACAGACCCCAATCCAAGGGTAGACTCTACTTTGATCTCGCCACCTAACATTTCCACATACGCTTTTGTTATTGACAAACCCAAACCTAATCCAGATAAATCGAGAGTTGCATCTCCTTCTATCCTTCTAAACCTCTCAAAAATTACTTTCAAATAATTTTCACTTATACCCATACCCGAATCCTCTACTTTAAATTCCAAGTATCCTCTTTCTTTATTAACAGAATAGCCAAAAGCAACAAAACCTCTATCCGTAAATTTCAACGCATTTGTAATTAGGTTAACGATAATCTGTTTTAGTTTTGTTTCGTCCGTATTAATATTTTCCTGAATTTTTTCTGGGTTTTCAAGAATATAAAACTGAATGTCTTTATCCTTAGGAATCGTAACTTTGATAGCATTAAACAATTCTACAATACAATTTTCTATGTCTAATCCTTTATAATTAGGCATGATCTGCATGGCATCAATTTTAGACATTTCTATAAGATCTTCAATAATAGATACCAAACTGTTTCCACTATTTTTTATAATTTTTAAATATTTAATTCGCTCTTTATTATCTAAATTTGCATCCTGAAGCAAATCACTAAATCCCATAATGGCATTCATCGGTGTTCTAATTTCATGAGACAAATTAGCCAAAAAAGATGATTTTAACCGATCACTTTCTTCCGCTTTTTTCTTAGATATTTCTAATTGTGTCCTTTGATTGCTGTTCTCTTCAAAAAGATTTCCTATGTAACCAAACTCTCCTCTGGATTTCCTTAAGCTGGTTATGGAATCAACATTTCCGGTTTCCAGAATATTTTTAACTAATTTTAATGGATTGTAAACCCATTTTTTAGTGTAATAGATAAAAATTAGAATATTTATTAGAGAGGCTACGACAACTATAAAAAGAATTTCTTTTGTTTTGCTGTAATTTAAATTATAGGGCCTCTTAAAAAGTAATTTGCTGACTACATTATTTTTCCAATCTTTTAAATCCAATCCAACAGTGACAAAATCCTCCTCAGTGTTTACGGAACGATCCGCTGCTACTAAATTAACTTTAGAACTGCTTATATTTCCTAATTCAGTTAAAAATGGTTTATCTAAAAGTCGGGCCATAAAAAAATAACCTGAAGGTTTAGTTTTAAGCTTTTTTGGATCACTTGAAGGATGAATTGTTGCGCCAAAAACCTCAACAATACCCTCAGGAATTTTTACGTACAACCTTGTGAGTTTAGATTGATATAGAGAAGCCATCATCTCTTTTGGAATAAAATCAAAACTTTTAATCTTAGCAGATGTTGTCTTATTAATTATTTTTTTATTTAAATCATAAATCCCAATGTAATCCGCTTCATACGATTCAAATTCTCTTAATATGTGTTCATTGTACCACTTTTTATCCTTGTTTTTAGTAAAGTCAACAAGTGCGTCCCAAAATGTAACATCAATAATCGTTGCAATCGGTGTTTTAGAGTTAAGTCTGAATACCGATTTTACCTCATTATTATATTGATCGTAAGTTGCTTTATAAAAACGTTGCTCTTCCTGTACGGTATAAAGATATAGTGAAGTGTAGAGAATAAAAAAGAACACAGTTGTTGAAGCAATCAACAATAATAATTTAAAATACGTATTTAGGTTAAATAATCTCTTCATAGAATATGGGCAAACAAAAAAGGAAGCTTCTTACGTCTAGTTTTGTAAGATATATTCCTTTTTTTTGTGGGGGCAAGATAGCGCTTTTTTCTTCAAATAAAAGCATGATTGGCAAAAAAGAAAATGATTTCGCTATAATACAGGTATATTTATCAACAATATACTTTTAAATGTATTCTAACTAATTTTTTTTTAATGTAGTGATGAAAAATCTGGTTCTAAGCATTTTGTGTAATGATAATTTTTTTACAAGGCAGCTATTCAAAGTGACACATCAGAAATCGACTGTATAACTTATAGTCTAAATAAAACCTTGCAAACAAACCTATTCTATTAAATCATTTCAGATAGATTCCAAAATGTCAAATGGGAATTAAAAATATTTACAAATTAAAACCAAAAAACCACCTTCATCAGGTGGTTTTTTGGTTCTATCTAATCCTTACAAAGGAATATTCCCGTGTTTTCTAGTAGGAGTTATGCTTTCTTTATTTTCGAGCATGCTAAATGCTTTTATCAGTTTGCGTCTGGTCTCTTCAGGTAAAATTACCTCATCAACAAAACCACGTTGCGCTGCCGTATATGGGTTTGCAAACAAATCGGCGTATTCTACTTCTTTTTCCAAGAGTTTAGCGTCATGATCTTCGGCTTCTTTAATTTCTTTCTTAAAGATAATTTCAGAGGCACCTTTTGCTCCCATCACCGCTATTTCGGCACTTGGCCAAGCAAAATTCATGTCGGCACCGATGTGTTTCGAGTTCATTACATCATAAGCACCACCGTAGGCTTTACGCGTAATCACGGTAACTCTCGGCACGGTTGCTTCGCTTAAAGCGTATAACAATTTAGCACCGTGAACAATAATTCCGCTCCATTCTTGATCGGTTCCCGGCAAAAAGCCCGGTACGTCTACCAAAACCAATAACGGAATATTAAAACAATCGCAAAAACGGGTAAATCGAGCCGCTTTTTTCGAACTGTTTACATCCAGACAGCCTGCTAAAACCATCGGTTGGTTTGCTATTATTCCAATGCTTTTTCCTCCCAATCGGGCAAAACCAACCAGAATATTTTCGGCATAATTTTTATGAATTTCAAAAAACGAATCTTCATCAATAATTCCGCCAATCACCATGTGCATGTCATACGGTTTATTGGGATTATCTGGAATAATAGTTGCTAATTTGGGCCGAACCTCATCATTCAGCTCGTAAGGTAAGTTGTGTGCTTTTTCTTTATTGCTTTGTGGCAAATAACTTAGTAAGCGTTTTAAATCCTCTAAACATTCCACATCATTGGTCGACGTGCAATGCGCCACACCCGATTTAGTGGAATGCGTACTCGCACCCCCTAATTCCTCCGAAGTTACGGTTTCATTCGTTACGGTTTTTACCACATTCGGCCCTGTTACAAACATATAACTGGTATCTTCGACCATCATCGTAAAATCAGTCATTGCAGGAGAATATACCGCTCCACCAGCGCATGGTCCCATAATAGCCGAGATTTGCGGAATCACTCCTGAAGCTTGTACGTTTCGATAAAAAATATCGGCGTAACCTCCAAGAGATCGGACACCCTCCTGAATACGAGCGCCACCAGAATCATTCAGTCCAATCATGGGCGCTCCCATTTTGACTGCCATATCCATAACTTTACAGATTTTTTCGGCATGGGTTTCGGATAAAGACCCACCAAAAACAGTGAAATCCTGTGCAAAAATATAGACCAATCGTCCGTTTATGGTTCCATATCCCGTAATGACACCATCCCCGTAATACAGTTCTTTTTCCATTCCAAAATCAGATGTTCGGTGCGTAACCAACATTCCGATTTCTTCAAAGGAACCTTCATCCATCAAATAATTGACGCGCTCTCTTGCGGTAAGTTTTTTATTGGAATGTTGTTTTGCAATTCTGTTTTTACCCCCACCCAAATGAGCTTCAGTAATTTTATCGTTTAATATATTTATTTTGTCTTTCATATTTGTTCTTTTTTAACCGCCAATTCGCTAATTTTTATCTAATTTTCTTCAAAACCATTAAGGTATTAAGAAAATTAAGTTCTGCTTTTTCTACTTAAAACTTAATCTCTTCATCGTGAATAAATATTTTAAATAGGTAAGCGTACGATTTTTTGATCTTCAAAATATTGTTTCAAAGCCACCAAAGCAGCGATTTCAGCTTCTTGCGCCATTTGTTTTCTCAACACATCGGCATTGTAATAGTTCTTCACGAAATGTGTATCAAATTTACCGGAACGAAACGCCTCATGTTCAAAAACAAATTTCCCAAAAGGTAAGGTTGTTTGTACACCCTCAACTTTATACGCTTCAATGGCTTTTAACATAACTTGGATCGCTTCTTCGCGGGTTTCGCCGTACGTAATCAGTTTGGCTAACATTGGATCGTAATAAATGGGAATATCCATGCCTTGTTCAAAACCATTATCCACACGAATTCCCTCACCAACAGGCAATTGATACACATCCAAATGACCTACACTTGGCAAGAAATCATTCATAGGATCTTCGGCGTACACACGCAATTCCATCGCGTGTCCTTTTATTTTCAAATCTTCTTGTTTGATTGCCAATGCTTCTCCTATGGCAACTCTGATTTGCAGTTCCACCAAGTCGGTTCCGGTAATCCATTCTGTAACGGGATGTTCCACCTGCAAACGCGTGTTCATCTCCAAGAAGTAGAAATTATTATTTTCGTCCAATAAAAATTCGACGGTTCCAGCTCCTAAATAATCACATGATTTGGCCACCAAAACAGCTGCTTCACCCATTTTTTTACGCAATTCCGGTGTTAAAACCGAAGAAGGCGCTTCTTCAATTACTTTTTGGTGACGACGCTGTATGCTGCATTCTCTTTCGAATAAATACAAAACATTTCCATGACTGTCTGCCATCACCTGAATTTCGATATGTCTTGGCGAGCCGACATATTTTTCGATAAAAACCGAACCGTCTCCAAAGGCAGCAATCGCTTCACTAATGGCGCGATCCATTTGAGATTCGAAATCAGCTTCACTTTCAACCACTCGCATTCCTTTTCCACCACCACCTGCAGAGGCTTTAATTAAAATTGGAAAACCAATTTCTTTCGCAACAACTTTTGCTTTTTCGACATCCGTAATGGCTTGGTCAAAACCGGGAACCATTGGAATATTGTATTGCTTAACAGCCTCTTTGGCCGCCAGTTTACTTCCCATTATTTTTATTGCTTTCGATTTTGGACCAATAAAAATGATGTTGTTTTTCTCCGCTTCTTCGGCAAAATCAGCATTTTCACTCAAAAATCCGTAACCCGGATGAATGGCATCTACATTTAAAGATTTTGCAACCTCTATAATTTTACTTCCTAACAAATACGATTGACTCGAAGGGGCTTCTCCAATCCAAACGGCTTCATCAGCAAATTTCACATGAGGTGCATTTCTGTCAGCAGTTGAATAAACTGCGACGGTTTTTATGCCCATCTTTTGTGCGGTTTTCATCACCCTGATCGCGATTTCCCCTCTATTGGCAACTAATAATTTTTTCATTTTATATTTTTTAACCGCAGATTCGCTAATTTTAATTCTCTTACAATCAATTGTATTGCAGAATTTTATTTTTTTAGTGAATGAGTGGTGTTTTATTCGAATTCAATTAACAACTGTCCTTTATCCACGGCATCTCCCATCAGTACCGATATGGTTTTGATAACGCCATCACGCGGAGAGAGAAAACTATTTTCCATTTTCATGGCACCCAAAATAATCAGGTTGTCATTCTCTTTTACAGTTTGTCCCACAACCACACTGATTTCTAAAATCAATCCGGGCATAGGTGCTTTGATAAAATTGACTTGTTTGGTAAGTCCCGTTTCGAATCCCATTTCCTTTATCAAAATATCCAAAGGATTTGAAATAGCAACGGTGTACGTGTTGTTGTTTACCTTGACGGTATAGTTTTTTTGAAGAAAATCAGAAGTGATGATTTCCGCTTGATAAGGAGTGTTTTCATGTAATACATGGAATTTATTCGTCTCCACGCTAACTGCATCCAGTTGTGAAACACTTTCCTTTTCCAAATCAAAATGAAAAGTGTCGTTTACATTAACTTTATAACCAATACTCATTTGTTTCTATTTTAGAATCGTAAAAATAAGTAAAAGAAAACGTTTTCGTAATCGAAAAATAAAAGTTTTATGCTAATTTACTATAGTTTGATGAAACAAATTTTATAAAACTAATAATCCAAACTCTCTGAGGGTTTTAATTGGTTTTGAATACCAAAATAATTCAAAGTCTTCCAGATTTGCTTCAAAATCTGTTTTTATTTCTTGAAATGTATATATTTTAGCATTTGAAACAGAAATTTTTAGCAGTATTTCTGCTAACCATTCACCCTCTTTTCTATTCGTTTGAATACTAAAACTTTCTTTTTTATCATGAAAAGTCAGAGTCATCATTTCCCAAGAATTTCCTTTTTTAGATTTGGTAAAGTGTTCTAAAAATGGCTTCCCGCCTAACCAAACGATTTTGGCTGTAGGTTTGGTATTAAATTCATTCTCTTCCTGAAGTGCGTCAAAAATAAAATTAGGTGAAATTGTAATCTTTGGAATTTTAAATTCGAACCAATCCTGAAGTTCATATTCAAAACAAATTCCGTGCATAAAATTAAACAAGGATTTCTTAAGTCCAAAACTAAATTTATCATGGTCGATTCCTGTTGCATCGGTATAATTAATATCGTTATTGGCGAAAGTTCCAATCGCTTCGGTTTCTTTTATCACACCAAATTTCTCCGGATACAAGCCCACTGGACTGTGCGCGGTCATGGCAAATTGATGCCAAAATCCCGACTGCAAAACACCAACTTCAAACAATTGACGCACCATTTCAAGACTGTCTACCGTTTCTTGAATGGTTTGTGTAGGATAACCATACATCAAATACGCATGCACCATTACGCCAGCTTCAGTGAAATTTCGGGTAACTTTCGCCACTTGTTCCACCGTTACGCCTTTATCAATCAGTTTTAATAACCTGTCAGAAGCGACTTCGAGTCCGCCAGAAACAGCAATACAACCGGAAGCTTTTAGAAGCAAACACAAATCTTTGGTAAAACTTTTTTCGAATCGAATGTTCGTCCACCACGTCACAGCTAATTTCCTGCGAAGGATTTCGAGAGCCAAAGCACGCATCAAAGCCGGAGGTGCAGCTTCATCTACAAAATGAAAACCGTTCTCGCCTGTTTGAGCAATCATTTCTTCCATTCGGTCACACAATAAATTGGCTGCGACGGGTTCGTAAATTTTGATATAATCCAAAGAAATATCGCAAAACGTACATTTGCCCCAATAGCAACCGTGCGCCATGGTGAGCTTATTCCAGCGTCCGTCACTCCACATACGGTGCATTGGATTCACAATTTCGATAACTGAAATGTATTTATCCAAAAACAAGTCTGAGTAATCCGGAGTTCCTACTTGTGATTGTTTGTAATCAGGTTTATTGGAATTATTTTTGTAAACTACTTTTCCATCTTCCAATAAAAAGGTTCGTTTATATTGCTTATCGACTGTGCTCGAAGTGATAGCATTTATAAGCTCTTCGATTGGCTTTTCACCATCATCCAAAGTGATATAATCAATGAACTCAAAAACTCGGGCATCCGAAAGCGAACGCAATTCGGTATTTGGAAAACCACCGCCCATCGAAATCTTGATGTTTGGATAATGTTTTTTGACCCATTGAGCCGAACGAAATGCCGAATATAAATTCCCTGGAAACGGAACTGAAATCAAGAATAATGTAGGTTGAATAGTTTCTATTCTCTCTTTTAGAATTGAAAGAAGTAAGTTATCAATATAAGTTGGTTCCTGTTGCAAGGCCTCATACAATTCATCAAAAGAATTCGCAGATCGTCCCAAACGTTCCGCATAGCGACTGAAACCAAAATTAGCATCAATACATTCGACAATAAAATCAGAAATATCTTCCAGAAACAAAGTCGCTAAATGTTTCGCTTTGTCCTGTGTTCCCATCGTTCCAAAAGCCCAATCGAGTTCTTCCAATTGTGCGAAACGAGATGCTTCCGGCAAAAAATCTTCCTGACAAATCTGGAGTGCTAAGGTTGGGTTTTTCCCTTGCAGAAAAGCAATCACGGGATCAATCGTCTTTAGATATTCATCTTGTAAAGCTTGAATTCTTTGGGAGTTGGGTGTTAGATTTTGGTTGTTGGAAGTTGTAAATGCAAACACATTCTCCAAACCTTCTTTAGAAAATAATTTCAAAATCACTTCAATACCCAAATCTGCTTGAACAGACTCGATGTTTTTTGTATTCAGAAACCCTTTGATGTAAGCGGTCGCCGGATACGGGGTATTCAGTTGGGTAAAAGGCGGCGTAATTAAGAATAATTTGGTATTCAAAAGAAATAAGTTTGGTGCAAAAATAAGGGATATTTAACAACTTTGAATTTCTAAACTGAGTAAAACAAAAAAAAGCCCAGTAAATGGACTTTTTACGCATGAAATAAATTTTATTGCTTGACTTGAACCAAAATCCATTTGGATAATTCCTCTAATGCAATTGGAGAGAATGTTTGTTCAATCGTTGCATATTCATCAGGAGAACCGGTTTTGGATTCTTGAAACAGATGATTGAGATTAGGCACTATTTTCGTTGTTACTTTTTTATTACCTCCTTTTGCCAGCGCCTTTTTAATTGCATTTATATTTACATCAGCAGGAACTTGTAAATCTTTATCTCCGTTTATTGCCAAAACGGGACATTTCATTTTTTCTAAAGCAGTAGATGGATCAAATTTCAGAAAATAAATCATCCAAGGACTTGTAATTTGGGAAGTTAATCCACTTATTTGTTCTTCATTCATTTTGTCACCAAATTGCAATTTGAAATAACTCTTTATTTTAGTACTTAGATTATTATCGTTTTCGGATGAGGCTAAAACTAAATCATAAGCACCTTTAAAAATTTCTTGCCCCTTTTGAATTTCACTTTCAGGAACTCCCATTTGGCGCTCTATCTTTTCCTTTTGCAAAAGCATTAATTTATCGCCACGAATTCCTGTTCCTGCCAATAATACAATGAAATTAATATCCTTCGAATTCGCGGCCACAATAGGCGCAATTACTCCTCCTTCGCTATGTCCGATTAATCCAATCTTGTTTTTATCAATTTCTTTTCTGCTACACAAATAATCAACTCCCGCTTGAACGTCTTTTGCAAAATCCATAGTGGTTGCTTTTTTAAAATCGCCGGTAGATTTGGCAACTCCACGATCATCAAATCTTAAAACTGCAATTCCTTTTTTAGTTAAATAATCGGTTAAAACAAGAAAGGGTTTATGTCCCATTAATTCTTCATCTCTGTTTTGAGGACCGCTACCGGAAATCAAAATTACAGCAGGAAAATGGCCTTCCTTTTGAGGCAAACCTAAAGTTCCAGCCAAAACATTTTTATCTATTTTATTTTCAAATGTGACTTCTTCTGTGTAATAGGAATAAGGTACTTTTGGCACCTGAGGTCTTATTACCACTTTTTTTTCTATAATCCCTCTTGACATATTCATCCCAAAGGATTGACCTGCTTGCACAAAATTACCAATAATTACGTTCTCCTTATTCAATTCCCCTTCATAACTAATTGAAGCAGCTGGTATTTGTAACTTCAAAATAGAATTTTCAAAACTGGTTGTCGTAACTGGAATTCCTTTAGCACCTTGATCAGGACTATCCATTGTAGAACTAAAACCATTTCCGGTTTTACTGACATTAAATACAACTCTTAACTGTGCGCCAGGAACTTTCAAAACTCCATTCCATTGCCCCGTAATTTCTTGCGCCAACATTGTAAAAGAGGCGAAAATTGCTATTAAAAAAAATACTATTTTCTTCATTTTATCTGATTATATAAATTAATGCTAAAACCAAAGTCCTACCTGTTTTTTTCTATCTCCTTAAACTTAATATAGGAATAGACCATTGGAACGATTGCCAATACAATAACAAGTGTAATAAAAGCAACAGAGAAAGAATCATTTTCTACAATCAATCCTCCCAATACGATTACCAACCCACCAATAACCCAAAGTTTACTTGCAAAAGTATGAGTAGACTTCCAAACCTCTTTATTTTCTAAAGTCCATGGTGTTCGTACTCCTAGAAAATAATTTGGCTGAATTACTTTGAAATAATTTCCCATTACCACAATTAAAATTCCAATAAGAGCATAATTTAAATTCGGATTTGAAACAGACTGATTTTTTGTTATGTGCAAAATAACAACTGCTAAAGTGGACATTAATAAAACCAATATAAATTTCAACTGGTAGTACTTCCCTCCCATTAGATAGATTCTCTTTTTGGGATCAATTTTAGGAATGATTAACATCAAAAAATACGTTAAAACTGGTAAAAGAAATAGCAGTCCAATCAAAGAATATTTATCTCCCCAACGATCAATTTCTCCGTTGGAATTCCAATGAGTCGGAACTTTTTCGGGTAAGGTATTCCACAAAAAAGCCAAATAAATAAAAGGGATTAAAACAATTGCGATAATAGGTAATTCTTTTTTAAAACTTAATTTCATTTTTTATTTTTTAAAAGTTAATATCCATTGCAAAACATCTTCCATTATTGTGGTGTTAATAGAATAAATTATGAATTGCCCTTTTTTTTCAGAGGTAATCAAATCAGCTTGCTTTAAAATATCCAAATGGTGGGAAATACTAGGTTTCGAAATACTAAAATGATCCGCGATTTCACCGGCAGACCGATCTTTTGCTTTCAAAAGTTCCAGTATTTCTCTTCGTGTGGCATCATTTAGTGCTTTAAAAATGGCATTCACTATTTAAAGTATTTACATATTTAGACAAATGTCTAAATACTTTTTCAATCTACCAAATAGTTGTTTCACTTTTTTTGGTATTTTAGCACTAAATAAAACATCCAATTCTAAAATTAGCAAAATGACTTTTGAAAAAGAATTTAAAACTGCTCTGCAAAACTTACCAAGTGCCGAAAAAGACAAATTAATTTTAAGGCTTCTGAAACGGGATTTAGATTTAGCCAACAGATTACTTTTTGAATTAGTAAGTACGCAAAGTATTGAAGATCGCAGAGAACTAATTCAAAATGAAGTGACAATCGCTATAAAAAGAGCGAGTAATCGATTTTATTCCTTGGGTTATCTTCTTATGGATATGCGCGAATTAAGTGGTAGAATTACGGAACATGTAAAAATAACCAAAGATAAATTCGGCGAAATTAGTTTGAATTTACAAATGCTGAACGAAATATTAACCATAAACAAATTGTACATAGTAAACTCAAAACCAAAAGATGCGCATACTTTTTGCGTTTATGTAATTGCACGTGCATTCAAAATTTTAATGCTTATTAATGTGCTACACGAAGATTACAGGATTGAATTTAAAAACGATTTAGAAAAATTAGGTTTACTTATTTCAGAGAATCGTCTATTAATAAAAACAGCCATTTACAACGGATTGGATGTAAAGTGGCTTTTAGAAAGCGAAATACCAACCAATATTGTTGCCATTCACAAAGATATAAGAAGCAATGGTTTTCTAAAATAATAGTTTTGCAAATTATTTTTTTACTTTTACATAAAAACAATCACTCATGCCAACCGACTGTATCAGCTATCAGAATTCAGGATATTTCTCTTCTTTGATGAATGATTATTTAGATCAAAAAAACAATCTTCAATCTTTATACCATCGATTTCCGAAACTTGAAAACTTTGAAGCTCAAATTAATGAAAAGCAAAGTAACTATGACAATAACAACAGGGCAATTTTAGTTTCTACTTTGCAAAAACAATATTTAAAAGTTGAAACTTCCGTTTTGACCCAACAAAATATTAAAGCTTTAAATAACCCAAATACATTTACCGTCACCACTGGCCATCAATTAAATTTATTCAGCGGACCACTTTATTTTTTGTACAAAATCATTTCAACCATTAATCTAACAAACGAATTAAAAGCGAAATATCCCACTTATAATTTCGTTCCTATTTATTGGATGGCAACTGAAGATCATGATTTTGAAGAAATTAATTACTTCAATTTTAAAGGCAAAAAATTCAGATGGAATAAAGAAAGTACAGGTCCCGTAGGAAGATTGTCTACCGATGGTCTAGCTGATTTTTTAGATATCTATAAACTGGAATTAGGTTCTAGTACAAATTCTGAAACATTAAAAAAATTATTTGAAAATGCATATTTAGCGCATAGCAACCTCGCCGATGCTACTCGGTTTTTAGCTAATGCACTTTTCAGCGACTATGGCTTAGTTATTCTTGATGCAGATAATGCTGATTTAAAACGAATCTTCAGACCGTACGTAAAAGAGGAACTACTCCATCAATCCTCACACAAACTAGTTTTAGAAACTGCCGAAAAATTAAAAGAGTATACCGTTCAAGTCAATCCACGAGACATCAACTTGTTCTATATTGAGGACGACTTACGCGAGCGCATTCTTTTTGAAGATGGAAAATACAAAATAAATCATACTACAATCGAATTTTCTGAATCGGAAATTATTGCTCTTCTAGAAAATCATCCAGAAAAATTTAGCCCAAATGTAATTATGCGTCCGTTATATCAGGAAATAATTCTCCCTAATTTATGCTACATCGGTGGAGGCGGAGAAATTGCGTATTGGTTAGAACTAAAATCCTTTTTTGAATCTGCTCAGGTAACCTTTCCTATGCTTTTACTGCGAAATTCAGTTGTATTAGCAACTGAAAAACAAGCTAAAAAAGCAGACAAATTAATGTTAAGCTGGAACGATTTATTTTCAAAACAAAGTAGTTTAATCAATACAAAAACAAGAGAACTATCAAACTTTCCGCTCGATTTAGATTCTTTAAAAGAGCAACTGCGTCTGCAATTTGAATCGTTGTACGCAACAGCTCACAAAACCGATGACTCTTTTTTAGGAGCTTTAAAATCACAAGAAACTAAACAAATTAAAGGTTTAGAAAATCTAGAAAAACGTTTGTTAAAAGCTCAAAAAAGAAAATTAAATGACATGTTAGAACGCATTACCAACATACAAAACAAGTTGTTCCCCAATCAAAGTTTGCAGGAACGCCAGACTAATTTTTCTGAATTTTATTTGGAATACGGAGAAACCCTGATTCCTACTTTAGTAAAGCAACTAAAACCATTAGAGCACACATTTGACACTATTGTACTTTAATAAGAAAATGACAATTTGAATACTGAAATTGTAATAATAATCAATAAAAAAATCCTATTTTTGCACAAAATTAAAAAAATAAAAGATGGCTACTAATAGAACATTTACAATGATTAAGCCTGATGCTGTTGCAAACGGACACATCGGAAACATACTTGCAATGATTACAACTGCAGGTTTCAAAATCGTTTCTTTAAAATTAACACAATTAACTGTTGCTGATGCTCAAGCTTTTTACGAAGTACATGCTGCAAGACCTTTTTACGGTGAACTAGTTGAATTCATGTCAAGAGGACCAATTGTTGCTGCTATTTTAGAAAAAGACAATGCAGTTGAAGATTTTAGAACTTTAATTGGTGCTACTAATCCTGCTGAAGCTGCTGAAGGAACTATCCGTAAAGCATACGCAACTTCTATTGGAGAAAATGCAGTTCACGGTTCTGATAGCGATGAAAATGCAGCGATCGAAGGTGCATTCCATTTTGCTGGAAGAGAGCAGTTTTAATTTATGATTTAAAATTAACGATTTTTGAATTAAGATTTAGAAAATCCTATAAATAGAAAATCCCGTTTGATAACGGGATTTTTTTATACCTAAAATCTGAAATCTGAAATCTAAAATCGTTACTCAACAATCTAAAATTATTATCTCAAAACGACATCTTTCACCACATCACGTCTTAATTCCTCATTAATCATCGCCACTATTTTAGACTTCCCGTGACTCAATTCTTCCCGCAAAACAGACGAAGTTAACTCAACATACAACGTACTTCCTTTCAAAACCACATTATTTGTATAACTGTTCACGCCATTACCCATAAGATTTTTCCAAGCATCTTTTACATCTATCTGATCCATACCGGGTTGCAGTTTATTGACTTGAATTATTTGCTTCAAAACATCCCCTATCGTGCTTTGATTATTTAGTCGTTTTGCCATTGCCAAGTATATTTATTGCTGTTGCTTTCTTGTAGTGATACTCGATTTTATCCTTATTTAGCAGCACCAACTCTTCTGCTGAAAGCGCAATCACTTCCTCACTCCACTTCATAAAAGGTGTTGCATAATCTAAAAATACCTTTTCATCTGCAAAACGAACAGTTACGTTTTCAAACGCATCATTCACTAAAAAAGTACCATCCAATTGCGGCATTACCTTTTTTCGAATTCCCTTATTATTTTTTATTTCAAAATAATCATATACTTCATTCATGCTGTAGTCTTTGTCATCAATAGAATCAAAAACAACTTTTTCCACCTCCCAGTAGCCGTTAATTTTTGAAATATCCTCAGGCTTTATCTTTTGCTGACAAGCCACAAAAAGAAATGCTATTAGTAAAATGCTACATATTTTTTTCATAATCTTAATTATTTTAGGAGCTGTTTCCTGCTGTACGCTATATCCACGCAAAAAAAGCGTGGGATGCCGCTTCCATCAGGGCTAGAGAATTCGAATTAAATCACGTTTATTACACATACAAAGTTACTCTTATTAAATTCAAAGAAAACAAAAATAGTAGAAACACATTAAACTATTTTCTATATTTTTGGTCTTAAAGGAATTAGAAATAAATCATTAGCAAGATGTCAAAAATAATCTACAGTCTCATTATCGTATTATTTTGCAGTAGCTGCAGTTCAGATATTACCGAACCAACTCCTATTACCACTCCTGCAGAAACACTCTATTTTCCGCCTTTAACTAGTACAACTTGGGAAACAAAATCTATTGCAAGTTTAGGTTGGAAACAATCCGCTGTACAACCGTTACTGGATTATTTGCAACTCAAAAATACCAAATCTTTCATCATTCTTGTTAATGGAAGAATCGTTTTAGAAAATTATTTTAACGGACACGATGCCAATGCTTTTTGGTACTGGGCAAGTGCTGGAAAAACATTAACGTCTACCGTAACAGGAATCGCCCAACAAGAAAACCTCATTGACATCAATGCTAAAGTTTCACAATATATTGGAACCGGTTGGACTAGCTTACCCCTAGCCAGAGAAAACTTGATTACCAACAAACACTTACTCAACATGACATCGGGACTGGATGACAGCACAGATGATGTCACACCAGCTAACCTCACCTACAAAGCCGATGCAGGAACACGCTGGGACTATCACAATGAGTATGTAAAATTACAAGATGTTGTGGCACAAGCTAGCAGTCAAACTTGGAATACCTATTTCAATACCCGTCTAAAAGATAAAATAGGGATGGAAGGTACTTGGTTTCAACTGGGAAATAATTCTGTTTATGGAAGTAATTCCCGTTCTATGGCTCGTTTTGGGTTATTAATTTTGAACAAAGGGAAATGGGAAACCAATGTGGTTTTGAATGAAAATTACTTTACCCAAGCAACTACTACATCACAAAATATAAATCTTAGTTATGGCTATTTATGGTGGTTGAATGGCAAATCCAGTTATCATTTACCACAAAGCCAGCTGCAATTTAATGGGAATTTAATCCCAACTGCACCAGTTGATATGTTTATGGCATTAGGAAAAAACGATCAAAAAATATACATCATCCCCAGCAAAAAAATGGTCGTAATCCGAATGGGAGATGTTGCCAACCCAGACAATCCAACATTTGCATTATCTGATTTTGATACCGTTTTATGGCAAAAAATTAGTGCTTTGTTTCTGTAATTTATTTTGTTTTCATGCGTCTAATAAAACCGAGAATAAAGAAAATAAAACCTACTAGTAACAAAAAATAATAGAAGCCAAGACTTTTATCCCGAATCACATTTGCCAATACAAAAGAAATTATACTTACCAAATAAAGATACATCGGAGGTGTGTTTTTCAAAGAAGAGAAATCCATTCTAATTAATTATTTAAAAAAACTATCTACAAATTCATACTTATTAAACACCTGAAGATCCTCAATTCCCTCGCCAACACCAATGTATTTAACTGGAATTTGAAATTGATCTGAGATTCCAATCACGACACCACCTTTGGCAGTACCATCAAGTTTGGTAACCGCTAAACAACTTACTTCGGTGGCCGCAGTAAACTGTTTCGCTTGTTCAAAAGCATTCTGACCTGTTGAGCCATCTAAAACTAGCAATACATCATGCGGTGCATCAGCAACTACTTTTTGCATTACTCGTTTCACTTTGGTCAATTCGTTCATCAGGTTAATTTTATTATGCAATCGACCTGCTGTATCAATAATAACTATATCAGCATTTTGAGCAACTGCAGATTGCAAAGTATCAAATGCTACCGATGCTGGATCACTTCCCATATCTTGACGGACAATAGGAACCCCTACTCGATCCGCCCAAATTTGCAATTGATCAATCGCAGCAGCACGAAACGTATCAGCTGCACCAAGGACTACATTATAACCAGCTTTTTTAAACTGATAGGCTAATTTCCCTATAGTAGTTGTTTTGCCAACACCATTCACTCCCACCACCATTAGAACATAGGGTTTCGTTTGTGTAGGTATTACAAATTGAGTAGATTCACCTGTGTTAGTTTCAGCGAGTAAAGCGGCGATCTCATCTCTAAGAATTTGATTCAGTTCGTCAGTTCCAACATATTTATCAGCAGCAACACGATTCTCAATTCTGGTAATTATTTTTAAGGTTGTATTTACACCTACATCTGATGCAACCAGAATCTCCTCCAGATTATCTAAGACTTCCTCATCTACCTTCGACTTTCCTGCAACGGCTTTCGTAAGCTTCGAAAAGAAATTTGTTTTTGATTTTTCTAGACCTTTATCTAAAGTTTCCTTTGCTTGTTCGCTAAAATTTGGGTCTTTTTTCTCTGATGAAAATATTTTTTTTAAAAAACTCATTGTAAGATAGTATTAAGAATGAAGTATTCAGGCCCATAGAACTAATACAATTTTCTAAGGGTAAATATAGAAAATAAAAAAGCTACTTCCGAATGAAAGTAGCTTTTCTATATAATGTGAATGTTAATTATTTCTTTTTCAAGAATTCATCAACAGCTTCAGGAGCCATAATAGATTCTACGAATGTATATGCACCTGTTTTTGGAGATTTCACCATTTTGATGGCTTTTGATAATCTCTTAGAAGATGTTTGTAACGATGCTACGGTTTTCTTTGCCATGATTCAAATGTTATTTAAATTAAATAAAATCTTCAAATGTGAACATTTGAGATTTTATCAAAATCTCTAATTATTACTTAATTTCTTTGTGAACAGTTACACGTTTCAAAACTGGATTAAATTTCTTAATCTCTAATCTATCTGGTGTGTTTTTTTTGTTCTTAGTTGTAATGTATCTTGAAGTTCCCGCAACACCTGAAGTCTTGTGCTCAGTACATTCTAAAATTACTTGGATTCTATTACCTTTCTTTGCCATCTTGCTATTTTTTTATTTTGGAATGGATTATTTAATAAATCCTTCTGACTGTGCTTTTTTCAAAACTGCAGCGATTCCATTTTTATTAATTGTTTTTATCGTAGATGCAGCTACTCTTAGAGTAATCCATCTATCTTCTTCTGGAAGATAAAAACGCTTCTTAACTAAGTTTACAGAAAATTTTCTCTTAGTTTTGTTCATAGCGTGAGAAACGTTATTTCCTACCATCGCTCTTTTACCTGTAAGGTCACAAACTCTTGACATTATTCTTATCTTTTATCGTTATTCAAAATCAGGGTGCAAAGAAAAGAAAAATAAACCTAGTAAGCAACATATTTATTGCACATTTTTCAAAATTTCTTTCTGTAATAGTTCTAAACTTTTAATTACTGCTCTATCTATCACTTTTTCACGGGGTTGGCCAAAATTAAATTCTTCTACGATTATTTCTTTTGGAGTGGCCAATGCAATAAAAACCGTTCCAAGATCTGCATTTGAATCTCCTTTTGAAGGTCCTGCGTTGCCCGAAGTAGCAATTGCATAATCTGTTTTCATCATCGTTTTTATATTCAACGCCATAGCCGAAACTACCTCTCGACTCACTACGGAATGTTCGTTTATAAGACGTTCAGAAACCCCTAAAACATCTATTTTTGCTGTTGTAGCATACGTGACTATACCTCCTTTATAATAGCTCGAAGCTCCAGCTGCTGCTGTTAACAGCTGTGCTATTTTACCTCCTGTACAACTTTCAGCAGTTGCAATTGTTTTGTTTTGCTTGGTAAGCATTTTACCTACCACAACCTCAATGGTTTCATCTTCGTCAAAACCTACGATGATATCGTGAATGATAGCACGCAATGAACTTACGCTTTTTTCAAGAGTAGTTTCTAATTTTTCTTTATCAGTGCCACGCGCAGAAAGTCGCAACCGAACTCTACCTGGCGCAGGCAAATAGGCTAATTTGATACATTCTGGAAGATTATTTTCCCAATCTTCTATACGTTCTGCCACAACACTTTCGCCTTGACCGTACGTCAAAATTGTTTTATGAATGATGTACGGACGCTCATATTCTCGAACCACTTTTGGAATAATTTCATGCTCGACTAGATACTTCATTTCGTATGGAACTCCGGGTAGTGAAATAAAGACCGTATTTTCCTTTTTCATCCACATTCCTGGTGCAGTTCCCACTTGATTGTGAAGCACCGTACATTTTGACGGTACCAATGCTTGATCCTTATTTATTTGAGATGCGGGACGGTTCATTACTTTCTGAATCAAATCAATTACATGGCGCTCTACTTTTTCATCAACAATGAGGACATCATCAAAATAATCACAAAATGTTTTTTTAGTAATATCGTCTTTTGTTGGCCCTAAACCTCCAGTAATAACAACTAAATCAACCGTGTTTTGGAGCTTTGAAAAAGTTTCTAAAATATGTGTTTTATCATCCCTTATCGAAATCATTTCATTGATTTCCACACCAATTTTATCCAACGATTTGGCAATAAATCCCGAGTTCGTGTCGACAATCTGACCTATTAAAATTTCGTCACCGATAGTAATTATGGTTGCTTTCATTTTTTGGTTCGGTTATTTTTGTGCGGTTTTAATATGTGAAAAAATGTACAAAGTAGCACACTCTTAATTTTGCGTGAGGGATAGAAGTGAAAATCCTTTTTATTACCACAGAGTGATAACGATGGTAATAAAAAGATTGAAACGGAAAGCCCGACCCACTTTTTCAGTGGGTCACGCCCAAATATTACAAATCGAAATCTTTTTTAATTTCTTTGACAGCATCATTTACTTGGTTTTTTACGCTTTTAAAGGTTTCTTTGATGTCTTTCTTTTTACCCTCGGCTTTGGTCCAAGCTTCTATTTGAAGAATCTCCTCAAAAGCAACGTTCAAACCCATTAGATCCAGCGTTGGTTTGATCTTGTGTGCATAAGCATAAGCATGCTTGTGGTCTTTCTTTTTTATTCCTTCTTTAATTTGCATTAAATCATCTGGAACTTCGGCAACAAATAAGGTCAAAATTTCGTTTACGAATTCTGCATCGTTATCTGAAAGCGCATACACTTTTGAAAGGTTGTAGTTTATAGCCATTATTTTACTTGTATTCTAAATAGTTGTTGTCCTTCTAAAAATCCTTCTAAAACGTCATCTGGGTTTACAGCAGCTACTCCTTCTGGAGTTCCTGTAAAAATAATATCTCCAATTTTTAACGTAAAAAATTGAGAGACATATGAAATGAGTTCGTCAATCTTCCACAGCATGTGACTGGAATCCCCTTTTTGAACCGTTTTGTTATTATTCGTTAATTCAAAAGTAATATTTTCTAATGAACTAAACTTACTTTTTGGCAAAAATTCGCCAAGTACTGCAGAGCCATCAAATGCTTTTGCTTTTTCCCAAGGCAAGCCTTTTGCTTTTAATTTTTCTTGTAAATCACGGGCTGTAAAATCTATTCCTACACTAATTTCATCATAATATTTATGTGCAAATTTAGGCTCTATGTATTTCCCTACTTTGCTAATTTTGACAATAATTTCAATTTCGTGATGTACATCTTGCGAAAATTCTGGAATAACAAATGGATGCTGTTTCAATAAAACGGCCGAATCCGGCTTCATAAAAACAACAGGTTCTGTGGGTTTTTCGTTATTTAGCTCCGCTATGTGATTGGTGTAATTTCTACCGATGCAAATGATTTTCATTCCTTATTGATTAAAAAATTTAATGATTGAAAGATTCAAAAATTAGCTCAATTTATTATTTAGTTTTCTGAGTTTAATGGCCGTTAAAACTTTCTTAGTATACAACGGGAAATCTGCATTTTGAATCCAACTGAAATAACCAGGTTCTGTTTCCAAAATTTTATCCACTTTCACACCTTTGTGTTTTCCAAAAGTAAAAATCTCTTCATCATCCTTATCAAAAGCTATCATTCCTGCAAAATCAGCAATTTTCTTTCTTGTTGTAAACTCTGACAGTGATTTCATATCATTTTCCAATTCTGGATAACGGTCCAATTGAGCTTTTAATATTTCGTAAGTCGCCATGGTATCCGCTTCTGCTGAATGCGCATTTTCGAGTATTTTCCCGCAATAAAACTTGTGAGCCGCACTTAAAGTCCGCTCTTCCATTTTATGAAAAACAGTTTGTACATCTACAGAAACCCTATTTTTCATGTCAAAATCTACTCCAGCACGCAGCATTTCCTCGGCTAATAACGGTATATCAAATCGATCAGAGTTAAATCCAGCCAAATCACTGTCTTTGATCATAGTGTACACTTGCGCGGCCAATTCTTTGAATGTAGGTTCATTTGCCACTTTTTCATCTGTGATCCCATGAACAGCAGTTGTTTGTGGCGGAATTGGGATTGTTGGATTGACTAACCAAGTTTTACTTTCTTTATTTCCGTTCGGAAAAACTTTCAAAATTGAGATTTCTACAATTCTATCTTTTCCGATGTCGATTCCTGTGGTTTCAAGATCGAAAAAGCAAATTGGTTTATTGAGTTTGAGTTCCATTTTTAATTTTTGTGTGGTTACAAATATAGAAATTTGGGTTTAATTTCATTTAAAGTTCACCGTTTAAAGTTTCATAAAAACTCGAAAAAAGAAAACCCGATTGATTTTTAAAAATCAATCGGGTTTTTATTCTAATTATTAACTTTTAAACATCCCTGTTTACATCAAATGCCTCTAAGTATTCAGCGACTCTTTTTACAAAACTGCCGCCTAATGCGCCATCAACTACTCTGTGGTCATAGCTGTGAGATAAAAACATTTTCTGGCGAATTCCAATAAAGTCCCCATCAGGAGTTTCAATTACTGCCGGCATTTTACGGATTGCTCCAAGGGCTAAAATTCCCACTTGTGGCTGATTCAAAATTGGCGTACCAAAAACACTTCCAAAAGTACCTACATTAGTAACTGTGTAGGTTCCGCCTTGTGTGTCGTCTGGTTTTAGTTTACCCGCTTTCGCGCGACCTCCTAAATCGTTGACTGCTTTTGCCATTCCTACTAAATTTAATTGATCTGCATTTTTAATAACAGGAACAATCAAATTTCCGTTGGGTAACGAAGCCGCCATTCCAAGGTTGATATTTTTCTTTTTGATGATGTAATCACCATCAACAGAAATATTCATTCCAGGAAAATCTTTCAGCGCTTTAGCAACTGCTTCCATGAAAATAGGTGTGTAGGTCAATTTCTCCCCTTCCCTCTTTTCAAACGTATTTTTATTTTTCTCTCTCCATTTTACAATATTCGTTACATCTACTTCGATGAACGATTGCACGTGAGCTGATGTTTGTACTGAAGCGACCATGTAACCCGCAATTAACTTGCGCATTCTGTCCATTTCTATGATTTCATCACCACCGCTTACAGAAACTGGAGCTGCTTTTTGAGCTACTGGAGCCGCAACTGGTTTTGGAACAGGTACAACTGGAGCCGAAACGACTGGTTGGGTTGTTCTATTTTTTACATACTCTAGAATATCGTTTTTAGTAACTCTACCTTCTTTTCCTGTTCCAGAAATCGATGCTAATTCAGCTACAGAAACTCCTTCTTCTTTGGCAATATTTTTTACCAAAGGCGATAAGAATTGCTCCGAAGTTGACAAATCTACAGGCACAGAAATAGGGGAAGCAACACTCTCTTTAACGGCATCCATGGTTTTTTCAATAGCGGCTACTTCAACTGGAGCGGCTACTTCTTGAACCGATTGTACAACCGCATCACCATCGGTTTCAATGATAGCGATCGTTTGCCCTACCTGAACTAAATCATCTTTACCAAACAGCTTTTCAACTAAAACTCCAGAAACCTCACTTGGCACTTCACTGTCTACTTTATCCGTAGCAATTTCAAGCACCGCTTCGTCGGCTTCAATTTTGTCTCCAACTTCTTTTAACCAATTTGTAATGGTTGCTTCTGCAACGCTTTCTCCCATTTTAGGAAGTTTTAATTCAAATCTTGCCATATTATTAACCTAAAAGGTGTTTTTGATTTTCAGTTTGCGAAATTACTAAATATTTCAAATATAAATTACATTAAATGTAATTTTTTACTCTATTTTTATAAACTCTCCTCTCTCATTACTATTGTTACTTCCTATTAAAAAATTAGCTTTATTGGGAACAATTTTAAATGTAAAGCCATTATTTGTTGAAGATTCGAGAAATTCTATGCAATCCTTGAAAGAAATGAATTCATTGTCTAAAATAACTTCTGTTCCTAGTATATCTTTAATAGTGGACGAATTTACCATTTTTTCCGTTTTCAAATCATGAAACTGAACTTTATTTTGCAAAACTAAACGGAGTTTCTCAAGTAATTTTTCATTAGCCGAATACAACAAATAGGATTTTGGAGCGATTTTTATTCTTGGTTTCCCTTGAAACTTTTTTATTAATGAGAAAATGACAATTCCTATCTTCATAAAAATCGAAAATACTAATGGTACACTAAAATGCTTTTTATAAAAGAAATTCATCGCCTCTTGAAAATGTTGCATGTATGTTTCATCCTTAATAGTGCTCTCCCCTTTATAATGAATTACTGTAGTTTCATGAAAATAATAATTGGATTTCCCTAGTTGCAAAATACGATACGACAAATCAATATCATCTGAATACATAAAACAAGCTTCATCAAAACCGCCCACCTCAAGGTACAAATCTCTTTTCATAAACATAAATGCACCTACCAAAATATCGACTTTTCCTGTTTGAGTTTCGTTTAAATGTTGGGCATAATATTTCCCTACCATTTTAGATTTAAGAGGTACTTTACACAGTCCTACAATTTTTGTAAATGCAACCCAAGGAGTTGGAACGCCACGCTTACTTTCTGGGAGAAATTTTCCAGTTCCGTCAATGAGTTTGCATCCCACGATTCCTAAACTATTCCTCTTAACTGCGCCGGAATTGACAAAATTTAAAATTTTACTGAAAGTATCTTCGGCGACAACCGTATCGGGGTTGAGAATGCAGACATATTCTCCTTTTGCCTGAGCTACGCCGATATTATTTCCTTTTGGAAAACCAACATTATCCAGATTTCGGATGAGTTTAACGTTAGGAAAACGCTTTTCCATTATTGCGCAACTATCATCGGAAGAGTTATTATCGATTACAATAATTTCAGCATCAAGATTTTGAATTGCTTCCTGAACGCTCAAAACACATTGCTCCAGAAAATAGCGGACATTATAGTTGAGAATGATTACGGATAGTTGCATTTTTCAAAGATATATTTTAAGATATAAAGACACAAAGGTTCAACGTTTAAAAATACAAATCATACTTCCTTTAGCCCAAATAGTGGAAAATCTTTTTTGTTCTTTATTTAAAGTTCATTTAGTTACTATTTATAACGGTGTTTAGTGAATCTCATTTGGAATGACAGCGGGAACCATAGCCACAAAAAAACCAAATCTTTCGCTCCTAAAAAACAGACTTCCTTTTTTAGTTTGACATTACTTAAACCACAAAAACTTGAAACTTGATGTAAATGAATTACTTTTGCAAAAAAGTTATGTTTCGTAACGCATGCATAGCTTTCAATTTATAACTCATATCTTACAAAGTGAATTACCTTTCTGTAGAAAATATCTCGAAATCTTTTGGTGAACGTACGTTGTTTAAAGACATCTCGTTTGGAATTAATAAAGATCAAAAAATTGCTTTCATAGCCAAAAACGGTTCTGGCAAAACGACCATTATGAGTATTATTAATGGTCTTGAAGAATCAGATACCGGACAAGTTGTTTTGAGAAAAGGCATCAAAATGGCCTTCCTTTCGCAAAATAACAATTTGCAGGAAGAATTGACGATTGAAGAAAGCATTTTCGCTTCGGATAATGAGACTTTGAAAGTGATTGCAGCGTACGAAAAAGCATTAGAAAATCCGGAAGATGAAGAAGCCTACCAAAAAGCTTTTGACGGAATGGATCAGCACAATGCGTGGGATTTTGAAACGCAGTACAAACAAATTTTGTTCAAACTGAAATTAGAAGATTTCAAACTGAAAGTAAAAAATCTTTCTGGTGGACAGAAAAAAAGATTGTCACTTGCTATCATTTTGATTAATCGTCCCGACTTATTGATTTTGGATGAACCAACGAATCACTTAGATTTAGAGATGATTGAATGGCTAGAAAGCTATTTTGCCAAAGAAAATATCACGTTGTTTATGGTGACGCACGACCGTTTCTTTCTGGAGCGTGTTTGTAATGAAATCATCGAACTGGACAACGGAAAATTATACCAATACAAAGGAAATTACTCCTATTATCTAGAGAAAAAAGAGGAACGTATCGCATCCGAAAACTCGAGTGTGGATAAAGCGCAGAATCTTTTTGTGAAAGAACTGGAATGGATGCGCCGCCAGCCAAAAGCGCGAACAACCAAGTCAAAATCGCGTCAGGATGATTTTTATGACATCAAAGAAAAAGCACAAAGTCGTCGTCGTGAAAATAAAGTAGAACTGGAAATTAACATGGAACGTATGGGAAGCAAAATTATCGAGCTTCACAAAATTTCCAAAAAATTCAAGGATCATGTGATCATGGATAATTTCAGTTTTGATTTTCAACGTGGCGAACGAATTGGAATCATTGGGAAAAACGGAACCGGAAAATCGACTTTTTTAAATTTATTGACCGGAAACGTTCCGCTCGACAGTGGTAAAGTGGTAATTGGCGAAACCATAAAAGTAGGATACTATACGCAAAGTGGAATCAACCCAAAACCGGGTCAGCGCGTGATTGATGTGATAAAGGAGTACGGAGAATTCATTCCTTTGATGAAAGGGAAATTGATTTCGGCTTCGCAATTGTTAGAGCGTTTCTTATTTGACGCTAAAAAACAGTACGATTTTGTCGATAGATTAAGCGGTGGAGAATTGAAACGTTTGTACTTGTGTACGGTTTTGATTCAGAATCCAAACTTCTTGATTCTGGATGAGCCTACGAATGATTTGGATATTGTGACGCTGAATGTTTTGGAAAGTTTCCTTTTGGATTATCCTGGATGTTTAGTTGTAGTTTCTCACGATAGGTATTTCATGGATAAAATTGTGGATCACTTATTCATTTTCAGAGGTAATGGTGTTGTGGAAGATTTTCCTGGAAACTATTCTGATTTTAGAGCTTATGAAGACAGTGCTGATGTTGCTCAAAAAGAGGAAAACAAAGCCGACAAAAAAGACTGGAAACAAAACAATCCAACTGGAAATTTAACTTTTAACGAGCAAAAAGAATTTCAGAAAACCGAGAAAGAAATCAAGGATTTAGAGACTCAGAAAATAGCTATTGAGCAATTATTCTCAGACGGGAAAATTGCCGAAGCTGACATTGAAAAGAAAGCGAACGAATTGAGAAACATCATCAATAAAATTGAAGAAAAAGAAGAACGCTGGTTTGAGCTTTCTGCGAAGATAGAAGGATAGAATTAGTATTCAGTGTTCAGTCACAGTTTGCAGTACCGAACATTAGTGCTATTTATTTTGCGCCCACAACAGAATTTTGATTTTGTTGTGGGTTTGTTTTTTTAGCAAAAACCAACTTTAAATTAGTAAGAAAAATTAGAAATAATTTAAAGTCCATTTAACAGTTTGTAGTTTATTTATATAATTTTGAGAGAAATAAAGTCTTATGTTTGTCAGACCAAGCCATCTAGTTTTGGGAAGAGTGGGATGATTTTGTAAGACCCTAAATACAAGTTACCAGAAACCATAAATAATAATGACAAAAAAACTCGTAATTACCATAGCAGTCTTATTTAGTTTATCTACAATTTTAATACTGAATAATTCCTTTTTATATGAAGTAAAGAAAAAATTGAATATAATTTCGGCGGGTAGTTATGCTGATGCAGAAATCTATCAGTTAAATTATTCTGTAGAAGAAGTAAAAGATGCTATAAAACAATTTAAAAAAGAACATTCCGAATTCAATACGCCAAAAGTTTCTGTTCGCAATGAAGGAGAATTTGAATTGATTGACAAAGAATCAAAAAATCATTGGTTTTTGATTTATTTTTATAACCCGGATCAAAATGTAATTCTGAATATTTGCATACGTGGTAATAGTACTAACACTAAATTAGCGTTTGTAGCATTAAATAAAGGTTTAGATATTGGAAATTGGAAAGATGTAAATAAAGATTTTTCATACAAAGAAAATGAAAAAATAAAGGAGCATTTCCAAACCAAATATCTGACGCCGATTAAAAGAATATTAGATAAAAAGGAGTAAGACTCCTATTAATAGGCATTTGGAGATTCTAAAGATTTAGTAGAATTAGCATTTTCAATTATAATATCTGATCAATCTGATATATTAATGTTTCGATAGCGCTGAAAATTTTTCCTTGTCTATATCATCAGCCACAAATAATAACCACAACAGAATTTAATTTGCTAAGTTTTTTTATTTTACAAATGTGAAGTTTTTACCAAGGAATCGGACTGTAAGCTATACAAACACTTAAGGCAATGAAAAATAAAGCTAAAAACACAATTATGAGATGGACAATTTTGTTATCAACACTACTACTATTCGCATGCAATAAGAAGGAAACTCAGCGCAACACTATTGTGAATGACACTTTAATAACCACTCCTGAAACCACGAAAGTAGTAAAGGCTGAAAAGTCAGAAAATCTGCTGCCTAAGCAATATTCTAATGAACGTTTCAAAGAAGTAACTGTGGAACGGATTGACGAAAATAAATTCCGAGTACGCGGAAAAGGGCAAATCTTTGAGGCTAATTTTAACTGGATTATTGAAGACGGTCATGACGAGTTAAAGACGGGTTTTCAAATGACTGATGCGGGAGCTCCCGAGTGGGGCAACTTTGACTTTACAATTGCTGTTCAGAAAAAACGAGAGAATTCTAAATTAACCCTCGTTTTATTTGAATCAAGTGCTAAAGATGGTAGTCGTCAACATGAGCTGCCAATTGTTCTTTTTTAAGTTCCGCCCGCTCTTCAAAACTTACAATAGTTCTTGGTTAGGTGTGTAAATGTCTTTGACTGCGCAAATAACAATCAACAAAAACCCACAACAAAATTACATTCTGTTGTGGGCTTGGTTTTTTATGTCTTTCCGTGACTAGTACCAAAGCGATAAAATTAGCCGTAGATTATAAAGATTTTCACAGATTCTTTTAAAAATGCTTATAAAATCTGTGTGAATCTGTAAAATCTGTGGCAAAAAAAGACTGGGTAAGAATTAAGAACAATCCTATTATTTTTATTTGATAAAGGATTGTTCAATTAAAAACTTACGACTGTTCAACTGAAAACTGCGACTGAAAGCTAATAATTACCAAGGAATCGGATTGTAATCTTTCAAAAACTTACCGCACCAATGTTTTCCTGTATTGATACCGTCAAACAACGGATCCATAACCCGTGCTGCACCATCTACAATGTCTAAAGGCGGTTGAAAATCCTCTTCTTCCTGTTTCCTTTTGGCCAATTCTGCGGGATCTTCGTCGGTTACCCAACCCGTATCTACCGCATTCATAAAAATTCCATCTTTTGCCAAAGTTCCCGCGGCAGTATGAGTTAACATGTTTAAAGCGGCTTTGGCCATATTGGTATGCGGATGACGGTCTTCCTTAAAATCACGGTAAAACTTACCTTCCATAGCCGAAACATTGATGATGTGTTTTTTTCCGGTGTTGTCTTTTTTCATCACTTCCGAAAGGCGGTTACACAACACAAAAGGTGCTACGGAATTAACCAACTGTACTTCGATCATTTCTGTCGTTTCTATTTGACCTAATTTTAAACGCCAACTGTTTGTTTTTCTCAAATCTACTTGCTGAAGGTCAGCATCAAGTTTTCCTTCGGGAAAAACTTCTTGTGCTACCAAGGAATTGTCAAACGAATACGGAATCTGCGATAATTTGGCCGAAGACCGCAACCCAATTCCAGGTTCTGGTCCGTGCCAAGTTACGGGCATATTTTCATTGGATGAAAAACCCGTGGTCAACACTTTTAATTCATCCAGACAATTCGTATGATCTAGTAATAATTCCGTTGCTTGTTGTGGCAAAGAAGCAATGGAACGCTCTTCGTTTTCCATCAAATGAGTGTAGAATCCGGAAGGACGTCTCACAGTTTGTGCCGCATTATTAATCAGGATGTCCAATCGATTGTATTTTTGCTCGATAAAATTGCAAAAAATCTCCACACTGGGAATATGTCGCAAATCCAATCCGTGAATTTTTAAACGATGTCCCCAATCCATAAAATCTTCTTCTTTTGAAAATCGCAAAGCCGAATCGACCGGAAAGCGTGTAGTAGCCACAACGGTTGCTCCACCACGCAAGAGCATCAACGTAATGTGATAGCCTATTTTTAATCGAGAACCAGTAATAACGGCAACTTGCCCCTTTACATCTGCGGTTTGGAAACGTTTGGCATAATTAAAATCACCACAATCAGCGCACATGCTGTCATAAAAGTGGTGCATCCTAGTAAACTCGGTTTTACATACGTAACAGTTTCTAGGAGTTTCTAATTCTAGTTGTTCTTTGCTGGCCAAATCATTAAAAGCCAAAAGCTTTGGTGCCACAAAAATACTAGCTTCACGTGCGTAACGAATTCCAGTTTCTTTCCTGGCGGTTCGATCCTGCTTTTCTTTTTTTCGTTTTGCCACCAATTTTCCGTCCTTTTTGCGTCGAGAAAGCTCATCCCGATCGGGACGCGAAAATTGGCCTGCTACTTTAATCAAAGCCGTGCGCTGATCTTTTGGAATCTCAAATATTTGATTCGTATCGGAATTTAATTGGGCTAAAATAGCGATGCATTTCTCAATTTCATCTGAAGTTATGGCCGTTTTAGTATCTGGTAATTCAATCATTATTGTAAAAAGTGAATGTAATATTGGTGGAAATTCTAAGCGCGCAAAGATAGGTTTTAAAGTGAATAGTGAGTGGTGAATGGTAACAATTCAGTACTACACTTCTCACCTTTCACTTCTCACTCCTTATGACTTTTTTTATATCTTCGCACCTACCTTCTAACAATCACTATGTTTTTTCAAATAAAATCGTATTTACAATTCCTTTGGCACTCTAAAAATGAGCATGCGGTACATTCTCCATTTGTGTTTAGTTTACTGACAAAATGTTTCTATGATAAAAAATCAAAACCAGAATATGCAATTTTAAGAGCATACCGAAAGTCACTTTTGGCTAACAAAAACACCATTGAAGTCACTGATTTTGGTTCGGGTTCGAAAGTTTTCAAATCGAATATAAGAGTTATTTCCAAGGTTGCCAAAGCAGCAGGAATATCCAGAAAACGAGCCGAATTATTATTTAGAATCACCAATTATTTTCAGCTCGATTGTATTTTAGAAATTGGAACTTCATTGGGATTAGCGACTTCTGCGCTTTCTTTAGGGAATTTAAAAGCAAAAATTACAACTTTGGAAGGGTGTCCTAATACAATGGCAATTGCAAAAAGTCAATTACAATTATTCCATCTTGATAATGTAAATCTAGTTGTAACAGAATTCAGTAGCTATTTGGATGATTTTCGACTTTCGACTTTTGACTTTAAACTCATTTACTTCGACGGAAACCATTCCAAAAAAGCAACACTTGAATATTTCGATTTATTACTTCCTACGATTACAAATGAAACGGTTTGGATATTTGATGACATCCATTGGTCGCCAGAAATGAAAAAAGCTTGGGAAATCATAAAAAACCATCCAAAAGTAACGGTCACCATAGATACCTTTCAGTGGGGATTGGTCTTTTTTAGGCGGGAACAACCCAAACAACATTTTGTGATTCGAATCTAAAAAAAAATGACAGCCATTATTGACTGTCATTTTCTAACCTTGAATTAATAATTGCTTATTCCTTAGCTCTTTTCATTTCGCCAGATTTTGCTCCCATTCTGTTTACAGTATACATCGGTGCAAACTTTAATTTTAAACCAGCTATTTTTCTATTGTCTTCGCCTGAAAGACCTTCTTTTTCAACTGTATTTTTTCGACTGTCTAATGCTTCGTACATCAATTTTACTTCATCCCAATCTTCACGAGAATATACATCTTTATTAGTTTCTACGGTATTTACAAAATTTTGATAAATCCCAAGAATATTATCTTTGTTTACCCAACTAAAATTCATGTCATCCCCTATTTTTCCTTCACCAAACAAAGCATTTCTTAATTGTTGTTTTGGGTTAGCCGCTACAGCAACTTTAGCATTTTCTTGCACTTCTGCTTCATATTTAGCTTTCATAGCCTCGTACTTTGCAGTAGCAGCCGCCAAACGTTCTTGAGCCGCTGTATTGTCTTTCATGTTAGCCAAAGCTGCTTGAGCATCTCCACTTTTTATTTGATATGTAGCTTCAATTCCGTCCCAATTTTCTCTGGCATCCTCAGAAGCAACATTACCCAATGAGTCAACATACATTACATATGAATCTACGGTTTTTTCTGCTTCTACAGCTTTTTCATCTTTACATGAAGTAAATCCTAAAGCGATAACCGCTAATCCTAACACCATTTTTGTACTTTTCATAACTACTTGATTTGATTAATATTATTTTTGTAAATGTAAGAAACATTAATCAATTCATAATTATAATCCAAAAATATTATAAATATTACATATAATTATGAAATAAATAAAATATAAGTGTGAATTATACAAATTAACTCTTAAATAGTATAAGTTATATTTAACTGTTCTTGTGTATTAAAATTTTATTTTTTTGTGAAGTCAGTAAAAATAAAAAGAGTTTGGTTTACCCGTGAATTAAAATTTAAAAGTCAGTTATAAAATGTAACAAATTTTAAGAAACAGGTACTTATTATTAATTCAAAAGTGTTTTGTACTTTTAAAATCTAATTTAATAGCGGCCTGCGCATCGTCAAAGGTCAAAAATCATATAATCTAATGGCAAACCCGCTCATCCAAATAACCAATATCAAACGAGATTTTGTTCTTGGAAATGAAATCGTTTACGTACTTAAAGGCATTGATTTACAAATAAATAAAGGAGAATACGTTGCATTAATGGGCCCCTCTGGTTCTGGAAAATCAACTTTAATGAATTTATTAGGATGCTTAGACACACCAACTTCCGGGAGTTATATTCTGAATGGAAAAGATGTCAGTCAAATGCGAGATGATGAATTAGCCGAGATTCGGAACAAAGAAATTGGATTTGTTTTTCAAACGTTCAACCTTTTACCAAGAACTACCGCATTAGATAATGTAGCATTACCAATGATCTATGCTGGGTTTTCAAAATCAGAAAGAAAAATAAGAGCTACCGAAGTACTCGAACAAGTAAACCTTGCTGATAGAATGGACCACCAACCCAACCAACTTTCTGGAGGACAACGCCAGCGTGTAGCTATTGCGCGTGCTTTAGTTAACAAGCCTTCTATCATTCTTGCCGATGAGCCTACTGGAAATTTAGACAGCAAAACCTCCTTAGAAATCATGAAACTTTTTGGAGACATCCATGCCAATGGAAACACTGTAATCTTGGTAACGCATGAAGAAGAAATCGCCGCCTATGCCCACAGAGTCATTCGTTTGCGTGACGGACTCATTGAAAGCGATACAATCAAATAATTTTTTTTCGGGAGCTTTTTCCGGCTATCCGCTATATCTCTTTCTTGCCATTCTTCCTTCGTCTGAATGACAAGAAAGAGGATGCCGCTTTTATCCGGGCTAGGAAATTCCTAACACGATACCATCTAACATTCTAAATAATACCTACCAAAAATGAAAATCGCCATTTTAACCTGCGAAAAACTTCCCGACTTAAATCCCGAAGATCAAAACATAATTACTGAATTAGCCAAAAACAACATCGAGGCTAAAGCCATTATTTGGGACGATAAAACCGTTAATTGGACCGACTTTGATTATTTGATTTTTCGCAATACGTGGGATTATTTCGAGAAAGAAACCGAATTTAAAATTTGGCTGGACCAAATAGAAAAACTAGGAATCAAAACACTCAATCCTATCGCAATAATTCAGCAAAATATTCATAAATTTTATCTGCGCGATCTACAAAAGCTGGGAGTTACAATTTTACCAACCGTTTTTATTGACAAAACAAACCATCTTAATCTTACTGAATTGATTCCGTCACATTGGAAAAAAGCAGTTATAAAACCAGCATTCTCCGCAGGTTCGTATCTCACAGAAGTTTTTGATATTTCCGAAATTCAAGCAATCACTGAAAAATATAAAAGTATTGCAACTGAAAAAGAATTGCTTCTTCAAGAATTCATGCCCGAGATTCAAACAATAGGAGAAACTTCCTTTATCTTTTTCAATAAAAAATTCTCTCATGCCGTTAATAAAAAACCCGTTGATGGCGATTTTAGAGTTCAATCGCTGTTTGGAGGACAATACACTCTAGTTCAACCAACTACAGTACTTATTAAAAAAGCGCAGAAAATTGTTAACACATTCCCAGACCATTTATTGTATGCTAGAGTAGACGGAATTATCATAAATAGCGAACTTCATTTAATGGAAATTGAATGTATTGAACCCGATTTATATTTTAATTTAAGTGAAAACGCACTACAACGCTTTGTTAACGCAATTATGGAATTAATAGCTTAATTTTATATATTTAAAAACAGCAACGATTAACTCTTATGTTTGAGTTAATGAGCAATTAAACGTGTTTAATATCGTACTATTAAATGTGTGCACCACTATTAAACATATAAGTCATTTAAGCATTAAGTGGCCTTATTAATATTTAAGTTATACAAGCTCAACTAAAATTAAACTTATATGACTTCTATGGTAAAAAAATGCGACATTGTATTATTCTTATTGCTTAGTTACATTTGCAACTTGAATTCAGTAATTATCTTTTAGATTTATGATTTTTATTCACAACAATAAATCTGAAATCTAAAATCGTTAATCAACAATCTAAAATCAAAATGAAAGTATATACAAAGACAGGGGATAAAGGAACCACAGCACTTTTTGGAGGAACCAGAGTCCCAAAAGATCACGCCCGAATTGAAAGCTACGGAACCGTTGATGAGCTCAACTCACACATAGGATTAATTCGCGATCAAGAAATGAATGCGCATTATAAAGAAATACTTATTGAAATTCAGGATCGTCTTTTTACGGTTGGAGCCATTTTAGCAACACCGCCAGAAAAAGAAGTCAAGGAAAACGGCGAACTGCGTTTGAAAAAACTGGGCATTATAGAATCTGATATAGAATTATTAGAAAATGAAATCGACAGCATGGAAGAAGCCTTGCCGCCCATGACTCATTTTGTACTTCCAGGAGGACATACCACTGTGTCATATTGTCATATAGCACGTTGCGTTTGTCGCCGTGCAGAACGATTAGCAGTGCACTTAAGCCATAATGAACATGTAGCTGAAATCGCAATTAAGTACTTAAACCGACTTTCTGACTACCTTTTTGTGTTGGCACGAAAGTTGTCTCACGATCTTCAGGCAGATGAGGTAAAATGGATTCCGAGGAAATAAGATTTCAGTCCCGTAGCGTCGGGAGAAGAGTAACGATTTTTGATTTCAGATTTATTGAAAAATAAAAGCCTTATTTAATTCAGTAATTCCCAGCTGTTAAAACGGTTAAGAAACATTTTTTTACATCAAAAATCGTTAATCTGAAATCAAAAAGCAACAATCAAATAAGACGTTCTTAACTTTAACTAAAAATAAATCATTTTTTACTTGTCTTTTTCAGTAAAAAATTTATTTTTGCACAAAACTAAATAGACTACACATGTATTGGACATTAGAATTAGCATCTTATTTAAGCGATGCACCGTGGCCTGCTAACAAAGACGAACTTATTGACTACGCTATTAGAGCAGGAGCTCCATTAGAAGTAGTAGAAAACCTTCAATCTATAGAAGACGAAGGTGAGATATATGAATCAATGGAAGAAATTTGGCCTGATTATCCTACTGACGAAGATTATCTTTGGAACGAGGATGAATATTAAAAAGTAAACCAAGAAAAAGTCTCAAAAGAGGCTTTTTTTTTGTTTAAATTTACAGAATTACACAAACAGAAATAAAAACATATTATGAGTTTTATAAATAGTATTATTAAAGTCTTTGTTGGGGATAAATCCCAAAAAGATGTCAAAGTTTTACAACCGTTTTTAAACAAAATTAAAACTTTTGAAACTCCGCTAATGGCATTATCTCATGATGCGCTTAGAGGACGAACTGCTTTTTTTAAGGATGTAATAAAACAAGCACGCGCTGATAAAGACGCTAAAATTACAGTGCTTAAACTAGAGGTAGAAAGCATCGAAGATATTGACAAAAGAGAAGATATCTACATTGCTATTGACGCATTAGAGAAAGAAGCTTACGATATTTCTGAAAAAACTTTACTAGAAATTCTCCCAGAAGCATTTGCCGTTGTGAAAGAAACAGCGAGACGTTTCAAAGACAATACTGAGATTACTGTTACTGCTACACCTCTTGATCGCGAACTTTCTGCAACAAAAAGCTACATTACCTTAGATGGTGAAAACGCAATTTGGGCAAATTCTTGGAGTGCGGCGGGAAAAGAAATTACGTGGGACATGATTCACTATGACGTACAATTAATAGGCGGAATGGTGTTGCATGAAGGAAAAGTAGCCGAAATGCAAACCGGTGAAGGAAAAACATTGGTAGCCACCTTACCGCTTTACTTAAATGCGTTGACAGGAAACGGTGTGCATCTAGTAACGGTGAATGATTATTTGGCAAAAAGAGATAGTACTTGGAAAGCACCATTATTCGAATTTCACGGTATGACTGTTGAGTGTATTGACAATTACCAACCAAGTTCTGAAGGAAGAAAAAAAGCCTATGATGCCGATATCACGTACGGAACCAATAATGAATTTGGTTTTGATTACTTAAGAGATAACATGGCACATTCGCCAGAAGACTTAGTTCAGAGAAAACACAATTATGCCATTGTCGATGAGGTCGATTCGGTTTTGATTGATGATGCCAGAACTCCATTAATTATTTCAGGACCAGTACCACAAGGTGATCGTCATGAATTTAATGAATTGAAACCAAAAATTGAAAACTTAGTTAGCATACAACGCCAGTTGGCTAATGGGTTTTTATCCGATGCAAAAAAATTAATCTCAGCAGGAAATACTAAAGAGGGCGGATTCCAATTGTTGAGAGCGTATCGCGCTTTGCCGAAAAATAAAGCATTGATTAAATTTTTGAGTGAAGAAGGAATCAAACAATTGCTTCAAAAAACCGAAAATCAGTACATGCAGGATAACAAGAGAGACATGCACAAGATTGATGAAGCATTGTACTTTGTTATTGAAGAAAAAAATAATCAGGTTGAATTGTCTGATAACGGTATCAAATATCTTTCTGGCGATACAGATTCAGACTTTTTTGTCCTTCCAGACATTGGAACTGAAATTGCAACCATCGAAAAGAAAAAATTAGATAAAGACGCTGAGGCCGAAGAAAAAGAGCAATTATTTCAAGATTTCGGAATCAAAAGCGAGCGAATTCATACTTTGACGCAACTTTTAAAAGCTTACGCTTTATTCGAAAAAGATGTAGAATACGTAATCATGGATAACAAAATCATGATTGTTGATGAGCAAACGGGTCGTATCATGGATGGTCGTCGTTATTCTGACGGATTACACCAAGCGATTGAAGCCAAAGAAAATGTAAAAATCGAAGCTGCAACTCAAACCTTTGCAACCGTTACATTACAGAATTATTTCAGAATGTACAACAAACTGGGAGGAATGACTGGAACAGCAGTAACTGAAGCAGGCGAGTTATGGCAAATATATAAATTAGACGTTGTAGAAATTCCGACCAACAGAGGAATGGCCAGAAAAGACAAAGAGGATTTTATTTATAAAACCACTCGTGAAAAATTCAATGCCGTAATCGAAGACGTAACGGAGTTATCAAAAGCAGGAAGGCCAGTTCTTATTGGTACAACTTCTGTAGAGATTTCAGAATTGTTAAGCCGAATGTTGAAAATGAGAGGCGTTGCACACAATGTTTTGAATGCAAAAATGCACAAACAAGAAGCACAAATTGTTGAAGAAGCAGGAAAACCTGGCGTGGTAACTATTGCAACCAACATGGCGGGTCGTGGTACCGATATTAAATTATCTGCCGAAGTAAAAGCCGCTGGAGGATTAGCTATTGTAGGAACAGAACGTCATGATTCACGTCGTGTTGACCGCCAGTTGCGTGGTCGTGCAGGACGTCAAGGTGATCCGGGAAGTTCTCAGTTTTATGTTTCTCTTGAAGACAACTTAATGCGTTTATTTGGTTCTGAAAGAGTGGCAAAAGTGATGGACAGAATGGGATTGCAGGAGGGTGAAGTGATTCAACATTCTATGATGACCAAATCTATTGAACGTGCTCAGAAAAAAGTAGAAGAAAACAACTTTGGTGTTCGTAAACGTTTATTGGAATATGATGACGTAATGAATGCGCAACGTGAAGTAGTTTACAAACGCCGTCGTCACGCATTGTTCGGAGAGCGATTGAAACTCGATATTGCCAACATGCTTTATGACACTTGCGAATTGATTGTGGACCAAAACAAAGCAGCAAATAACTTCAAAAACTTCGAATTCGAATTAATTCGTTATTTCTCTATTACCTCGCCAGTTACTGAAAGTGAATTCAGTAAATTGACGGAGATGGAACTTACCGGTAAGATATACAAAGCAACACTGGAATATTACACGGAGAAAACCGAAAGAAGTGCCAGAGAAGCGTTCCCAATCATAAAAAGCGTTTACGAAGACAAGAACAACCAGTTTCAACGCATTGTAGTTCCTTTTACGGACGGAATCAAATCGTTGAATGTAGTTACTGATTTGAAAAAAGCATACGAAACTGAAGGAGCTCAACTTGTTGCTGATTTCGAAAAAAACATAACTTTATCTATTGTGGATGAAGCTTGGAAAAAGCACTTGCGTAAAATGGATGAGTTGAAACAATCGGTTCAACTTGCGGTTCACGAACAAAAAGATCCATTACTTATATACAAACTCGAGGCGTTCAATTTGTTTAGAGCCATGATTGACAATGTGAATAAAGAAGTGATTTCGTTCTTGTTCAAAGGGGATTTACCAGCTCAAGAAAACCAACAAATTCAAGAAGCAAAAGAAGTACGTCAGCAAGACGATTATCAATTGAGCAAAGACGAGATTGTGAGTAGCGAAGCGGCCAACCGTGAGGCTGGACAAACACAACAAAAACAAGTAACCGAAACAATTGTGCGCGACATGCCTAAAATCAATCGCAACGATACTGTGACCATTCAAAATGTGGCCAACGGACAAACACAAGAAATGAAATACAAAAAAGCCGAGAGCCTAATCGCTTCAGGACAATGGGTATTGGTGAACTAATAACCGTTTCAATTTCTTACTATAACATTCCCCAATTACGAAAGTAGTTGGGGAATTTTTTTGCGCCTCATTTACAGGAGCCATTCCCGCCCTACGCTACAAGCTATTGGGTTTCAAACCCTTTTTCTAGCCACTGGCAGGAGCTTCCTTTGGTCGCTCTGCCACCACCAGAAAAAAGTGGTTTTCAACCTGCATAGGCTTTTCGCTGCTGTCGGGGCTAGGGACTTTACGGTACATAACTTCGTTTACGGTTTCCCATACTAATCCTGTATCCAAAGAATCTATCTTAGAAAATAAATGAATAACTGCTTTATTTTATAAGTATTTTCAGCGATTTATTTATATATTTGAAAATAAATAAAATCTTGATGTTTATTAGATCAACCTATACTCTTTTGGGATAATGGGTATTATTAATTGAGACCTATATACAAGTTAGTAGCCATTTAAAAAACTGCGTTATGAAACAAACTATTATAATTCTAACTCTGACATTTCTAATTAACAGTATAGTAAATGCTCAATCTTGTGTACTTGCTAAAAGTTTTACAGGACATAAAGAGGCAATTTTGGGAATTGCTCAATCCCCTAACGGAAAATATATTCTATCGGGTAGTGACGACAATCTTGCTTTTCTGTGGAATGAATACGGTAAAATTATCAACACAATAAATGTACACTTGAAAAGTGTAAACGATGTAGTTTTTTCACCTGACAATAAACGTTTTATTACAGGAGGTTCTGAGGGTACATTTGTAATTTGGAATATAGACGGAACTGAAGTTAAAACAGTCACTGCGGACAAAGTATATGTTAAGACCGTTGTTTATTCAAACGACGGAAAATTTATTTTAAGTGGTGGTGGTGACAATACTGCAAAATTATGGACAGCAGATGGCACACTTATCAGAACATTAAAAGGACATAAATGTACAATTTATCAAGCCTCATTTTCCCCAAATAACAAATCAATAATACTTGCAAGTTGCGACAATACAGCATCGATTTGGAACATAAATGGAAAAAAATCAATGACTTTAAAAAGGCATAAAAGTGGTGTAAGTGCTGCAAGTTTTTCACCTGACGGGAAAAATATACTAACAGCAAGCTTTGACAAAACAGCAGTAATTTGGAATTTAAACGGAAAGCCAAGTGTTATTTTAAAAGGACATTCTGGTGAAATAAATCAAGCAGAGTTTTCATCAAACGGAAAGTATATATTAACAGGTAGTGAAGACGGAACTGCCAAACTATGGAATATTAAAGGTAAACTTATTAAGACATTTGAAGAGAAATTTGAAACACAATATACCGCTGCAACATTTTCTAGAGATGGACGCTTCGCAATTGTTTCTTCAAAAGATAACAACATAGATTTTTGGTATCTGCCCAAATAAACGGCTACTAACAGCTAGATTTTCGTTGCGTGCGCAGCACGAACAATGAAAGCCATGTTGAACGGAACCCAACAATGATAGCTATTTGGTTTTAAACCCTTTTTCTAGCCGCTCGCAGGAGCTTCCTTTGGTCGCTCTGCCACCACCAAAAAAAGTAGTTTTCAACCGGCATAGGCTTTCCGCTGCTGTCGGGGCTAAGGATTTTGCGGTAAATAACTCTGTTTACGGTTTCCCGTAATAATCCTTTGCGCCAAGAATATATCTTGGAAAATAAATAAACTACTAAAGTATTTTATCAGTATTTTCAGCGATTTATTTATATATTTGAAAATAAATAAAGTGTGATATTAAGCAAACCTATCTATACTATTTTGGGGTATTAGGACTGATTTTTAGCAGATGTATATAAGTCACAAGACATTTTAAAAAAACCAAAACGTAAATGAAAATAGAATTTCTTGGACATGGAATATTTGAAGAGCAGGATAATACTGTTGGAAATTATCGCTTAATTCTATTTAATACAGCATTTTTTATTATCTTCGAAGTATGAGAGCTACAGAAGAAATAAAAGTATTATTTGAAGGATTACCCGCATTTGAGCAACAATCGATCCTAGATGAA
>JAFCUE010000031.1:0-44189 GCA_051990185.1 Flavobacterium sp. DT2-2 | reverse complement strand
TTAATGAGATAACAAAATATTGCATACGCCTTTGCTCATTTTTTATACAACATCTAAACTAATAATTTAGTGCTTAAGTACTTATTGAGACTCTTATGTAATAAAAACAAAGTTGATCTCCCTATGCGTCAATATCATTAAAATGTATCTAGTCCGACCACGATTATGCAACTTTGTTTTGTTATCAATTAATATTTCAAAGATAACTAATTCATATATTTGAATCCGATACAAAGATATGAGCCCGACCCGCTTTTTCTGCGGAAAAAACCCTAAAAATTATTTGTCATTAATAAAAAAATCTCGCCATTGCTGACGAGATTTTCCTGTTTTTAACTTTATATATTTCTGGATTAAATGATTAACATCGCATCTCCGTAAGAATAGAAGTGGTACTTTTCTTCGATTGCTTCAGCGTAGGCTTTTTTCATTAAATCATGTCCGCAAAATGCAGAAACCATCATCAATAAAGTAGATTTTGGTGTGTGAAAATTAGTAATCATACACGTTGGAATCGCAAAATCATGCGGAGGAAAAACGAATTTATTAGTCCATCCATCAAATGGATTTAAAGTGTTTTGTGATGAAACTGAACTCTCCACCGCACGCATGGATGTTGTCCCTACGGTACAAATACGTTTCTTTTTGGCTTTGGCACTGTTCACAATATCGCAGGCCTCTTGCGTGATTTTTAACTCCTCGGAATCCATTTTGTGTTTTGATAAATCCTCAACCTCAACCGGATTAAAAGTCCCTAAACCTACGTGAAGAGTTACCTCGGCAAATTTAATTCCTTTGATTTCCAGTTTTTTCAATAAATGTTTCGAGAAATGCAATCCTGCAGTTGGCGCTGCAACAGATCCTTCTTCTTTGGCATAAATAGTTTGGTAACGTTCCGCATCTTCGGGAGTTACATCTCTTGAAATGTATTTTGGGATTGGAGTTTCTCCAAGTTCTGTTAATTTATTTCTGAATTCTTCGTAAGAACCGTCATAAAGGAAACGCAATGTTCTACCACGAGAAGTGGTATTATCAATTACCTCAGCAACTAATGAGTCGTCATCTCCGAAATATAATTTGTTCCCAATTCTGATTTTACGTGCCGGATCAACTAAAACATCCCAAAGTCTTTGCTCAGAATTTAATTCTCTAAGTAAAAAAACTTCGATTCTTGCTCCTGTTTTCTCCTTGTTTCCATACAAACGCGCTGGGAAAACTTTGGTATTATTCAAAATTAAAACATCACCTTCGTCAAAATAATCGATAACATCTTTGAACATTTTGTGCTCTATAGTTCCTTTCTTGCGATCAATAACCATTAGACGAGATTCGTCTCTGTTTTCAGCTGGGTATTCGGCAAGAAGTTCTTTTGGCAAATCGAATTGAAAATGTGATAATTTCATTTGATAAATTTATGAGTTATTAATTATAAGTTACGAGTTAAGCCTCAATAAATTATAATAGTTTGCAAATATACGATTGTGAGATAGGCGTTGTCAAGTGTTTTACTGTTTATTTTTCCTCACCCCAACCCTCTCCGAAGGAGAGGGAGAAGGAAAACATGTTTTGACCCAATAAATTAAGGGTATGTTACGAAATTTCAAAACCTAATTTTTTCATGTCTTCCCAAAAATCTGGGTATGATTTAGAAACTACTTCTGCATTTTCGATGATTATTGGTACTTTTAAAGCTAATGGTACAAAGGCCATCGCCATCCTATGGTCGTTATAAGTGGCGATTTTAATATTAGGATTAATTTTTTCTGAAGCCACAAGCGTTAAGCTATCATTGGTAACTGATATATTCGCTCCTAGTTTTGATAGTTCTATTCGTAGTGCTTCAAGTCGGTCCGTTTCTTTTATTTTCAAGGTGTGAAGACCAGTAAGATGGCAACCAATTCCTAAACCAAGGCAAGTAACCACAATTGTTTGGGCAATATCGGGCGTATTATTTAATTCTAAATTTAAAGTTTTAGGTTTAAAGTCAGACTGTTTAACCAAAGTCATTTTGTTTTCTTCAAAATGTGTATCGACGCCCATTTGTTTATAAATTTCAGCTAAAGCGGAATCACCTTGTAAACTGGTTTTTTTATAACTGGTCAGTGAAATCTTTGCATTTTCGGACAAAGCAGCCAAACTAAAAAAGTACGAAGCAGAACTCCAATCGGATTCTACGGTCATTACTTTCGATTCCACTTCTTGTTTTGGATAAACCGTAATTACATTTCCTTCAAAACTAGTTTTAATATCCAAATCATTTAACAAAGCCAAGGTCATTTTGATATAAGGAACCGATGTGATTTCACCTATTAAAGTGATTTCGATACCGTTTTCCAGTTTTGGCGCAACTAATAATAAGGCCGAAATGTATTGACTGCTCACATTTGCAGGAATAGAAACTTTAGAAGCCGTGATTTTTTGTCCAATGATTCGAATAGGCGGATAACCAATTTCTTTCTCGTACGATATTTTTGCACCCAATTGTTCCAAGGCTTCCACCAAAACTTTTATTGGACGCTCCGTCATTCGTTGAGAACCTGTCAAAACTACATTTCTACCTTCATTCACAGCAAAATAAGCAGTTAGAAATCGCATTGCCGTTCCAGCATGATGTATATCAACTATTTCCTCGTTTCCTTTCAATGCTTTTAGCATTACTTCACTATCATCAGAATTGGAAGTATTCGCTAAAGTGATATTGGGGAACAACGCTTGTAATAATAATAGTCGGTTGGTTTCGCTTTTTGAGCCGGTGATATTTAATTGTGAATTATCAATTGTGAATTGTGAATTCGTGCTTAATTTTAAATTCATGTAGCAAATTATGAGTTGTGAATTATGAATTATGAGTGGTATAGTTCAAGATCGCAATTTACTACTCCGCAATTATAATTCATAATTTATGGTTCACAATTTATTTGAGTTTTTCATTGTTTTTGTGACGGTCTTTATCGCGAATGGATTTCAAATCCATCTTTTTATCGAAAGCAGCTTGTAAATCGATTCCGGTTTGATTCGCCAGACACAACACCACAAAAACCACATCGGCTAATTCTTCGCCAAGATCTTTATTTTTGTCGCTTTCTTTTTCGGATTGCTCTCCATAACGACGGGCTATAATTCGGGCTACTTCCCCTACTTCTTCCGTAAGTTGTGCCATATTGGTTAGTTCATTAAAGTAACGAACACCGTGTTCTTTAATCCAGGTGTCAACGTCGAGTTGGGAATTTTTTAGGTTCATAGTGTTGTAATATTAAACCCTGTCAGGGTTTTGAACCCTGACAGGGTTGATCGTAAAGATTAATATTCGATTATTAAATCATTGATTTCGTTTGAATTTTGTTGTTGATTGTGATAAAAAATAAAGTTTTCTGTATCTGTAAATAATTCAACAACTTGCTTTCTTTTTAGTTTTGTTGGTTTATCCGAAATTATGGTTTCATAAGACGACCAAGGATACAAACTCATTTGTTTTACAAAACCATGATGCACCGGATTGTTATGGATGTAAAAAATCAATTGTTGAATATACTTTTCTGAAGACACCAATTTTCGTTCAAAAGTTGTTTCAAATAAACTTCCAGTTCTTTTGTGACGTTTATTTATAGCTTGTGTGTAAGCGTTAAATAAATGCGAAAACTGTTTTGATGGGTCAATGATTTTTGGTTTTTCGGTTGTGGTGTAAGTCAATTCATTTTGTTCTATTTCAACTTTTTCTTTGATTCGAACCAAGATATGAAAATGATTCTTCAACAAGCACCAAGCGTACGTTTCGGCAATAGGTTCTACATATTTAGCATACAACCGAAGAAAATAATAATAATTCTCGTTTTCAAGAAATATATCAATTCCATTATTACCACGATTGTAAATGTGATAATAATTCCCGTGAAGTATCGGCTGTTTTATTTCCATGTTACTATTTCTTTTAAATTCCAAATTTTAGCCTTGACAGGGTTTTGAACTCTTCCATTTGGACTGTTTTTCCAAGTCGTTAATCCCATATTTTCCTTTTTAGCATCGGCAGTTTTAAAAATAATTTCTGCAGCAGTATTACCGGTTATAGCAAAATGAAATTTATTTTGAACTGTTGCATCGAAATTTTTGTGATATCGACATTGCTGTCATAGTCAATACTGCACTCAGCAAAAATATCAGTTACTTGCTGGTAAATTCTTCTTTCACTTGCGCGAATAGAACGAACTCTTTGCAGTAATTCTTTATAATAATCTTTACCAAAAATTGCTTGACCTTGTTTTAAACGATGGTCGTCTAACACGAAACCTTTTATAATGTACTCTTTTAAAGTCTGGGTTGCCCAAATCCTGAATTGTGTAGCTTTGGTAGAGTTTACTCTGTAACCAACAGAAATTATAGCATCTAAGTTGTAATATTCTAACTCCCTACTAACTTCTCTTGTTCCTTCAAGTTGAACTGTTCGGAAATTCCCAACAGTTGCATTTTTATCCAACTCATTTGTTCTAAAAATATTGGTTAAATGCTCACTAATAGTAGATTTTACAACACCAAATAATTCCGCCATTGCTTTTTGTGAAAGCCACACCGATTCGTTTTGCAGTAAAACATCAACACGTATTTCTCCGCTTGGTGCGGTGTATAAAATAAACTTTTTTACATTTTCTTCCATAACTACTCTATTGCTATTGTATCGATTGCTTTCATTAAGCGATCGGTTTCGGTCAAGGCAACTATTATTTTTTGATAATGGGCAATGTCGTCAAATTCCAGTTTGCGTTCCTTACGGTCTTTAAGCCATTTTTGAGCGGGTTGATATCCGCCAATGTAGAAATTCCAAGCTACTTCGGGAACATTTTCGAAATATTGGGTTTCGTTGATCCAGACCATTCCAACCTTATCAGGGTTTTGAACCCCGATAGGGCTAATTTCAAATCGTGGTTTACTAACCACACAATCGCCGTCAATATTAAATTCTGTAATAAATTCTTCTACTGTTGCGCTTTCCAGCAAATGAATTTCTCGTATTTGTGAACCTAATTCGACCAATTCCCAGAAGGTTTTTGTGTCTTTAGGATAAGGGATTTTAGGAAAATCGATCTTCAGGAATTCTTTGTATTTCTCTCGATACGTTGGCGAATGCAAAACGGCGTAGATATAATCTAGAATATCGATCGGTGCAAATGTTTCTCTGAATTCAGGACGAACTTCGGGATTGTTTGCCATACAAACATTGCCTTCTGGTTCTTTTTCAGCAACGAAAGTCAATCCTAATTGTTTAGCGATTTGACTGATGATTTCTGCGTTAAGATTTGGGATTCTTTTTAAAATTTCGTTAGGTTCGTGCAACCCTGTCAGGGTTTCGAACCCTGACAGGGATTGTTGTTGTCCGTTCGTTTCGGGATAAAGGTAGAGTGGGAAAAGATTTACACCTCCACGACGAAACATATTTGCATCAACTGGATTTTTAGAAACTGTAGTTAAACACCATTCTATATTACCAACTGCCATTCCTTGCCTTCCAATTCCTAAAATTATATTTTCTTTGTTTTTGGAATGTATGATTAATTCTTTACGAGGTCTATCGACAACAATTCTATCAAAATAGATATGCTTTTCTTCAAAAGGTCGATAATTACATTTGATGATTTCTTTTCTAATTTCAACTTTACAAAGTTCTTTTTGTGCGTTTTGAATATTAAAATCCGTCGAAGATTTAATGCCAAATATTTTTGAAATTTCACTTTCAGAACTTTCATTCTTAGAAAATTCTGTTAATCTTAGAGTTAAAATTTCTTTATTATCATCTATACAGAAACTATCTCTATGTGTTTGAAAACCCATAACATTGATTTTAAATAATTCCGTTGTATTAATTCCTTTGTTATATTCAGTAAATTGACTTTCATTAATTTTTTTGAAAATAAAATCATTTTTAAATGGAACAAAATCATTGAATTTAATGGTTTTCAAAGAATTTTCCGAAAGAAAATCATATTTAAACTCCCTTTTACCAAACAAATCATAATGAAAAACTTGTCCCAATTCGTCGGCTTTTTTCTTCGCTGTTTTTACAAAAATATTAATCGAAACTCCCTGTTCAATATCAAATACATTGACATCAGCAGAACCATCAGGCGAAGTTTCCTTTTTCTTATTATTCCCGTGCAAATCTATCGTGTAAATCTTGTCATAGGTTTTCAATAGATTCCATCGCATTCCACGAAAAGTTGGATTGTCCAGAAATCCGTGTGGATTGATAAACGCCAAAACGCCGCTGCCGTTTTTCTCAATATAATGTTGTCCGTAACGCAGGAATTTTACGTAATCGTCATTTATAAATTTTGAGTTTTGTTCTTTCAGTTTCTCTTTTCCGCCGGGTTCTTTTTTATAATCTTCCATCAATTTCATAATCCATTCTCCTTTGTTGTTGCTTTCGCCACTATAAGGAGGATTTCCAATAATACACATGACTGGGGTGTCACGTTTGATGAAATTGGCTTCATTGGCTTCGGAACTCAACCAATTGGCAAATAATGTTCCAGTATCCGGATGACTTTCTTCAAGAGAGTTTGTTAAGTAAATCTTTAAACGTTGGTCTTTAGTGGGTTTAAATCCGGTTTCAGTCAGCAGTAAATCCATTTGCAAATGCGCCATAGCGTAACTCGCCATCAATAACTCAAATCCGTTCAATCGGGGCAATAAATGCGTTTCTACATAATTGCTCCAAACGCCTTGTTGTCCTTTGAATTTTTTGTGAACGTGTTTGACTACTTCCGCCAAAAAAGTTCCGGTTCCCGTTGCCGGATCCAGAATTTGAACGCGATGCACTTCTTGATCTACTTTTTTACCTTGAAGGTCAATTTTTATTTTGGTCTTGCTATTGTCGGCTAAACCTTGGGGCAAATCGAACTCCGTTTTCAAGATATCATCAACGGCACGAACGATAAAATTCACTACAGGTTTTGGTGTGTACCAAACACCACGAGCTTTTCGTAATTTCGGATCGTATTCACTTAGGAAAGTTTCATAAAAATGGATGATTGGATCTTCCATTTTTGTTGATTTTCCGTAATTTTTCAAAATTTGTTCCACATTACATGCCAAGAAAATATCCACTAAAGAATCTACAATCCATTTGATACGGTCGTCAATATCAGGTCCTGCGATATAACCAAATAATTTGCGTAGGAAGGGATTTGATTTCGGGATTAATTCGGCTGCTTCTTGTCTGGAAAAAGTAGGTAACGTTGGGTCGTGTAATCTCGCGGCAAACATACCGTATGCGATGGTTTGTGCATAGACATCGGCAAAACCTTTGGGTGTAATATCGTGAATCAGGATTTCTTTAAAAGCATTCATTTGGTCTTTCAAAGTACTGTCTTCACTATTATTTTCGTCAGAAGTCAAAGCTTGTTCAATCACATCTGATAACAATCGGGCTTTTCCCGCCATCATTTCTGCCAGTTTCTTAGAACTTTTTATAGATTGACTGATGTGAACACAAAAATCTTTAATGAGGTTTGTAAAAGTCGCGAAATTAGCAGGCAAAGGAACAATAGTTCCATCTTGGATTTCTGCAATGGCGATCTTTGTTATAAAAACACCATCGATATAAAGATGAAAATCCAGGTAATCCGTAAAAATTAAATTATTTAACGAATTTTTATAGCGGTCAAATTGTTCTTTGTTTCCCGTTTTCTTTGCACCCGATAAATCTTTGTCGCCAATATCTTTGGCCTCAATAAACCCAATTGGAATATCTTTTTTAGTGATGATATAATCCGGAGCTCCACATTGTTGTCGTTTGGGTTCATTGGTTGCGGCAACATCCGTTACAATACTTTCAATGAGTTGCTTTAAATCACCTCGATAGGTGTGTTCTGTTGCATTGCCTCTTTTGTAGGCAGAATTTATATTTTGAATGTATTGTTCTAAAGTCATCTCAATTGTATTTGAACAAATGTAAAGAATTGGAACCTAAAAAAACACCTTCAGTGAGGTGTTTCTTATAATTTAAATTGGTCTTTTCTAAATTTCCTAGGGAGTAATGTGGAATTTGAAAAACATTGAATGATTTTCTCAAACTCACCTTCAATTAATTTTCCTTTAAATTCAATATCCTCGATTTGATAGGTTGAAAACAAATTTGTTTCTGTTTCATCAAAAACATATTGAGCATACAAGTAAGTATCCAATTGAAAAGAAAATCCTTTATCCGTTACAACTATGTATTTGGGAATATAATAGCAACAAATACATTTTTCAGGAAAAGAAATACAACCGTGAATTTTTCCAATATTAGCAGGTAGTGATTCTACTTTTGTAGGCAAAATAGCCGCAATAAAACCATTTTCAATGGTTTTTAAAACTAGAAAAAATTTGTTTTTTGGGTCGTTCCCGTTCTTAAAAATATAATCTTTGAAGTAAAACAGATTTCCTTTTTCGAACATCTTTTATCTTTGATTTAAAGATGCCGTAAAGTTTAAAAATTCTAAATGGTCGTGGTAGAATGCTAATTTATTTTCATCGTGAGCAACTAAATCTGCAAAATCAATTTTATAATCGGTGGCATTTATTTCTTTATTCAACAAGGCTTCAAGCACTCCATTTCTTGAAGCAGTTGTGTACCAAAGTGAATTTTTTTGATGTGTGAAATCTACAAGATAACTGCTGTTTTTTCCTGAAAAAGTCGTTACAATTGTATCTAAAATAGCAATATCAGAATCTGAAAATTCATCATCATTGAAACTATTTACAGGAGAAATATGAGTTGCATTGTCAATAACTTCAGATTTAATATAATCTTTTAAAAGTGAAGCCCCATCGTTAAACTCTATATATAAATCTTGACAAACAGGACCATATTTCCAAATTTCATATTGCAAATTAAACATAGGAAACCCTCTCTTTTTAACGGAGTGTTCATCCAAAATATAAATTAGTTTTAACAAACTTGTCTTTGGAAGAATGCCCATATTTTCAATCAAATAAATTAAGGCATTACCTAATTTATCAATTTGATTTCGAGAATATTTATTGTTAATTGTCATAATTAAAATTATTTATTAATGCATTCATTTCCAGATACATAAGTTTTAATCGGGGTGCGAAGTTAATGCGATTTATTTTAGCATTAGAGTAAATATACAAATAGTTGCTTCAATTCCAGAAAAAATTACTCTCTATTTTTACTGTCAATTACTATCGTTACAGGACCATCATTTAATAAAAGCACTTTCATATCTGCACCAAATATGCCAGTTTGTACTTTTTTACCCATTTCTTTTTCTAACTGAAGTACAAAATTTTCATATAATGGAATTGCGATTTCTGGTTTTGAGGCTTTGATATACGAAGGACGATTGCCTTTTTTAGTAGTAGCATGTAAAGTAAATTGACTTACCACAATGATATCACCATCAACATCTTTAACAGATAAGTTCATCACGTCGTTTTCATCTGAAAAAATGCGCAGATTAGCGATTTTTGAAGCTAACCAATTACTATCTTCTTGATTATCTAAATCTTCAATACCAACTAAAACCAATAATCCTTTCTGAATATCGGCTACGACTTTACTATCGATGGTTACGGAGGCTTGGGCAACTCTTTGGATTACTACTTTCATTATTTATGATAAAAATTCAATTCTTTAAGTTTTATTATCAAGGAATTTTTAAATTTCAAATAAGACGGTAATTTTTCTAGCTCTGACAATTCAACTTTTTGGCCCATAATTTGGTATAAATCAGAAATATTTAAACCATTATTTCTTCTCCTCTTAGTTAAATCTTCTTTAGACAAACGGATTATTTCTTCGATTATATTTTTAGGATTTTTTAATCTTTCAGGATTTAAATGAATTCCTAATTCTGCATAGGTTTTATCAATTCCAATTTCACTTTTCAAAAGCTCTCTGTCTGCAATCATCTAAGCTTCAGTCATATGAATTGGAACTATAGCAATCATTTCTTTACAGTAAAAACTGCCATCTTGATCTGAAAGTCTTTTTTGGGCAGGAATAATTTTTGATGTAAAAATTAATTCATCATTTGTGTCGTCTGAATCTGTGTGAACAAATAATAATAAGATGCTAAATTTTTCAAAAGCAGACTTTGAAGCTTCTAATACTTGATCACTAAAGCTCAAATCATTTTTATCAATCTTGATTATTTCTAGTTCCACATCTATATCTCCTGTGCAATCGAAAGCAACTTCTTCTAAAGTTCTTTTCACAACACTTTCCAAAAATCTATTATCTGTAGTTCCTTCGGTAAACAACCCAGTTAAAATAAAATTACTCATAAATATTAAATAATGTTATCTTCAAATTCAGCAGTTTGCAAATAATCATTTACAATTGCTAAGGTTAATTTTCTGTCTTGTTCAGAAAAAACCAAATGAAGTTGTTGCAAACTATTATCTTTTATCACTCTACTTATTTTGGTTGTACTAATTTTTAATCTAATATTGTTTATTTCCGTAATTGTATTTCTCATTTGAGCATACCAAATACTTACATTCGTGTCGTTTTGCCACTTCATCATATTACCAACCAAAACAGGCGAATGTGTGTTTACAATCACTTGACGTAAAGGAGTTTTTGCTTCATTAAAATCGACACTCAAATCTTTTAACAATTCAGTCATTGCCTTAATTCTAAATGGATGAATACCATTTTCTGGTTCTTCAAAACAAAGCAAACCTGTATGTTTGTCATCAAATTCTAAAATACACAACGCCAAAATTCTTAATGTTCCTTCAGATAAAACTCTTGATGAAAATTCTTTTTTCTCAACATCTTTTAGTTTTATTAAATATTGTTTATTTTCTTTATCATCTATAACATCAACTTCAATAAAATTTGGTAAAAACTTATTGAGCTTTCTTGAAATTTCTATTAAAACATATTTATCTTCTTGTTTTATGCGATACAAAGCAGCAGCTAAATTTTTACCACTTATAGAAATTGTATCTTCTCCGTTATTTTTACTAGTTGCTTGACGCAAATCTTCAGGATTTAATTGAAGAAATTTCCAGCTTTTCATTTCTTCTTTTGCAGCTAATACATGTGGAAAATCAACTGTGTCAAAACTACTTAAAACTGTTCTTGTTGCATTATTTAAAGGAAAACGTCTCTTTACACCACCAGCTCCATCTTGAGGCACAATGACTGTTAATAAATTATTTTCTAACTTTGTCTCAATATATGGAGTAGCTCTTCTTCCTCCTTTAATAATTTTTGGACGCCATTCCTCTATGACTAATTTGGGTAATATATTTGATATCCAGCCATCTTCACTATGTTTTAAATTTTCTAAGTGCTCATAAATAACTTCTAAATCCTCCATTCCGGATGAATTTGTATAGCGCTTAATTGATAATTCATACCTTAATCGAGTATATTTTAATTTACTCTCATTACCCCAAGCATCTTTCACATTTTTGTTTACCAACATTTCAACAACAAATTCCATTTCTGAAGCAAATTTATCATCTCCATATTGTGTGAATAATTCAATGAATTCACCTCTTTGCTCATTAAATGCTTTCTTTAAGTTGTCTGATTCAGCGAGTCTTGATAATAATGTCAGTGCATCGAATAAATTACTTTTCCCTGAAGCGTTTGCACCAGCGATTACTGTAAATGGTGTAAATTCCATTTCAAAATTATAGAAGGATTTAAATCCATTTATTTTAAGATAGGTAATCATATTGTAAAGTTATTTATTCAAAAATAGTACAATTAATTTGTAATTAGTTATTTAGCACTCCCTTATTTACTCCCTAGTCTTGTCACTAATTATTCGATCTTCATTATGAATATCCGTTCGGTAATTTTCATCATCTCCTTCCAGAATTTTAAGATAACTCCTGTAACGGGACCAAGCAATTTCATCTTTTTCCAAAGCGGCTTTGATAGCGCAATGCGGCTCGTCTTTATGCAAACAATTATTAAATTTACATTGCTCTTTCAATTTGAAAAATTCCGGAAAATAACCGCTAATTTCCTCCTTTTCCATATCTACAATTCCAAAACCTTTAATTCCAGGTGTATCAATTATCCTAGCGTCAAAGGATAGATCATACATTTCTGCAAAAGTTGTCGTATGCTGCCCTTGCTTGCTTGCCTCCGATATTGTTTTTGTTTTTAAATGCAAAGAAGGTTCCATAGCATTGACCAAAGTCGATTTCCCAACACCGGAATGTCCGGAGAACATACTCACTTTACCAATCATCATTGCTTTTAACTCCTCGATTCCTTTCATTTCAGTCGAAGAAACGCGCAAACACTTATACCCTATTTCCTGATATACGTGTTGCATGTACAATTGTTCATCCAGCGTGGCATCATCAAAAGTATCTATTTTATTAAAAACCAGTATCGTTTCAATTCCATACGCTTCGGCAGTAACCAGAAAACGATCAATAAAATTAAAAGTCGTTGGCGGATTATTAATCGTGACTAACAAGAAAACCCTATCGATATTAGAGGCAATAATATGCATCTGATGGGATAAGTTCACTGATTTCCGAACGATATAATTCTTTCTGTCATGAATCTTATGAATGGTTCCCGTAACGGTATCGGATGATTCTTCGAGTTCATAATCCACAATGTCGCCCACAGCAATAGGATTGGTGCTTTTAATTCCTTTAATTCGGAATTTTCCTTTCATACGGCATTCGATAAAATCACCTTGTTCAGATTTTACGGTGTACCAACTTCCTGTAGATTTGTAAACTAGTCCTGTCATAGTGCAAAGGTAAAATTTTGTTTTAAGTTTATCCCGACACTTTGGGATAAAATTTGTAGTATTTAAGATTACCTAATAAACAAAAAATTCCAAAACTTTAAATTTAAAGCTTTGGAATTTCATTTTAGAAAATATTATTGGAAAATAGATTCCTTATTTTTTAACTTGGTAAGGGAAATTACGTCCCACTTTTCGCATCATTCTTTCCATGACAGCATTAGCTGAACTCATTACGTCTTCGTTCATTTCTTTGTAAAATCTCCAAAGCAAATCTCCATCTACGCCATTGTAGACATTCATCGTCATTTCTCCACTGGCAACTTTTCCTGTTCCAAAACCAATTAAAAGTGTTTTTGCAAGTGCTAATCCTTCGCTGCTGGTTTTTTCATAAGCATAACCACATTTGATTACTGCATCAACACCTAGAATTTTGGCAAGTGCATCCGGAGTCATTTCATCGATTTTGTCGTAAACTTCACTTTGTTTCAATAAAACATTTGTTCTTTCTGTATCCTGAACAGTAACCGTATAATCCGCAGATTTTCTCAAAAGGTAGGTATACATTCCAGATTGCAAGTTAGAGCCTAATTTTCTTTCTTCATCTCTATTTGTTTGCGCATCAAAATTTTTGGGCAATCTTTTGTACGAAATCGATGCTTTAAAAGGTAATATTGCGACCGTTTTGTGTTGTGCTGCTAACTGAACTAATTTAGGGGATTCAAAAATTTGTTTTGAGCCTTCAAATTGTGCTAGCATTAACGTTGTCGTAAACAAACAGGTAAGCAGTAAAATAATTTTTTTCATGATAATTAATTGGTTTTAGGTTACCGCAATACTACAAAAAAACCTACAAACATTTGTAGGTTTTAATAAAAAAATTATTTGTTTGAATTATTAAGCATTCAACACTTTATCTTGATGACTGATACTTTCTTGGTGAATGGCCTTGAATAATTTTAGTACAAACTCTTCTGAAAGTCCTTTGGTCTCACCATCTAAGATCATTTTACCTAAAATTTCGTTCCAACGGTTGTTTTGTAATACCGCTACATTAGCCGCTTTCTTCACCACGCCTATTTCGTCAGCGACTTTCATTCGTTTGCCTAAAAGTTCCAGCAAAGTAGCATCGAGTACATCAATATTAGCTCGTAACTTTTTCATTTTTTGCGTAAATTCGTCAGAGACATCATTTAGTTTCCTTACTTTTAAATCAATAAATATTTGCTTTAAAGCATCCGGCGTCACTTGTTGCGCTGCATCACTCCAGGCATTGTCTGGATCTGTATGTGTCTCGATAATCATACCGTCATAGTTTAAATCTAGAGCTTCCTGTGTTACTTCAAGAATCATTTTACGATCACCAGTAATGTGCGAAGGATCAATAATCAAAGGCAGATCTGGAAATTTATTTTGCAATTCTATGGCAATTTGCCATTCTGGAATGTTTCTATATTTTGTTTTCTCATAGGTCGAAAATCCTCTGTGAATGACTCCTAATTTTTCAATTCCAGCATTATACAAACGCTCTACGCCACCCAACCACAAAGATAAATCTGGGTTCACTGGGTTTTTAACCAAAACAATTTTCTTGGTTCCAGCGAGTGCGTCTGCAATTTCTTGCACGGCAAAAGGATTTACTGTTGTTCTTGCTCCTATCCACAACACATCAATATCATATTCTAACGCTAATTTGACGTGAGCAGCATTGGCCACCTCTGTTCCCATTAGCAAACCTGTCTCTTCTTTTGCTTTTTTCAACCATTTCAAACCGATCTCTCCCACTCCTTCAAATCCTCCTGGGCGCGTTCTTGGTTTCCAAATCCCAGCTCTAAATATACTTACATCAGAATCTTTCAACTCATGAGCTATTTTCAAAACTTGTTCTTCTGTTTCAGCACTGCATGGTCCTGCAATCACTAAGGGATGAGTCAAATTGAATTCATTCAACCAATTTCTCATTTCTTTTTTATTTTCCATCTTTTCTAAATTTTCCCCACCCAGCCCTCCTCAAAGGAAAGAGAGTTGTGAATGGATTATTGTTATAATTTAATTATTTTTTTTTGTACTATTGTTTTTTTACAGCTAACGACCATTAAATACTTTTAACAGTCATTCCATTTAGTATTTCCTTTATTTTATTAACACTTTCCATTTCATTATAAATTGCCTCATAATCCTCATTTTCTAACAACTCTCTAAATTTAGATAAATTTGAGATGTACTCATTCAGCGTTTTAATTACTTGTTTTCTATTTTGTTTAAAAATAGGAGTCCACATGGCGGGTGAACTTTTAGCAAGACGCACGGTACTTTCAAAACCAGAACCTGCCATATCAAAAATATCTTGCTCGTGTTTCTCCTTATCAATTACTGTTTTCCCTAACATAAATGCACTAATATGGGATAGGTGCGACACATAAGCGATGTGTTTGTCATGTGACTTTGGATCCATATACCGTATGCGCATCCCCATTTCAGTAAAAAGTTCTAAAGCTTTTTCTTGTAACTTGAATGTAGTTTTCTCCACCTCACAAATAATGTTTGTTTTTCCTTGAAACAAACCTTTTATCGCTGCCGAAGGTCCCGAAAACTCTGTCCCCGCAATTGGATGCGTGGCTATAAAATTGCGTCTTTTAGAATGATTGGCAACCGCTTCGCAAATGGGTATTTTAGTAGAACCCACATCTAAAACTATAGTTTGGTCTCCTATATTATCTAAAACTTTTGGCAAAACCGTTACTGCTACATCAACAGGAACCGAGACGATTACAAAGTCTGCATGCACTAACGCATCAAATTCAACAGCTTCATCAACAACTCCTAAAGCTAAGGCTTCCGCCAAATGACTTTCGTTCGTATCAATGCCATAAATCATAGCGTTTGGGTACAAAGTTTTTATATCCAATACCATCGAGCCACCTATTAATCCTATTCCTATGACAAATACTTTCATTTTATTATTTTTATCCGAAGCTTATCCTGCTATCCGTTTCAATCTTTCCTGCCGAACTCCGGCAACAAAGGATTTCCACTGCTATCAGGGCTAGGAAACCTCGTTTTTGAGAACATCTATTTTCTTAAAAACAATTATTATTTTTCTATTCTTAGACCTAAGCGATGAATCAATTTTCTACGCAAATCGACTGATTGCTTCTCTAATTTTTTCTTCTTTTACGCACAACGCAAACCGAATGTACCCTTCTCCATTTGAACCAAAAATAGTTCCCGGCGTAATGAATATTGATTTATCATATAAAATTTTATCAATAAATTTTTCTGCTGAGGTGATTCCCTTTGGCAATTTTGCCCAAACAAATAATCCAACACCTTTTTTATATACTTGACATCCTAACTTTTCTGCTAACTGTTCCGTTAATACACGTCGTCTTTTATAGATTTCATTCATAGAATCAAACCAAGCTTTTTCGCTTTTCAGCGCTTCAATTGCCCCTTTTTGAATTCCGTAAAACATGCCGCTATCCATGTTACTTTTTACTTTTAGTACAGCATCAATACATTTTGCATTTCCTAAAACCATACCCACTCTCCAGCCAGCCATGTTAAAAGTCTTGCTCAAAGAATTTAATTCTAAAGCAACTTCTTTGGCACCAGCAACTTGCAACAAACTAATCGGATTGTCATTCAAAACAAAACTATACGGATTATCGTTCACTAACAAAATAGTATGTTTTTTGGCGAAAGCAACTAACTTTTCAAACAACTGTAAACTGCCACTTGCTCCTGTGGGCATGTGTGGATACCCAATCCACATGATTTTTATCTTTGACAAATCGAGTTTTTCTAATGCTTCAAAATCAGGTTCCCAATTATTGTCCTCTTTTAAATCATAATAAACGGGCACTGCTCCCACTAAATTCGTCACCGAAGTATAGGTTGGGTATCCTGGATTAGGAATCAGCACCTGATCGCCTTCATTCAAGAAAGCCAATGAAATATGCATAATTCCTTCTTTAGATCCCATTAGAGGTAAAATCTCATTTACAGGATTTAATGCAATTCCATAATTACTGGTATAAAAATCAGCCATACCCTCGCGCAACTCTAGTAATCCTTGATAACTCTGATACTGATGCGCGTTTTCATCTTGCATGGCACCAACTATAGCGTCAATAACCGCTTGTGATGGTAGTAAATCTGGACTTCCAATTCCCATATTGATAATGGGTTTCCCTTCAGAAGCCAATTGTCTTACTTCTCTCAATTTTGACGAGAAATAGTATTCTTCAATTATATCTAGACGTTTCGCTGTAGTAATCATGGTTTTGTATTTTTATATTCGCCCAAAACTTTAAAGTACTCTGCCATAATGATCAACAACGCTTTTGCCTTAGTATAATCCTCATATTTTTCGAAAGTAACATCTACAAAAAAGGAATAGCGCCAAGGTGTTTCTATTTTTGGCAACGATTGGATCTTAGTTAAATTCAATTTACAATCGCTCATTACATTCAAAACTGCCGCTAAACTGCCGCGTTTATGATCCAATTCAAATTTGATGGAAGCTCTATTTATTTCGTTTTCAACAACAAATGAATTCTCCCTTTTAATAATAACAAATCGTGTCATGTTATTATTTATGGTCTGAATCTCCGGAGCTAAAATTTCTAAATCATACATTTCTGATGCCGTTTTACTGGCGATTGCAGCAATTCCTTTTAACTGCTTTTCCTTTATTCTTCGCGCTGTTTCGGCAGTATCTTTGTCTTCAACTAACTTTATATGTGGATATTTTTTTAAAAAATCCATACATTGTAAAATTGCCATCGGATGCGAATGTACTTCTAGAATATCTTTCATTTCTTGACCTTTAAGCGCCATAAAATTTTGATGAATGTTCAAATAATGTTCGCCTATAATGTGTAAATTGTTTTTGTCGATTAAGGCATAATTGGGAATAATAGGTCCCGCAATAGAATTTTCGATCGCCATAACCGCTTGATCTGATTTACCTGATATTAAATTATCGATCAATTCCTCAAAAGACAAACACTCGTCCAGAGTAATATTTTGATTGAAATATTCCTGCGCCACCTGATGATGAAATGAACCCGCTATGCCTTGTATTCCTATTATTGTATTCATTGTATACACTTTTAAGCAAAAAAAAATCCCGATTCACATCGGGATTGTATATTTATAGTATCAATTTAATATTTTAATTAAATAACCATACAACAATCCCTTTCGACCTTCCAGAAGAAATAATAAGAATTGCTAAAATAAAATTGGTTACTTAACATGTTACTGCTTTTTTATAATTTTTACATTGCGAATGTATGCAAAATTTATACTTGACCCAAAGAAAAAGTTCCTTTTATTAGACAAAAAAGAGATTCTCTAAAAAACTGGTTTTTAATTGTATAATGTTCAATAAATAGCCTTTAAAATACCATTTACACAGTATCATAAACTGAAGTTTCACTTGAGACAAGAGTTTTACGAAATATACCATCTAAATTCATACTACTATATTACTACTTTTTCAGTAAGCCAGTTTTTACCCTCTGCAATTCGGGTTACTAACATGGCCGAAACTAAATCTCCATTGGCGTTAAGCAATGTAGCCATAGGATCTACAAGTGTTCCTATAATCATAGCGGCCGGCAAGGCTTGCTCCATTGGAAATCCATAAACTGAAATAGCTAAAATTTCACCTATATATCCCCCATTTGGAATTCCTCCTTCTACTACTGATACAATAACTGTGATTCCCAAAGCAACTAATATGGTATATGGATCCGTAAGATCTTTTCCAAATAGAGCAAAAATTACCGCTATTTTAACGATTGACGACATGCTCGAACCATCTTTATGCAACGGTGCGCCCAGCGGTATTACCACGTTCCTAATATATGCTGGAATATTGATTTTTTCTGCACCTTCAAGATTTGCTGGGATTGTTGCAATGCTGCTACAAGTTCCTAGTGCAGTCAAAGAAGGGGTTATGTTGTTTTTCCAAAATACTTTAAACCCTAATTTTCCGCCAGCCATATACGCATACAAACTAAAGAACACTACAAAATAAAAAGCACAAACCGCATAATACAATCCTAATGGTTTTGCGTATGCTCCAAACAGTTGCGGTCCAAAAATGCCCACTTGATAGGCAAAATAAGCACCCAAACCAACTGGAGCCGTTTTCATAATAATGTGAAGCAATTGTTTCATGACTTCATTACCAGAATGAAGAAACCGACTAAAATCCTTCCCTTTTTCACCCGAATTCAAACACGCAAATCCGATCAAAAATGAAAATATAATAAGTGCCAACATGTTTTTTCGAGACAAAAGTTCGAAAAAATCGCTAGCTGTTAGCAATTGGGTTATCTGCGAGCCTGCGGTTCCTGTTTCGACCATTTCCATGGGAACCTGAGAAAGAATAAAATCTTGTTGAATTGGAAAAAGTAAAACACCTACGAGCATTAAAATAGCCGAAATTAGAACCGTAAATAAAAAAACGCCTAGAACTATTGCAAATAATTTTCCTAATTTTTCAGTCTTTTCTAAACTGGCAATAGAAGAAGCTATAGTGAAAAATATCAACGGGATAATTGCTGTGAATAATAAATTTAGAAAAATATCGCCCAGCGGTTTAATGACGGCAACATCTTTTCCAAAAACCAACCCTAAAACACTCCCCACTAAGATCCCACCAAGAAGTAAAATAATACTACTGTAATTTTTCAAGAAACTCCCTGACACTGTATTTTTCATATTCCTCTTTATATAGTTTATCGTAAATATAGAAATCTAAATGACAGATTTATCAATTTAATTCTCTTTTTTGATGCGGTTTTACCGGTATTACGTATGATTATCAAAAAAATAATTCGCGAATTAGTGCGGTGTCTAACAACAAATTCAGTCATTTTCTGTTTACTTTTGCAACAAATCATTCACCATGTCAATAGCAGTAAAAAACATATCAAAAAGCTACGGTGCACAAAAAGCACTGGATAACATTTCATTTTCCATTGATAAAGGAGAAATCGTAGGTTTCCTTGGTCCGAATGGCGCTGGAAAATCGACTTTGATGAAGATATTGACTACTTACATCAATGCCGATGAAGGAGATGCCATTGTGAACGGTCATGATGTAAACACTAACCAGAAAGCGGTACAACTTTCTATTGGGTATTTGCCAGAGCACAATCCGTTGTATTTAGATTTATATGTTAGGGAGTATTTAGCTTTTAATGCCGATGTTTACAAAGTGGCCAAATCTAGAATTGAAGAAGTGATTCAACTGACTGGTTTAACTACAGAAAGTCATAAAAAAATTGCACAATTGTCTAAAGGATACCGCCAGCGTGTAGGACTTGCCAATGCTTTATTGCACAATCCTGATGTATTGATTCTTGATGAACCAACGACTGGTTTAGATCCAAACCAGCTAATGGAAATTCGCAATGTGATTAAAAATGTGGGGAAAGACAAAACGGTGTTCCTATCTACACACATCATGCAAGAAGTCGAAGCCATTTGCGATCGTGTCATTATCATCAACAACGGAAAAATTGTAGCGGATAAAAAACTCGACAATCTAATATCAGCTGACAAAGAACAAATTATAGAAGTAGAATTTGATTATAAAATTGAAGAGCAAGCTATTGCCAGGATCCCACATTTAAAATCATTCAAAAATACCCATGACTTCTCGTGGGAATTGACCTTTGTTTCCGATAAAGATATGCGCCCGACCGTTTTTGATTTTGCACATGATAACGGATTAAAAACTTTACAGCTCAATCAGAAAAATAAAAACCTGGAAGCAGTTTTTAGGGAGATTACGAAGTAGTTATCAGTATTCCGTTTTTAGTGCTCAGTTATGTTTTCGAATAAAAAAACAAACTCTTTTAAAATACAAAACTCGGTTTTGGCATTCCGACTAATAAGGAATCTCATCAAGTGTGGTTCCTCTTTCATCAGAATGACAAGACAATAAAAAAAGCTTCTAGTTCACCAAGGCAAACTAGAAGCTTTCAACAATGTAGGATTGCTTCGTTCCTCGCAATGACTTTAAAAAACCTGCCTCGCAATTTGTTTGATATTTTCTGATTTTCCCATCGAATAATAATGTAAAACGGGAACTCCAGCTGCTTTTAACTCTAGTGATTGTTGGATAGCCCATTCAATTCCGACTTGTTTTACATCGGCATTCGTTTTGCAAGCCGCAACAGCATCTATCAAATCCTCAGGTAAATCAATACGGAAAATTTGTGGCAAAATTTGTAAATGTCGGTGTACCGCTAACGGTTTTATTCCAGGGATAATGGGAACGGTAATACCTATTTCACGGGCTTTAGCAACAAAATCAAAATACTTAGCATTGTCAAAAAACATTTGAGTAACCACATAATCCGCACCTCCGTCTACTTTTTCTTTCAGTCTCTTTAAATCAGAAATTAAAGATGGAGATTCTAAGTGTTTTTCAGGATAGCCCGCAACTCCGATACAAAAATCAGCTTTATTGTCTACGTGTACAACTTCATGCAAATACTTGCCTTCATTCAATAATTTGATTTGTTGGACTAAATCTATTGCGTGAATATTTCCGCCCATTTTCGGAACAAAAGATTGTTCGTCTTTCATAGCATCACCGCGCAAAGCCATCACATTATTGATTCCCAAATAATGACAATCTACTAATAAATATTCGGTTTCTTCCTTTGTGAAGCCTCCACAAAGTACATGTGGAACAGTATCTACGTTGTATTTATGTTTTATGGAAGCACAAATTCCCAAGGTGCCAGGGCGCATTCTAGTTAGTTTTTTGTCTAATAAACCATTGCCTTTGTCTACATAAATAAATTCCTCACGAGAGGTAGTTACGTCAATAAATGGCGGTTTAAACTCCATCAGGGGATCAATATTGTCATACAGTTCCTGAATGCTTTTTCCCTTTTGTGGCGGAATAATTTCGAAGGAGAATAAGGTTTCTCCGTTAGCTGCTTCTATGTGTTGTGTTACTTTCATAATCCTCCCCCGACCCCTCCGAAGGAGGGGAGAACTCGGGTAATTTTAATTGAACAATTTTTTTATTCCTTTCTCAACTCCTCCCCTTTGGGGAGGCTGGGTGGGGATTTTAATCTGCAATATTTGGACCCAACCACTTCATTGCTTTATCTGTAGAAATACTTCTACGTTTGGCGTAATCAATTACCTGATCTTCTTTTATTTTGCCCAATCCAAAATACTTGCTTTTTGGATGTGCAAAATAATAGCCTGACACCGATGAAGCGGGCCACATCGCCATACTTTCTGTCAAGGTTACTCCAATTTCTTCTTCCACGTTTAATAGTTTCCAAATAGTAGGTTTTTCTAAATGGTCTGGACATGCGGGATAGCCCGGCGCAGGACGAATTCCTTTGTAAACCTCATCAATCATCGCCTCCGTACTCAAGTTTTCATCTGGAGTATAACCCCAAATATTCTTTCTAATTTGCTCGTGTAAATATTCGGCAAAAGCCTCTGCAAAACGATCCGCTAATGCTTTCACCATTATCGAATTATAATCGTCTAAATCTCTTTCGAATTCAGCTGCCCATTCATCAACGCCAAAACCCGTCGTCACACAAAAACAGCCCATATAATCTGTTTTGTTACTGTCTTTTGGAGCAATAAAATCCGATAAAGCTATATTTGGAGCGCCTTTAGTTTTTTGGGATTGTTGACGCAACGTTAGAAACAGCCCCCTAACCCCCGAAGGGGGAACTACCAAGTTTGCGGATAATTCTTTGCTAATACTCACAATAGTTGTATTCAAATTATTCAAAACTTGCTGATTTGTATATCTGACAACCTTAAATCCTTTTGATTCTAACCAAATAGTTCTATTTTTGTCGTGTTCAATTTGTTCAGGCTCGTTATGAATAGAACCATCCACTTCAATAATTAACTTTTTTTCTAAACACACAAAATCAACAATAAATTCTCCTATTATGTGTTGTCTTCTAAATTTAAAACCCTCAACTCCTTTATTAGACAAAACATTCCACAGCATTTTTTCAGCCTCTGTTGGTTTGTTTCTCATCTCTTTTCCTCGTACTTTCAGCTTATCATATATAGCTGGACTTGCAGTTTTCCAAGTCTGTTTTTCTACCATTTGAGTAGCTCCCCCTTCGGGGGCGGGGGGGGCTTCATACAATTCAATATCATCATCGTTCACTTGATTGGCTGGAAAAATACCATAAATACCTTTAGCAGTAAGTTTCTTTTCTTTCAAAATAATAGCTAACATTTGTTGTGCATCTGCAAAAACAGCTGTTGCTTGTTCGCCTACAATTTCATCAGTAAGTATAGCCGGATATTTCCCAAACAATTGCCACGTTCTAAAAAAGGGAGTCCAATCAATATACGGAACCAAAACATCCAGTTCGACATCGATAGATTTTGTACCTATAAAATTGGGAGTTTTTGGAGTATACGTTTCCCAATTCAGTTGTAATTTATTTTTACGCGCTTGCTCAATAGTCAGGAAATTCTTGTCTCGCGAACGATTCAAAAACGTTTCTCTAAACGCATCATATTCGGCTCGAATATCGCTGGCATATAGTTTTTTATCTTTATTCAATAAACTTCCTGCAACCGTTACCGCTCTCGAAGCATCGTTTACGTGAATTACTGTTTCTCTATATTGAGGTGCGATTTTTACGGCAGTGTGCGCTCGTGAAGTGGTTGCTCCGCCAATCATTATTGGGATTTTCAATCCTCGTTTATCTAATTCTTTGGCCAGATATACCATTTCGTCCAACGATGGAGTAATCAATCCGCTTAACCCAATAATATCAACGTTGTGCTCTATGGCTGCCGCAATAATTTTCTCTGGAGGCACCATGACACCAAGATCTACAATCTCATAATTATTACACGCCAATACCACCGAAACAATATTTTTACCAATGTCGTGTACATCGCCTTTTACAGTTGCCATCAGGATTTTACCATTACCCGATTTGTCCCCAACTTGCTTTGCCGCTTCGATAAAAGGAAGTAAATACGCCACTGCTTTTTTCATCACACGTGCCGATTTTACTACTTGTGGCAAAAACATTTTTCCAGAGCCAAACAAATCGCCCACTACATTCATACCGGTCATCAAATTGATTTCAATCACCTCAATCGGTTTTTTGGCAGCTTGTCGCGCTTCCTCAACATCTTCTTCAATAAATTGATCGACCCCTTTTACAAGCGAATGCGTAATTCGTTCCTGCACCGTTCCTGATCGCCATTCTAAAATTGCTTTTTCAATATTTTTTACATCGCCCTTAACATTCTCGGCAAAATCTAGCAATCGTTCCGTTGCGTCATCTCGTCTATTCAGAATTACATCTTCTACATGTTCGAGTAAATCTTTTGGAATTTCGTCATAAATCGATAACATTTCTGGGTTTACAATCCCCATCGTCATTCCGTTTTGGATTGCATGATACAAGAAAACCGAATGCATTGCTTCCCGAACCGTGTCATTCCCTCTAAACGAAAACGACACATTACTTACGCCGCCGCTTATGTGTGCATGCGGCAAATTATCGCGTACCCATTTAGTTCCTCTAAAGAAATCCAAAGCATTCAATCGGTGTTCTTCCATTCCTGTAGCTACTGGAAAAACATTCAAATCAAAAATAATATCCTGCGGTGGAAACCCCACTTTGTGCACCATAATGTCATAGGACCGCTGGCATATTTCTACACGACGCTCGTAATTATCCGCCTGACCTTTCTCGTCAAAAGCCATGATAATGACAGCAGCACCATAACGCTTAATCAATTTAGCATGTGCAATAAAAGCTTCCTCACCCTCTTTCAGCGAAATAGAATTTACCACACTTTTCCCTTGCACGACCTTCAAGCCCGCTTCAATGATTTCCCATTTTGAGCTATCAATCATAATCGGCACACGAGAAATATCGGGCTCTGCGGCAATTAAGTTCAGGAATTTTGTCATGGCATACACACCATCCAGCAATCCCTCATCCATATTAATATCAATGATTTGGGCACCACCATCTACTTGCTCCCGTGCAACTTCAAGCGCCTCATCGTATTTTTCTTCCTTAATCAATCTAAGGAATTTTCTTGAACCTGTCACATTGGTTCGTTCCCCAATATTCACAAATACGCTTTCCGGCGTAATTATTAAGGGCTCTAATCCTGATAAAACTAAGTTTTTTCTTTTCTCTGCTACTGCCATTTTCTATTTTATTTGTTCCTGCAGGGTTTCAAAAACCGTGTTGGAGTAACGTATTCTTCTTATAATTTGGGCGTGTTCGCCGCGGCGAACTGGCTATTCGTTCCCGCTCTTTTTCTTAGGCTAAAAAGCCTTAAAAAAGGAGCTCCACTGCTATCCCTCACGCAGGTTTTGTAACTTCTATGTCATTGCGAGGAACGAAGCAATCACATGCAGTAAATCCTTAAACATCATCCTCATTTTGTCATTCCGCTCGCATAACTAAAGTTTAACTACTACAACATCTCGCAATCATCTATTTTCAAAAATACCTACAAGGTTTAAAAAAAACCCTGCAGGAAATTTAATTTACACCAATACAGCAGAAACCCTCGGTTTATACTCTTTTGCAATATCCGCAATTAATTTAATGTGCGCCGGCGTTGTGCCGCAACAACCGCCTATGATGTTTACTAAATTATCGTCTAAATATTCTTTGATAAAAGCTTGCATTTGCTCTGGTGTTTCATCGTATTCACCAAAAGCGTTAGGCAATCCTGCATTAGGATGCGCCGATACATTGAAAGCTGTGTTTTGTGCAAGCGTTTTTAAATAGGGTTTCAATAAATCAGCACCAAGAGCGCAATTAAAGCCTACACTCAACAACGGAATATGCGACACCGAAACTAAAAAAGCTTCCACCGTCTGTCCTGATAATGTTCTGCCAGAAGCATCTGTAATGGTTCCCGAAACCATAATTGGGATATCTAGATTTCGTTCTTCTTTTACTTCTTCAATTGCAAAAAGTGCTGCTTTAGCATTCAAAGTATCAAAAATCGTTTCTACCAGTAGTAAATCACAACCTCCATCAATTAACGCTTCGACTTGCTGCTTGTACGCAATGCGTAAATCATCAAAAGTTACGGCTCGGTAACCTGGATCGTTTACATCTGGTGACATGCTTGCTGTTCTATTTGTGGGACCAATGGAACCCGCCACAAAACGGGGTTTATCTGGATTTTTGGCGGTAAATGCATCGGCTACTTCGCAGGCTATTTTTGCCGACTCGTAGTTTAATTCGTAAACATATTCTTCAAGATGGTAATCGGCCATACCGATAGTGGTTCCTGAGAACGTATTGGTTTCAACAATATCGGCTCCAGCTTCAAAATAAGCGGCATGCACGTCTTTTATAGCTTGTGGCTGTGTGAGAGATAACAAATCGTTATTTCCTTTTAGCGAATGCGGAAAATCTTTGAAACGTTCTCCTCTAAAATCTTCTTCAGAGAAATTGTAACGTTGCAACATGGTCCCCATAGCTCCATCAAGGATGAGTATGTTTTTTGTAATGGCTTCGTGAATGCTTCCCTCAACTCCCGAGGGGGGAATTCCTAAATTGTCTTTAATCTCTTTTGACATAACGATGATAATTGAAATCTAGAAAATATTCTAAATCTATACTTTTGATTAGTACTTCCAAAAGTTCACTATTTTTTCTTTTTAGCCCTGATGGCAGCGGCATCCTTTTTATTTTTTCTTTAAAAATAAAAAGATATAGCGTACAGCAGGAAGGATTATGGCTGAAAAGCACCAATAATCTGCTCTAAAAAAAATCGATACGTTGTCAAGAAAAGGTTTGAGAAATACTGTGAAAGTATTCTTGTGTTATCTATCTTAGATGTTGAAACAAGTTCAACATAAAGTAGAATGTAGCACCTTCTTTAAAGATAAAGGGTTGCTAAGGTTTCATTGGGTCTTTCCCTCCGCCTTTCGTGATAACTTTCAATAAATATAGGAACAGTACAAAGAAAAGACAAAGCGCTAATACTCGCAAGTATTAGCGCTTTATTTTTTAACTTGAAGTGTAGATTTTGTTATACGATAGCTTTTACCACAGCTTTTGGAGCTTCTTTACGAGTCCCATCAAAACCATCGACTCCAGAAACGGTCGTGTATTTTAAAACATAGCGTTTTCCCGGGTTAATAATTTGATACGCTGCCTGACACATTAATGTTGCCTCATGAAAGCCGCACAAAATTAGTTTTAACTTTCCTGGATAGGTATTTACGTCGCCAATGGCAAAAATCCCGGGAATATTTGTTTGGTAATCCAATGAGTTATTGACTTTTATGGCATTTTTTTCGATTTCCAATCCCCAATCGGCAATGGGACCTAACTTTGGCGTTAGACCAAAAAGCGGAATAAAATAATCGGTTTCGATGGTGCGTTGTGCGCCGTTTTCCTCGACTACAACCGCTTCAAGATGCTCAGCTCCTTTCAATCCCACAACTTCTCCCGGAGTAATCATTTTTATTTTACCAGAATTTTTCAATTCCTGGACTTTTTCTACAGAATCTAAAGCACCACGAAACTCATTGCGACGGTGAATCAAAGTTACTTCTGAAGCTACATTAGACAAGAATATACTCCAATCTAGAGCAGAATCGCCACCTCCAGCGATTACTACTTTTTTATCTCTGAATTTTTCTGGATTTTTAATGAAATACTTAATTCCTTTGTCCTCGTAAAATTCAATATCCTCGATCAATGGTTTTCTTGGTTCAAAACTACCTAATCCTCCAGCGATAGCAATAACAGGAGCGTGGAATTTTTTCCCTTTGTTTGAAGTTACAATAAATGTTCCGTCTTCTTGTTTTTCAATTGTTTCAGCACGTTCTCCTAATGTAAATCCAGGTTCAAATTGCTTGATTTGTTCCATCAAATTATCCACTAAATCCCCTGCTAACACTTCTGGAAAACCAGGAATATCGTAAATTGGTTTTTTAGGATACAACTCTGATAATTGTCCGCCTGCTTGTGGCAATGCATCTAAAATATGGCATTTTAATTTTAATAATCCTGCTTCAAATACGGCGAATAAACCTGTGGGTCCTGCTCCAATAATTAGTATGTCTGTTTTAATCATTTTGTTTTAATTAGTCCTGTAATTTTCACCATGTGAATTCAAGGAAAGTGTTATTTTATCTACTATTTTTCAAAAAAAAAGTCTGCATACTATTGCAATGCAAATATCATGATTATCATGATCAAAAAAAACGAAAAACTATTATTAAGAACTAGTACAAGTTAGTTTTAGTATTTTTTGAATTATGCGATTCGGACTTTATTTTTACTGACCTTTTAAGCTTGCTGTTATTTCATTCATTTTTTGAATTTTCTCTTCAAAATTTCCTTTCAACGTTTTGCGATATTCATTCAAATTTTCGACCATTGCGTTGATGTCTTCTGGAATAACTTCTTCAAAAAACTCGCGCAATCGCTTGGCTGTTGTAGGTGATTTCCCATTTGTCGAAATCGCAATTTTCACATGTCCTTTAGTGACAATTCCACCTAGATAATAATCACACAGTGGCGGGGTATCCGCGATATTGCAAATCAAAAATCTTTTTCGGGACAAATCGTAAATCCGTTTATTCACTTTCAAATCATCGGTACAAGCAATGACCAAATGGCGTTTGCGGAGCATCCAGCAATTGAACTTTTTGTACGTCAGTTTTACTGATTCATGGCTTGACGCCAAAGTCTCTAATTCAGGTAAAAATCGCGGTGCTACAACCTCAACAATAGCGTTTGGACTTGACTTTAGTAAAAAAGACAACTTTTCTAATCCCACATTTCCACCACCCACAATTAGAGTGCTAAGATTGTGCAATTTCAAAAAGATGGGATATAATTCATTCTTTTCCATAAGCCAAAACCTGGTTGTGCTGTGATTTTAATTCCTTGTAAAAAGCAGCATTTCGTTTCGCATCTCTTACCACTTCTCCAATAACAATTATAGCTGGCGAACTCAAACTTTTAGCTGCAACAACTGATTGAATAGTATTTACAGTTCCAATTCCCATTTTCTCCGCTGCTGTTGTTCCGTTTTGAATAATGGCAACAGGCATCTCGCCTTTAGACTCTTTTTGGAACAAAGCTACAATCTGATCTAACTTACTCATGCCCATCAAAATAACGACAGTTGCTGTAGATTGCGCCGCTAAAGCAACATCAGTTGACAATTTTCTTGCCGAAGTCGTCCCCGTAATCACCCAAAAACTTTCTGAAACACCTCTTTTTGTCAACGAAATACCTTGCGAGGCTGGAACCGCAATCGATGAGGAAATACCTGGAACTACGAAAGTAGGGATTCCAAAACTCTCTACGAATTCTATTTCTTCACTTCCACGACCAAAAATAAACGGATCGCCGCCTTTTAACCGGACCACATTTCCATACGTAAGTGCATTGTCTACTATCAATTGATTGATTTCCTCTTGCGTATATTCGTGCGAACCCTTTCGTTTTCCCACAAATATTTTAAGCGCTTTTTTAGGAGCATAGGACAGTAATTCTTCATTTGCTAAGGCATCGTACAAAACCACATTTGCCTCGGCAAGGGCCTTTGCTCCTTTGATAGTAAGTAAATCGGGATCACCCGGACCAGCGCCTATCAGCGTTACTTGTGGTTCTCTTTTATTTTTCATCTTGCAGATCTTTGGCTCTAAATGCTTCTATATTTTCAAAAAAAGCAACGGCTTCTTGTCTGTATTTTTGAGCAAATTCTCGAGTAGGTTCATTTTCTCTAATTTGAAATACCAGCTTTTTCAATGTTGTTGGTAATTGGATTTTGTTTGTTTCAATGAAAACGGTATCAAATAAATCGATGATTCCTGCTTGATGATTTGTTTTTTCATTTTCGGCTAGCAACAATGCTTTGGCACCATTTACAAAACCGGCATACGAATGGTAAATAGCATCTGACCATTTTGATTCTTCATACGCTTCCTGTGCATACGTTAATTTGTCTTTTGCTTCTAAAAGTAAAGTCGCCACTAAATCAATCACAACTCCAGCACATTCTCCTACACCAACTGCTTTTACGTAATTATCAGCATTGCCCCAATCTACAAAGTCAGCTTCGGTAAGATTAGTTATATTTGCCAGAGGTTTCAAAAATTCGTAAAAATATTTCTCACCTTTATAATCGTAATAATCCAAAAATGATTGTCCGTTTGCGTTTGCTTCAAAGTCGTTCAAAATTAATCGCAAGGCGTCAGGTCCGCGACGACTTGGAATCTTGATTACTTTATCAGAAAAACGACCATTTCCATTTCCTAAATTTCCACCACCTAATAAAACTTGTAATGCCGGTGCGACCAATTTTCCTGAATTGATCGACATACCTTGAAAACCAATTTCGGCCATATTGTGTTGGCCACACGCATTCATACAACCACTAATTTTAATGGTGATTTCACGATTGTTATTGTACTGCGGATATTCAGTGGCTAAAACTCTTTCCAATTCTACTGCAATGCCCGTGCTACTTGCGATACCGAGATTACAGGTATCAGTTCCGGGACAAGCTGTGATATCAGAAATACTGTTGTAGCCTAAATTTACAAAACCGAGTTTGGCCAATTCTTGGTAGAAAAAAGGTAAATTTTCTTCTTTTACGTGACGAATTAAAATATCTTGTCTTAATGTAAAACGCAGTTCATTCGCCCCATAATTCTTGACCAAGTTGGCTAGTACTCTCGCTTTATCCGTATAAAAGTCACCTAAAAGTACTTTGATTCCTATAGCAAAATAGCCTTCTTGTTTTTGAGCAATAACATTTGACTTTTTCCAGGCTTGGAAAGCAGCGGTATCTTCAATAACTACTTTTGGAACTTCTAATAAAGGAGCTGGAATTTCATCATCAAAAGCGGTCGTGTCAATTTCAACGGTTTTATACGATAATGCTTTTTTCTCTTCCTCTACCAATCGCAAAAACTCGTCTCTTCCTAAATCTTTAATTAAGAATTTCATACGTGCTTTTAACCGTTTTGCTCTTTCGCCATAGCGGTCAAATATTCTTAAAACACCTTCCGCTGTTGGGATAATTTGATTGGCAGGAATAAATTCTGATAATAATTCGGCGTGACTTGGCTGTGAGCCTAATCCTCCGCCCAGCATTACTTTGAAACCTCTTTCGCCATTTACAATTTTTGGAATAAAACCCAAATCATGTAAATAACTCAAACCCGTATCTTTATCGGATGATGAAAAGGACATTTTAAATTTACGTCCCATTTCTTGACAAACCGGATTTCTCAAGAAAAACTGAAACATCGCATGTGCATAAGGAGACACGTCAAAAGGCTCGTCTGGATCTATTCCTGCTGTTTCACTAGCCGTAATGTTTCTAACGGTGTTTCCACAAGCTTCACGAAGTGTTACATCATCTTTCTCTAACTCAGCCCAAAGCTGTGGCGTTCTGTCTAAACTTACATAATGAATTTGGATATCCTGACGCGTTGTAATGTGCAAACGTCCGGTGGAATATTCATCAGAAACTTTTGCGATACGCGTAAGTTGCTCGCTTGTTACTTTGCCAAAAGGCAATTTGATACGAATCATTTGTACACCTTCCTGACGCTGACCGTAAACACCACGCGCTAATCGCAGGCTGCGAAAACGTTCATCATCAATTTTCCCGTCGCGGAATAAAGCAATTTTTCTCTCTAAATCGATAATGTCTTTTTGGACAATCGGATCTTCTATTTCGGTTCTAAAACTTTCCATCTATGTGTTTTTTATCCTCTCCCCAGCCCCCTCCGCCGGAGGGAGCAGAAACTGGGAGTATTATATTATAATTTAATCGATTCTATTTTCTATTCTGGCACCCTTCCCTTTGAGGAGTCCCAAAGCTTCGGGAGGGGTGCGGATTATTATTTTATAAATCCAACTCCCGCTGTGGTATTAGTAGCAACGTCTATTAAAATAAAAGCGCCGTTTGATTTGTTTTCATTGTAGGTATCAAAATATAAGGCTTTACTCAATTTAATATGTACTTCGCCTATGTCATTAATGCTTAATTGGGTCGCTGGAGTAACTCCTGAATAATCGGTAGCAATAACATTTTGTACCCTTTCAATTTTGGCCAAAACTCTATTTGTATTGTGTTGTACCAAATATTTTGCACCCGGAACTAATTTTTTGCTATCCATCCAACAAATCGTTGTCATGATATCTTTTCCGATTTTAGGCAACTCCTCTGACTTTACAATCATGTCCCCTCGAGTCACATTAATATCATTTTCTAGTTCCAAAGTAATCGAAGAACCGGCACTTGCTTCGTCAAATTGTTTGTCGAAATAGTGAATTTTGGTCACTTTAGATTCTGTTAAAGAAGGTAATACGGTTACTGCATCACCAACTTTAATATTGTTCCCATACAATTTTCCCGCATAGCCTCTAAAATCATGATACTCTTCGGTTTTAGGACGAATAACCGTTTGAACCGGGAAACGTACTTTTCCTGTTTCAAATACATCTTCTGGTTCTAAGGCTTCCAAGTGTTGCAAAATAGTTTGTCCTTGATACCAAGGCATTCCACCCAGTTGTTCTACCACATTATCGCCAGTTAAAGCACTCAACGGAATGTAACTTACATTTTGCTCTTTGAAAGTGCTTTTAGCATTTAGCGCTTCAAAATCGGCTTTAATTTTATTGTAAACCTCTTCTGAATAACCAACTAAATCCATTTTGTTCACCGCCACAATCACTTCTTTTACACGCAATAAATTATTAATGAAAAAGTGACGATAAGTTTGCTCTATTACGCCCTTACGTGCATCAATCAATATAATCGACACTTGTGAAGTAGAAGCTCCCGTAACCATATTCCGGGTGTATTCGACATGACCTGGCGTATCGGCTATGATGTAACTTTTCTTGGCTGTAGAAAAATATATATGCGCTACATCAATTGTAATGCCTTGCTCTCGCTCGGCCACTAAACCATCCGTAGCCAGTGAAAAGTCAAGATAATCATATCCTTTTTGCTTGCTACTCTTTTCGATTGCTTCTAATTTATCTGTAGTCAATGATTGTGTGTCATACAATAATCTCCCAATTAACGTACTCTTTCCATCATCTACACTTCCTGCTGTTGCTATTTTTAAAACTTCCATCAGTTTTTTTTATTTTGAATTATAAATTTTGAATTTTAAATACTGTTGATTATTTTAATTTTAATGTCACTTTCATTCATCTAAAATTTAAAATTCAACATTTAAAATAATTCTAAAAATACCCTTGTTGTTTTCGTTTTTCCATAGCAGCTTCAGAACGTTTATCATCAATTCTGGCTCCTCTTTCAGAAATTGTTGACGTTCTAATTTCGCCAACCACCTCGGCAATTGTAGCAGCATACGAATCAACTGCGGCAGTGCAACTCATATCTCCAACCGTTCTAAAACGCACGATACGCTCTTCAATTTCTTCATTTTCTTCTTGGTATACAAAAGGAGAATGCGACCAAATCATCCCGTCTCTCAAGAAAACTTTACGTTTATGCGAAAAGTAAATGGATGGGATTTCAATGTGCTCCTGCTCAATGTAACTCCAAACATCCAATTCGGTCCAGTTCGAAATAGGGAAAACACGTATATTTTGACCGTTTTCTATTTTACCGTTTAACAAGTCAAATAATTCAGGACGCTGATTTTTTTCGTCCCATTGACCAAAATCATCACGTACCGAAAAAATACGTTCTTTAGCTCTGGCTTTTTCCTCGTCACGACGCGCTCCACCTATACAAGCATCAAATTTAAACTCCTCAATAGTATCTAAAAGTGTGGTGGTTTGCAAACTATTTCGGCTGGAATACTTACCTGATTCCTCTACTACTTTCCCTTCGTCAATAGCGTCTTGCACGTTACGAACAATCAGTTCCAATCCTAATTCAGCAACTAATTTATCTCTAAATGCGATAGTTTCCGGGAAATTATGTCCGGTGTCTACGTGCAATAATGGAAAAGGAATTTTAGCTGGAAAAAATGCTTTTTGAGCCAAACGCACCAAAGTAATCGAATCTTTTCCGCCCGAAAAAAGCAACACAGGTTTGTCAAACTGAGAAATCACCTCTCTGAAAATATATATGGCTTCGCTTTCTAAAGCATTTGTTTTTAATACTGAACTCATATTTTTAATGTAAAGATTTAAACGATTGAAAAATTTAAAGATTCCAACAATCATTTATAATTTATAATTCATAATTTAAAATTACTTCTGGTGCAACCCACATTCCTTATGGCTGGATTCCCACCACCAGCGGCCCGCGCGAATATCTTCATCAGGTGTGATAGCTCTAGTACAAGGCGCGCAACCGATACTTATAAACCCTTTCTTATGCAATGCGTTTTGAGGTACATTATTTTTTTCTAAATAATCCTCTGCCTCTTTTAAAGTCCACCGAAGCAAGGGATTAAATTTGATGATATCGAACTTTTCATCGTATTCAAAAAGGTCTAAATCATTTCTATTGTCTGATTGCTCCGCTCTTAAACCAGTAATCCAAATTGCATTTCCTTGCAATGCTTTTGTCAAAGGGGCAACTTTCCGAATGAAACAGCATTCTTTTCTATTCTCAACAGATTCATAAAAGCTATTTGGTCCTTTACTATTTACTAATTCCTCAACTGCTTTTGTTTCTGGGAAGTAGGTTTTGATGTTTAAATTGTACTTAGTAACTGTTTTATGAAAAACATCATAGGTCTCTTGAAATAATCTGCCCGTATCCAAGGTGAATATGGAGATTGGCAAATGATGTACAGCAATTATGTCCGTTATAACTTGATCTTCCTGACCAAATGATGTTGAAAATATCACTTTATCCTTATACGTTACCGCCAAAAAAGATAATGTTTCTTCCAAAGAAAAAGTTGCTGTTTTTTTCAATAAAGCCGTTGTAATTGCTGTGCTCATTATAATAATTTAGATAATGTTCGTACACTCAAAATAATAATTAAAATTCCGACCAAAATCATCATCGGTTGTCTTTTAATTCTATTGACTAATAAAGCCGCTATTGGTGCTGCTATAACACCTCCTAAAATCAATCCTATAATAACCTGCCATCCTTCAATTCCTCCAAAAAGCATGAACGTTACGCCACTTGCAAAAGCTACAGCGAACTCCGCGGCATTTACAGATCCGATAGTATACCTTGGATTCCTGCCACGACCTAATAACGTGCTTGTCACAATCGGACCCCAGCCGCCACCGCCCACAGCATCCATAAAACCACCGAAAGTGGCTAATATTCCCAGGCGCTTAGTTTTCTTTTTGATGATATTTTTTTGCATTGCTTTTCTAATTATGATACAAGCCAGCACAATCATATATACAGCAATAAATGGCTTAATCACATCTCCATCAACAACATCAGCCAGCAAATACGCTCCAGTAATAGAACCTAAAACACCCGGTATCAATAGGTGTCGGACTAATTTTTTATTGATATTTCCAAATTTATGATGCGATATAGCAGAAACTCCAGTAGTAAACATCTCGGCGACATGCACTCCAGTACTACTTATCAGGGGAGGTACGCCGTAAGCCAATAAAAAAGAAGTTGATGTCGCACCATATCCCATTCCCAATGTTCCATCTACCAATTGTGCAAAAATCCCTATTGCAAAAAAGATTACAAACTCTGAATCAAATCCAGCTACAAAACCATTCCAGGAAAATTCAGTATAGTGGTTGTAAATCAGTGTTGAAAGCAATCCCACTAATAACACTACTGGAATCAAAACCCATAAACGCTCTTTAAAGGATATTTCAATTCTTACAGTACCATTATTATCTTTCATTTCTTTGCTCATGCTTTTTCAATTTTCATCTCATTTTTTTTATTTAAATCTAATACCCCATCGGAGTAGTAGATCATTATGCGAAAATAATATATTTACTTTAATTACAAAACATTATTCTAATTAAAACTTAAAATGCGATATCTGCAAGCGTATTGTTTTCCAATATCATAAGTGTATTGTCTCTCACTTCGATCATCAACTTACGCACCGCGCACGTATCCTCATCAGTGCAATCAATACAAGGCTCGTAAAAATTATGGCTAGCACAAGGAAGTAATGCAATTGGGCCTTCAAGAATGCGGTATACATGAGCCATATTAATCTCTTTTGGCGCTTTTATCAAGTAATAACCACCGCCTTTTCCTTTTTTGGCTCCTAAAAATCCCGAATGACGCAACAACAATAAAATACTTTCTAAAAATTTGAGCGAAATATTCTCAGATTTGGCAATATCAGCAATCGCAACAGGAGTTTGGTCTTCTTGTCGTGCCAGAAAGGTCAACGCTTTTATTCCGTATTTTGTTTTTTTTGAGAGCATTTAAAAAGATATAAGATTTAGGATTAACGATTTTTGATTTCAGATTTTACGTAATCAGAAATCTATTGTCTTTTACTGTAGCTACAAAAATAAACTTTTTGGACAAACAAAACGAAAATGTTACACTTCCCCATAACCATTATTGCTAAACTATCGCCTTCTCCCTTCGAGGGTCAGGGGGCTAACGCCTTATCTAAATCGGCGATAACATCTTTTACGGTTTCCAAACCTACGGAAATGCGCACCAGTCCATCGGTAATGCTAACTGCCAAACGCTCTTAAATAAACCACATTGAACACGGTTTAAACCGCGGACTATTGTATGCTTCAAGCATTATGAACTTCACGAAAGTGCCTGCTCCAAATCGGCTATAACATCTTTTACCGTTTCCAATCCTACTGAAACTCGCACTAAACCATCAGTAATACTTACGGCCAAACGCTCTTCAACAGATAATTTACTGTGTGTTGTTGATGCCGGATGCGTTACAATGGTTCTCGTATCTCCTAAATTTGGCGAAAGCGAACACAATTTTATTTTATCTAAAAAAGCTCTTCCTGCTTCCAACCCACCTTTAATTTCAAAAGCAACAATATTTCCACCCAACTTCATTTGCTTTTGCGCAATCTCATATTGGGGATGCGATTTCAAAAAGGGATATTTCACTTTATTCACCTTAGAATGATTTTCTAAAAACTCTGCTACTTTCATGGCATTTTTGCAATGTCTATCCAATCGAATCGCCAAGGTTTCAAGGCTTTTCGACAATACCCAAGCATTAAAAGGCGATAAAGAAGGTCCTGTAAGTCGGGAAAACAAATAGATTTTCTGAATCAAATCAGCATCACCAACGGTTATTCCGCCCAAAACTCGACCTTGACCGTCCATTAATTTGGTAGCGGAATGCACTACTAAGTGCGCGCCCCATTTAATTGGTTGTTGCAAGTATGGCGTTGCAAAACAGTTGTCAATAATTAAAATTAAATTGTGTTTTTTGGCAATATTTCCTAGCAATTCCAAATCAATAATATCAACAGCGGGATTAGTTGGCGACTCTGCAAAAAGAATTTTTGTATTCGGTGTAATCAAACCTTCAATAGTCTCGGGTTGATTGATGTCAAAATACGAGGTTTGAATGTTCCATTTTGGAAAATAATTAATAAACAACGAATGTGTAGCGCCAAAAACACTACTAGAAGAAACAATGTGATCTCCAGAATTTAATAGAGCAGCCAAAGTTGAATACACCGCTGCCATACCTGATGCAAAGGCAAAACCAGCTGCAGCACCTTCCATAGCACACACTTTATCCACAAATTCATTGTTGTTTGGATTGCTGTAGCGGCTGTAAATATTTCTGTCTTTTTCCTCTGCAAATGAAGCACGCATGTCTTCGGCATCTTCAAATACAAAACTGGACGTGAGGTACAAGGGCACCGAATGTTCTAAATATTGTGTTCTTTCTAACTGATTGCGTATGGCTTGGGTTTCGAAACCAAATTCTTGATTGTCCATTTTAGTAAGCTTTTAGCTATTGGCTTTTAGCTTTTAGCTAATATCCAATGCATATTATTAATGTTTTGTTTTGTTCCAAAAAGCTAATAACTAATCGCTAAGAGCTGTTCCGTTCAAAACTACTTTGTAATGTATCGTTGCTGTTGGTTCTAATGTTTTAGAAACCGAACAGTATTTTTCGAAAGAAAGTTGTGCGGCTTTTGCTGCTTTGTCTTCCTTTATATCACCTTCTAAATAAAACACCACATGGATGTTTTTAAATGGTTTTGCTTCTCCAACTTGTACGCGTTCGCCTTCAACCTCAGCTCTGAAAGACGTAATTTCTTGACGTTGTTTTTTCAAAATCGAAATCATATCAATAGCACTGCAACCCGCAACCCCCATCAATACTAATTCCATCGGACTTGCGCCCATATCATTACCTCCATATTCAGGACGGCTGTCTACGTTTACCAGATGCCCTCTTTCGTTTTTTAATTCAAAGTGGTAATTGTCGTTTACTCTGTTTAATGTTATTTTCATTTTTCTCCTCCCCAACCCTTTCGCCGTGGCGAAAAGGGAGCCAAGACTGGAGGCAGTCCCTTTTAAATAATTTATATTTTTTTATAACACGAATAGAAAAAGTAATATGGAAATAAGCCAAAATATACTATTGAACCAACCGTCTAAAAATAGACCTCTATCCATTGTCCAAAAAGTATCAACACTGTTTCTTTTTTGTTTTAAGTAAAATAAATTATTTAAAATATAATAGACAAGCTGCGCAACCAATGGTACAAATAATGAATTAATAGCTGTGTTCTTTCCAAAACCAGTAGAAAAACTTATTAGAGCTATTAAAAATAAAATTATATTGAAAATTAATAGTTTAAAAAACCATTCTTTAGTATCTAATATATTTTTGTCAAACAAAAATAGAATTGACACATTCATTCCAACTATAATAAAAATGACATTCATATCAATTGCTTTTTCTTACTGATCACTCAAAACTGAACACTGAATACTCTAGTTACCCTTTATCAGACAACCTTAGAATATCGCCAAAAACACCTCTTGCGGTTACTGCTGATCCAGCGCCTGCGCCCTGAATAACGATAGGTCGGTCTCCGTATGATTCAGTGTAAATTTCGAAGAAAGAATCCGAACCTTTTAATCCGCCCAAAGCCGTATCTGATGGCACCGAAACTAATTTTACTTCTAGATTTCCTTTATCATTTTGTAAATCGCCTGATAATTCTCCTATATAACGCAACACGTGATTTGGCTTTTGATCGGATTTTATCTTTGCATAAATAGGATCAAACTCCGTCAGTTTATTCAAAAACTCTCCTACATCTCCACTGCGTAAATGTTCTGGAATTAAATTTTGAATAGCAATTTCTTCAAACTCATTTTGCAAGTCTAGTTCTCTAGCCAAAATCAATAATTTTCGCCCTACATCATTTCCGCATAAATCCTCTCTTGGATCCGGCTCGGTATATCCGTTATCAATGGCTTCTTTCAAAATTTCGCTAAACGGTGCGTCTTTGGCAGAAAAATTATTGAACAAATAACTCAATGTTCCGGAGAAAACCCCTTTAATCTTTGTGATGTTTTCGCCAGAAAGGTGCAACAATTTAATAGTATCAATCAACGGCAATCCCGCCCCAACATTGGTTTCATAAAGATACGTCTTTTGGTTTTCTGCCAGAACTTTTCGCAATTTTTTATAAAAACTATAACTTAAAGTATTCGCTACTTTATTAGACGAAATTAAATCGAAACTGTTTTCCACTAACGAAATATAATTCGTTACAAAATCAGCGCTTGCGGTGTTATCAATGGCAATTAAATTCTCCAAATGATGCTCATTTGCGTAGGCAATCACATCGTCAATTTTATAAGAGAATCCGTTGGTTTGAATTTCATTTTTCCAGTTGGGTGTCACGCCGTTTTTATTTAAGAGTATATTACTCGAATTGGCAATCGCAAAGACATTCAATTTGATATCCTTCCTTTTTTCGATGGCTGCCGCCGATTCTAAAATTTGATTAATCAAGGTACCGCCAACCAATCCGTGACCAAAAACAGCAATATTTATTTTCTTGGCTACGCCAAAAATTTCACCATGAATGACATTCAAGGCTTTGTGCAATTGCGATTTTTTGACTACCAAACTCACATTCTTGCCCGTCACCGTATTGTTGAAAAGAATCGGTACAATTTTATTTTTGATCAACGCCGTGTAAGGCTTGTGAAACGTGCTCAAATCTTGACCGATAATTGAAATTACCGAAACATCATCTGTAACAGTGATTTTATTTACATCTTTTGAATAGAAATCATTTTCGAATTCTTTTTCCAATTCAATCATGGCTTTTGTAGCTTGATCAGCTGCCACAACCAACCCTATTCCGCGCTCTGATGAACCCTGCGAAATGATACTCACGCTGATATTATTGTCGCCCATTACTCTAAAAATTCGAGCATCGACACCAGTTTTCCCAAGTAATCCTCTACCTTCTAGATTCACTAAAGATACATTTTCAAGTACTGAAAGTGTTTTAATTCCTTCTTTGTTCGAATTGGAAGTTATTAATGTTCCTTTATTTTCATGATTGAACGTATTTAAAATCCGCAACGGAATATTTTTTTCTAATAACGGAATGATCGTTTTGGCGTGTAAAATAGTAGCTCCAAAATTAGCAATCTCATTTGCTTCGTTAAACGATAAGTGATCAATTTTCTTAGCATCTACAACTAAATCCGGGTTAGCCGTGTAAATCCCATCAACATGCGTGTAATTTTGTAATTCATCTGCATTGAGATAATTGGCAATCAATGAAGCCGTATAATTGCTTCCATTTCTACCAAGAGTTGTTGCGTCATTATTGTTATTAGAACCAATAAATCCAGTAATTATATTGACCGTTGTTCCATTATTTTGTTTGAAATAGTGAATGACATTTTTCTTTGAAATTTGTTCTAACGGTTGTGCATCACCAAATTTCGAATCTGTTTTTATTAAATCTCGCGCATCACCAAAATGTGCTTGGATGCCTTTTTGCACCAAAATTGCGGTGAGCAATTTAGCCGAAAGCAGCTCTCCTTTTGATAAAACTTGATCTTTAATTTTGTTGCTGTAATCTCCTATGAGACTAACGCCTTCAAATAGTTTCTCTAAAATATTGAATTCCTCGGACAAATCAACATCATGGTAAACGTCCTGCTGGTAGTTTTTGAAGTTCTTAAATAGTGGTTTATAATCACCGTTATTAGAAGCTAAGTGTAAAATTTTTTCTAATTCATCTGTAGCATTTCCTCGTGCTGAAACCACAACGGCAATGGCTTCGCCTTGATTTACTTTATCTGTAATAATGGCAATCACCTTATTAATTCCGTCACCATTGGACAACGATTTACCACCAAATTTTAATATTTTCATTGTGTTTTGTTTTTGGCTTAAAAAATTCCTTTAAGCAAATTGTGTAATTGTTTGTATTCTATCAAAAAAGCGTCATGACCGTGAATGGAAATAATTTCCTGATAGCTGACATTGTTTTTATATTTTTTTAATTCCTGGTAAGTCGCTCTGTTTTCACTTGGTGTAAAAAACAAATCCGAATCGATTCCGATTATGTGAATATCTGCTTCAATTTCAGCAGTTAGTGCTTCGAATGAAACCGAATTTCTGGTGATATCAATCGTTCTTAGCAGTTGATTCATCAATTTATACGAAGAAAGCTGAAATCGCTTTTGGAGTTTTGTGCCATGGTGAACTAACCAACTCTCCACGTTGAAAATAGCCAATTCGTCATTTATAGTCCGCTCGAATTTTGCAGCAAATGATTCGGGAGTACGGTAACATAGCATGGCGTGAATACGAGCATCCGCGATAGGTTTTGAGGAATTGTTTAAAATTTTATCTTGCAAAAAGCAATTGGCAATCAACCAATCAGTAGCTTTCCAATCCGTTGCTATCGGTATTAAATGTTGCGTGATTTTTGGTTGCAGAGCTACCATTTCCCATGCAATTCCTCCACCCACTGAACCGCCAATAATGGTATGCAATTGCTGAATATCTAAAACCTGAATTCCGGCTACAAAAATTCTAGCCACGTCTCTTGCAGTAAAATCACGATAATTTTCAATACTACAACCATCAAAACCATTTCCCGGAACATCAAATGCGAGTATGGAATATTTTTCAGTATCAATTGTTTTGCCGTTACCAACTAGATCATTCCACCATCCAAATTCACCTATGACTTGCGAATTACCCGTTAAAGCATGATTGACCAAAACGATCGGAGCAGCATGCAAAGGCAAACCAAAAACCTGAAAATTTAGATTTAAGGTAGCATAAAAAGCACCGCTTTCGGTGGTGAAATTTTGAATGGTAATTGCTGTTGGTTTATTTTCCAATTTCAAATCTTTTATAATTTTTGACTTGTGTTTGGAAATATTAGAAAGAAAGCTAGGTAGTAACTAGACAAATTCTTAGTGTTATCTTTCCACGATGAGCGTGGTAGAATGCAGCACCTTCTTCGATAAATCGAAGGGTTGCTAAGGCTTCATCGGGTCTAATCCCTCTGCCTTTCTTTATAACATTTCAATACAGTTATGAACTTTATGGTACAAATTAAATACTAATTTTGTTAGCAAGCAAATTTTTTTATGCAATCTATTTTGGATACACTTTCAAAAAGAGATTAATTTTTATCTCCTCCATTGTTATTTTGACGAGGCACCACCAAACAAAACCTTTTCACACCCCGCCAAAACAACAACATTAAAACTATTTTAAATCTTCACTTTAACAGCGATAAATCAAGAATCTCTGCAATTAATAGCACTTCATTTTAATTCAAAAACAATGCAATAAATAAACAGCAACATGCCCAAAATCATTTTGACACATCCATTTTTAAATTAATCCTCTGAATGAATGCATTGAAAACAACCCTATTATTTACTTTAAAAAACAGAAAAGCCCTTTTATCTGCTGAGCTAAAAAGGCAAACAAGGGGTCACATAAATTTTCTGGGGATTAGGCAAAAAGCTTTTCCATTCTAAAGAGAAAGAATTTGACATCTACGACACCCCTTTGATTGGCTCTAAAGAGTTTTATTTTGGAGTTAAATGATTCTGCATTTGCATTTGTGTGTCGTTTGATAAAGAAGTTTAAAATGGTCTCTAAATGATATTTCAAACTGTTTGCTGCGGTATTAAAAACGGTCATTTCTAATAGTTTGGTTTTCTCTATCCAGTTCACTATTTTTTCTTTAGCGAGTTCTCTTGATGTTTCTTCATAAATATTTCTAAACTCAAGAGTATGCTTATATGCTTTATGTAAAAGTGGATAATTCGTGAATAGTAATTCTGCTCTTATCTTTTGGTTTTGAGTCCAATCATTTGGTTTTTTAGCAATAATGTAGCGGCTTCGAGCTAGTAATTGTTTGGGAGTATCATCGTTTTCAAAAGTAAATGGAATGTGTTTTAAGCCTTTTTCTTTTGCTGTTTTTATTGCTTGGTTTTCTTTTTCAATTTCCTCTCATCTGTATTTTATTCTTAAGTGTTGCAAGGCTTCCATTATTAGTTTTACAACGTGGAAACGGTCTGTAACGAGATAACTTTCAGGGAAACACATTCTTAAAGCTAATTGCATATTGTTTGCCATATCAAGGGTTATTTCTTTTACTGATTTTCTTTTTTCTAATGGAATTTTGTTTAGAACATCAATAATATCTTGACTTTTAGTTCCTTTGATAACCGCTACGAGTGTCTTTTTCTTTCCTTTTCCATTTTTATTGGTAACAAAAGTATAGAGTTCTCCTTTTGACAAACTCAACTCGTCAATACTTAAATGTTCGCCAATATTTTCAGGATAAATCAGATAGTCTTCGGAGTGATTTAACTGATACCAATCCTTAAAACCACTGATTTTTTTCTTGTAATGACGTTGTAATAAATTAGCCTTAACACCATAATAACTGGCGATATTACTTATCGTATCTTCTCGGGTCTCGACCTGTACCTTTTAAAAAATCAGAAAGCTCAATGGTTAATTTTGAACCTTCTGCTATAAAAGAATAATCGCTTTTGACCTCTATGGACTTATCGTTTTTATTGCGCCATCTTCGTCTTCTGATACCTAAATAAACAGCTTTCCCCCTTATAGGAAAGTCTTGTATTAATGATCGTTCATAGAATCCTTTTGACTCAAATTCATTGGAGTCAAAATCTTTAGGAAAAATGTTTTTCTCGTCTAAATAAATATAAAAACAATCTTTCTTGTTTTGTAAATTACCCAATTCCTTGAAATCAACAATATTAAAATGAGATAACAGTCCTTCTGGTAGAAACGATGAAAATATCGAAAAATCCATTTGCTTTTTTATGCAAATTTATAACTTCTCCCCAACTTTTTTATGTGAGCCGAACTAAAGCCGAAACTGTAATTGCTATAATTGAAAAAATCCCTCTCAAAGCGCGTAATCAAGTCACAGAGATTACCCTAGACATGGCACCAAATATGGGATTAATTGCTAAGAAATGTTTTCCAAATGCTAC
>JAFCUE010000030.1:0-47190 GCA_051990185.1 Flavobacterium sp. DT2-2 | reverse complement strand
ATGAAAAAAATAGAAAGTAAAGACGCCGAAATTGTCAAGAATGCAACTATTGAATTATTAACAAAATGGAAACCTATTTTAAAAACAATCACATCCGACAATGGAAAAGAATTTGCAAAACATCAGTCAATTGCATTAGCTTTAGAGATTGATTACTATTTCGCGAACCCTTATTGTAGCTGGGAAAGAGGCGCAAACGAAAACCTAAATGGATTAGTCAGGCAGTACTTCCCAAAAGGTTCAGACTTCAGTTTAATAACATCAGAACAAGTTGAAATGGTAGTAGAAAAATTAAATAATCGACCCCGAAAAAGACATCAATATAATTCGCCAAATGAAGTATATTTACAAAAACTAAACATTAGCAAGGCATTCGCATTTATTAATTGAATCCACCTTTGGTAAAAGTTTTATTTAAAATTTATATTGTAAACGGGTTAGTATTTGTCTAGGTGCAATTGGATTTACGCTATAGTTTTCGTGTACAGTGTAATTCAACTCATTTGTAATGTTAGAAAGTTTGCACATGATCGAGATTTTTTTCCAATCATAACCAACGGTTACGTCAATTGTGGTGTAACCTTCTAAAGGAATTTCTCTGTCAAATATACCATTAGGCAAGGAAGCATCCACTTGATTGTTCCATCCACCAACTCTTCTCCCAATATAATTTCCTAAAGCTCCCAGTGAAAATCCTTTAAGTGAACCAGATTGCAACGTATAGAAAAAGCTTAGATTAGCGGTATTTGCTGGAGTTCTAGCTAATCGATCCCCTTTAATGAAGCTTCCTTTTAAACCAGAAGTTTTTGTAAAACGCATATCATTATAACTGTATCCAGCGATAATGTTTAGTCCCTCAATTGGTTTTGCAACAATATCAAGTTCAACTCCTTTACTATTGGTTTCTCCACTTAACACTTTTATTGAACTATCTGTATTAGAAGAACCATCAGCTTTAAATTCAGCAGTTTGTGCTAAATTACTATTTGTAATTTGGTACACGGTAACATTTGTACTTAATGCTCCTCTCCAAAAATCTTTCTTCACACCAACTTCATATTGGTCAATTATAGAAGGTTCAATTGCTTTCAAGTCTACTGTTGATCCTGTATTTGGCGTAAAAGAGTTTGCGTAACTGGCAAATAAAGACAAATCCTTTGTAGGTTGATAAACCAACCCAAGTTTTGGAGTTAAGGCTTCGTCTTTACGTTTAGTTGGATCATCTATTTTGGCTGGTTTGCCTACCGGGGTGTTATAATTTATAAGTTCGGCTTCTTGCCAAGACCAACGTAATCCTGCTAAGACCTTGAATTTTTCTGTCAAAGAAATTAAATCTTGTGCGTAAACTCCAAAACGGTTGGTATTTGTTTTTACTATTCTAGTATTCTTACTATCTGGTATCGCTCCGCCTTGCTCAAAATTTTCAAAATCAAATAGGTTCCCACTACCGTACGTTGTAGATGCAAACGTAAAAGTGTATGCTTGTGAAAAGGAATTTTCCATATCTACACCTGTAAATAATTGATGTTTGATTTGGCCTGTTTTGAAATTTCCTTGCACGCTCAATTGTTCGCCTATAATTTGTTCTAAGTTTTTATTTTGTCCCAAAGGTCGATTCCAATCGCCATTTGCAGCTGGTTGCACTCGTTCTGTGCCTTTAGAAGTTCTTTCATAGTTTTGAAAAGAAGTATTAAAGTTTAACTTCCAATCGTTATTAAAATTATGTGTAACTAAACCAGAAACAGTTGCTTGATTTGTTTCTCCATTAGACCAAGTTGCGCCTAAATAAAGGTTTCTAGGAAGGTCTAATATTTTTTTTCCGATGATTCCCGTTCCAAAATCAGGTGTCCAATAGTCTTTTAAATAATCTCCTTGTAAAATTATTTCAGTTTTATCACTTACTTTAAACAAAAACGAGGGATTAAAGTAATAGCGCTCTTTGGTTACATTATCTCTAAAACTTTCAGAGTTTTCATATGAACCAGTAAAACGGTAGGCTATAATGTCATTCAATGGACCGTACACATCAATAGATGGTTTATAAAACGAGTAGCTCCCCATTTGCATTGAAATTTCCCCTCCTTTCTTGAAAGACGGAGTTTTAGTAACCATGTTTAAAATTCCGCCTGGCGCCACATTTCCGTAAAGCAAAGCGGCACTTCCTTTTAGGACTTCAACTTTTTCTATAGACGAAACTTCAGGAATAGACCCGCTATTAAAACGAAAACCATTTTTAAACATATTGTTGGCAGACATGTCATATCCTCTCGAAAAAAATGATTCTTGCGCGCCACCTCTAGCCGAACCTACATAAACACCATTGATGTTTTTGATGACTTCACTTAAACGAATGGCTTGTTGTTGTGTTATTATTTCAGCACCAATAACTTGAACGCTTTGTGGTGTATCCATTGGTTTTAAACCAGATCGTAATGCCGAAATAGGTTTTTTCTCTTTATTGGCGGTAATAATAACTTCTCTAAGTACTCCACCTTTTTTGTTTTTGATTGTGTCAAATTCTGATGAAATGGTGGCATCAAATTTTTTGTCAGGAGTTGCATTCGCTGATTCTTGTGCGAAAAAAGACAAGCTGAATAATAGGCTTAATGTTGGGAGCAAAATATATTTCATGATCGTTTATTTGGAATAATTAAAAATAACGATGCAAATATATAAACCACTTTTGATTTAACAAACTTATTTAGACTAAATATGAATAGTGAATTAAAGATAGTTCTCTCGCTATTGAAATTCAGTATTTTAAGAACATAAAAAAACCTTACGTTTTAGAATAAGGTTTTGATTGGTAGGCGATATGTTAAAATTTTATTTGATTTTCTTCATTATAAATTCTTCTGAATTAGGTTTTCCTTGCTGTATTCCAGAAATTTTAATCGCTAAATAAGCTGTGGTTTTATGTGAATACGTAATTTTTTGAGGATAATCGTGTTTAAGATTTTCAAATGTCAGTTGTTTTGGAGTTTCATTCGTTTGTTTGAAAGCAACTGCTTTGTCATTGTTTTGTCCTATAACCATAGCATAATAGGTGAGAACATCTCCTTTTTGTTGTAAGGTGATGGTTTCAAAATGGATCGTATCCTTTTCTTTAATAAAATAGGAAGTTGCTTGAAAAGTGCTGTCATTTACTTTTGACCAAGACTCTGTCAACGTACCTTCATAGGACTTGCTTTCCCAATTACCTAAAATCCAATTGGCGGCTTTCATTTTTTCTTTTTCATTTGCATCCGATTCTTTACAGGAAAAAATGGTTAACAAAAGTAATATAAGAGTTATTTTTTGAAACATTGGTGTAAATATTTGGTGTTATTTTGAACTGCTAAATTAATAAAAAATAGAATAACATCGGTTTTATAGTTCTGGAATCAAAGGTTTACCACTGTAGTCATATAAGTTTTTAATTTGAGTATAATAAAGGAAAAAAACATTTCATTTAAGGAAAGTCGCATAGTTCATAAAGAATGTTTTAACTTACAAGCTATCTAGCAAATGTGACAAACAAACTTTCTTATACGACTTATATGGTTAAAACAAAATTTTAACATGTTCATTCAATATAGTGTAAACTAATTCCTTCGTAGGTTTTTGATCTTTTAATTTCTCCCGAACTAGATCAAATGGTACTTTAAAATCGCAGCCTGATTTATAATTACTACACCCATAAGCCATTTTTCCTTTCAAAATAGTTCCTTTTTTGCATGAAGGACAAGTTAATTCGTCCGGAATGGTTTTCACAGCAATCTTTTTCGGTTCTAAAATGAGTTTGAAATTGTCATCAAAACGCAACAAGCCTTCTACAGCTCCTAAATTGGTTTTAAAATCTTTCAAGTTTACCGTAGATCCTTTTTGAAGCAATCGCATGTACTGGTTTTCGGATATTTTTTTTTCGGCAAAAGTGTAAGGCAATAAAAAATTACATCCCGCTTTGTAATCGCTACAGCCATAAGCTGATTTTCCTTTAATAAGGATTCCTTTTTTGCATTGGGGGCAGGCTTCCGCCAAAATTCCAGTCTCGTTTTTTTTCTCGACTTTGACGACTTCCTTTTGGATAGTTCCTGCATACGAAATATTAGCTTGCCTGCTTTCACTACGAACTTCATCGACCAAAGTGGCTACCATTCGCTTCATATTATTGATAAAGGAACCAGCACTACAGGATCCCTTCTCAATATTTTTTAACTGCTTTTCCCAAGATCCCGTCAATTCTGCTGATTTTACCAAATCATTTTGAATCGTATCAATTAGCTGAATACCCGTTGGTGTGGGCAAAACTTGTTTTTTGTTTCTTACAATATATTGGCGTCTAAAAAGAGTTTCAATAATATTGGCTCGCGTTGACGGGCGACCAATGCCGTTTTCTTTCATTAATTCGCGTAAATCTTCATCATCAACTTGTTTGCCTGCGGTTTCCATGGCGCGCAATAAGGTTCCTTCCGTAAACTGGTTTGGTGGTTTGGTTTCCTTTTCTAAAAACGAAGGTTGGTGTGGCCCTTTTTCGCCTACAACAAAACTCGGTAAAATGTCGGGTTCTTTTTCTTTGGCGTTTGGATCTTCAAACACTACACGAAATCCCTTTTTCAAGATTTCTTTTCCTGTGGTTTTGAATAAAATATCGGCAGCTTTACCGACTACAGTAGTATTGGCAACCAAACAATCGTCATAAAACACGCCAATAAATCGCTTTGTAATACTATCATACACTTGCTGCTGATTGTATTGTAAGTTGTTTTGAATCCCCGTTGGGATAATGGCGTGGTGATCGGTTACTTTTTTATCATTGAAAACCTTAGGTGATTTTTTTATTTTTTTTTCTAAAAGCGGTTGCGTCAATGTGGCATAATTCGTTAAGTTTTTAAGAATTCCAGGTACTTTAGGATAAATATCATTTGGTAAAAATGTGGTGTCTACTCTGGGGTAGGTGACCACTTTTTGTTCGTACAAAGTCTGTACAATTTTAAGCGTTTCATCGGCTGTAAAACCAAATTTTGTATTGCAATATACTTGAAGACCTGTTAAATCAAAAAGTTTTGGTGCAAATTCATTACCATTCTTTTTTTCGACAGAAACAATTTCGAACTCACTTTCTTTGACTCTATTGGCGAGAATTTCACCATCTTCTTTTTTCAAAAAACGGCCTTCCTCATAACTGAAAAGCGTTTCTCTGTATAAAGTTTGCAACTCCCAATACGGCTGTGGTTTAAAATTCTCAATTTCTTTGAATCGGTCTACAACCATTGCTAATGTTGGGGTTTGCACCCTGCCGATAGACAATACTTGCTTGTATCCGCCATGTTTTACGGTGTACAATCGGGTAGCATTCATACCGAGTAACCAGTCGCCAATGGCTCTGGAAAATCCGGCGTAGTATAAATTATCGTAGTTTGCTGATGGTTTCAGATTTTGAAAACCCTCTCTGATGGCTTCGGTGGTAAGGGATGAAATCCACAGGCGTTTTACTTCACCTTTATACTGGGCTTCGTTCATAACCCAGCGCTGAATGAGTTCTCCTTCTTGTCCTGCATCCCCGCAGTTGATTACCAATTCGGCTTTATCGAACAAACTTTTTATAATTCTGAATTGCTTTTGGATCCCTGAATTCTCCACCACTTTGGTCTCAAATTTCTCGGGAAGCATGGGCAGGTTGTTCAAATCCCAACTTTTCCAGTGCGGTTTGTAATCGTTCGGTTCTTTCAAGGTGCATAAATGCCCAAAAGTGTACGTTACCTGATACCCATTGCCTTCAAAATACCCATCGTGTTTGGTATTGGCGCCCAAAACGGATGCTATTTCTCGTGCTACACTTGGTTTTTCGGCAATACAGACCTTCATTTTTTGCGATTGATTTTGAAGTTGCAAATTAGGAATTTAGAAATTGGTATGAAAAGGAAATCTTAGGGAGTTATGATTAGGGCGTGCGTCCTGTTTTTTTTAAAGTAATAAAATTTATTTATTTCCAGTACTTGGTGCTTTAGTTTGGAATATCAGATATTTGGGTCTTGTTTTTCAAGATTTTATATCTTTTTACGAGCTACACGTATAAAAACAAAAAAGAAAAATAAAAAGAACATCCAGTCATTGATGCCATAAATCACATAAAATATTCCGGCCATTTTATCTTTTTCTAGCACATCTGTGATTTTGTTATCGAGTATCCATTTTGTCCAGTGTGTAGCATAGATTAATTTTTCAATCATAAATACGGCAATTAACCATTTTACTTGATTAAAATTTTGGGATACAGCTATATAAGCAAACCCCCAAACTACAATCATTATCAATCCAAAATTTGACATGGTTTGAGGATCAAATTCTGGAATGACCATATTACTAAAAAATCTGGAGAATAATAATACACCTATTATATTCATCAATCCAGCAAGAATAAACCCTTTGGTTAGGTGTTCTTTTTTAATGTTCATTTTTATAAAGTTAGATGTGAATTTAAAAAATTTTGATTTTCGATCTTTTGCTCTTCAATTTTAAAGTGCTAAAAATAAGCAATCTATTTTGTAAATGTACTTGATTTGCTTTTGAGTAAAAGGATTTTTAAAATGCTTGGCTCGCGATAGCAAACAGACGAAGCAAATCATTCTAAATACAATACTAACTTTTCAGTGAGCTTATTGCCCAAATCCGTTGTAGCTTTTATGCCTAGGCCTTTTATTTATTTCAGTAACAATAATTTTTTTAAATTAATACTTCCGCAACGAATTTCTTTATCGTTTGATTTATTGTTGCTGTTTAAGCCATCAACTTTTATTCTATAAAAAAGATTCTCCTCTTTTAGGATAAGTTCTGTTCTCAAAGTTCCGTGAGTTCCTTCACTTAAGCAGAGCATTATGACATAAAAAGCACTTGATTCTTTGGGATTAATAGTTCTTTTTAAGGAAGACTCTTTATGAATATTATTATTTAAAAATGATTCTAAATCTGTCAAACCGTAAAGAAACAAAGGTGCTTTATTAAGTGTCATTGTCTCGTAAGGAACCAATATTTTAAAGTATTTGCTTGGCAAAGACGGAACTTCATAAGAATTTAAAGGAAAATTAATCTTCAATTCAAGAGAATTATCTGTTTCATTTATTATTAGAGTCCAAAATACAGCATAAATATATATTTCCCCATTTACATCAGTGTATTTCATTCCGCCTTTTGGGAGGCTATTCTGTATTGTTAGGCTTCCAACGTTAGAATCTGTATATTTATATTTGGTGTAAATGTCTTTATCATTTATTTTTTGATTTTGTTCAATTTTTTGAGGAATTGATTTACTGTTTTGATTGCAAGAGAAAAGACCGAATACCGCCAAGATCAATATTATTATATTTTTTTTCATTTTAAAAATTGAGTTAGATTTTCGAATTCTCTGATTCTGCGGTAAGCTTGCCAGTAACTTCTCTATATGTCTTATAAATCAGACCTATGACCCCAGATTTAAAGAGATAGTTCTGCCTGCAATCATTTTTAATTTGTTTCAAATAGAATTCAAATTCTGTATTTTATTTAATTTTTTGAAGTATTTTATTTACATTAAACCATAAAAAAAGTGGAGACCCAATAGTTCCACTTTTATAGCTAGCATTACAAATTCACTTCTTTTTCAGTTCTTTTTTAAAAAAATCTATAGTTCTTGTCCAAGATAAAGTAGCCGCTTTTTCATCGTAACGCGGTGTAGTATTGTTGTGAAAACCATGGTTCACTCCTTCATAAAAATAAGCGACATATTCTACTTTGTTCTTCTTGAGTATGGTTTCATAGGCTGGCCAGCCATCATTGACACGGGTGTCTAAGCTGGCATATTGGGCTAGGATAGGAGTTTTTATGAGTTCGGCTTCGGCTGCTGTGGGTTGGCCACCATAATACGGAACGGCAGCGCCCAAAGTTGGGATTTTTACCGCCATCATGTTGGCAATCCATCCGCCAAAGCAAAAACCAACTACGCCAATATGTCCATTGCAATCTTTGTGCGCCTTTAGGTAGTTGTAGGCAGCAATGAAATCTTCGAGCATTTCTTCCCGAGTTCGCTTTTTCTGTAATTCTCGACCCGCATCATCATTTCCAGGATAACCGCCCAGTGGTGACAAAGCATCAGGTGCCAAGGTAATAAAACCATCTACGGCTGCTCTGCGTCCTACATCTTCAATATACGGATTCAATCCGCGATTTTCGTGTACAACAATAATTCCGGGCACTTTCTTTTTTGTTGCTGTGGGTCGAGACAAAAGTCCTTTAATCGCACCGCCACCTTTGGGAGAATCATAAGTGATAAATCCTGATTTTATTCTGGGATCCTCGGGTTTTATCAAAATAGCATCTGTATAATTGGGCGTCATAAAACTCAGTAGGGAAGGCAGTGTAAGCGTGCCCACAGCAAATAATGATAATTTTTCTACAAAACTTCGGCGGTCAATTTTGTTATGTGCGTAGTCATCGTACAAGTCAAAAACTTCTTGGCTGATGTCTTCTTTGGTTATTTGTTTCATGGCTTTTTTTTAGTTGGTACTAATATAATAAAAAGTTTTGAGAGCATTTTATAGTTGAAATTTTTCAAGACTATTTTATATAGGCTCTAACTTTTTCATTCTTAGGAAAGAAGAAGTGCCGTGCTGTCTGCAATTTCTGAGGATTCCTCGTTCGATGAAAAGAATAATACGGGTTGTAAGTAGCAAGAAAGATATAGTGTCGCAAGTATTAAAAAGAGTTTTTGCCACAGATTGGAAGGATTACAAAGATTTTTAAAATTAAACAATGAATTAATCGGCGCTAATCTGTGAAATCTGTGGCAAAGAAATTTAGTTCTTTATTAAAATACGACATTACATTTTAGCCATTACTTAGTTTTGAATTTGACATAAAAATAACTATCAAAAATAAAATAGTTACGATGTTTTGCATTTTAGTTCTATTTTTGAGTTTCCAATCACAATGGCAATAAAGCTTGTGAGGATATCTTGAGCCATTTTAGGTCAAACACAATGAAAAAAGCAACAGCATCACAGCAAAATACAGGTTTTGGTACCAATGCCAATAATTATGGTGGGCGTTTTATCAATAAGGATGGAACCGCTAATGTAGAAAAGCGAGGTTTGTTTTTCTTACACCGCATCAGTTGGTACCACACCATGATTGATATGCCACGTTGGCGTTTCATGTCTATCCTGTTATTGTTTTACATTGGAATGAATTTTATTTTTGCGCTTTTATATTATGCAATTGGTATTGAACATTTAAACGGAATCGATGCTACTGGCACTGATTTAGGTAAATTTGGTCAAGCGTATTTTTTTAGTGCGCAAACTTTTACTACTGTCGGTTACGGTCACATCAGTCCAGTAGGTTTTTTGACAAGTTTACTTTCTGCTGCCGAGGCATTAATTGGATTATTGAGTTTTGCAATTGCCACAGGTTTGTTTTTTGGACGCTTTAGTAAACCAACCGCTTTTTTAAAATTTTCACATAATGCAGTCATTGCACCTTATGGCGAAAAAATGGGATTGATGATTCGGGTAGCGCCTTTTAAAAACACCAATCTTACAGATGCTTTAGCAAAAGTTACGCTGGGAATGAGCATCAACGAAAATGGGCTAATGACCAATAAATTTTTTGCACTTGACCTAGAATTGGATAAAATAAACTTGTTAACTTTGAGCTGGACACTCGTGCATCCCATAACCGAGGATAGTCCGCTTTTTCAATATACTCAAGAGGATTTTGAAGCTATTCATGGCGAAATAATAGTTATGATCACCGCTTTTGACGATATGTTTAGCAACACGGTAGCCATAAGAACATCCTACACTTTCAATGAGGTAGTTTATGGAGCTAAATTTGAACCCATGTTCACTAGAAGCACCGATAATTCTAAAACGATACTAAATTTAGATCTGTTGAACGTTTACAAAAGGGTTTCTTTACCATAAATTGGTCTTTTTTTATGTGTTTTGGAATTTTAAAAGCTGTTTTTAATTAAATTTATTTTACATTTGTTCAATAAATTTGAATAAACGATGAACAATGTAAAAAATGTATTTAGTATTAAGGATCTTGAAAACCTTTCGGGCATCAAGGCCCATACGATACGAATTTGGGAAAAACGCTACGATATTTTGCAGCCCATGCGTACGGATACTAACATTCGTTTGTATGATCTGGCGAGCTTACAAAAGCTATTAAACATCACGTTGCTACACGATTACGGGTATAAAATTTCAAAAATAGCAACTTATCCACAGGACAAAATACCTTCTTTAGTACGTGAAATAATTTCGAGCAAAACAGCAAAAAGTCATGCCATAAGTGAGTTTAAAATGGCTATGATGAACTTTGATCAGGAGCTTTTTTTCAAAACCTACAATTGGTTAATTGCAGAAAAGTCATTCAAAGAAATCTTTCATCAGGTTTTTATTCCTTTGATGAATGAATTGGGATTGTTATGGCAATCCGATACAATAACTCCTGCTCATGAACATTTTATTAGTTATTTGATTAAACAAAAATTATTAGTCAATACAGAGAAGCTTCAAGTGTTGAAGCAAACTAAATTAGACCGAATTTTTGTGCTATCACTTCCTATGAATGAAATTCATGAATTGGGACTGATGTATTTAAACTATGAAATTTTATTACATGGCTACAAAACCATCTACCTAGGCGAAAGCATGCCAATTGAGAACTTGAAAGATTTGAAAAAACATTTTAGTTCCATCGTTTTTGTCTCTTACATGACAGTGCAACCCGAAAGAGATGTTGTGGACAGTTATGTTCAAAAAATGTCAGAAGAATTACTTGATGATACTACTGAATTATGGTATATTGGTCGCATGGTTGAGTTTGTAAAAAAAGAAAAATTACCACAAGGAATAACAATTTTTAATTCCATCAACGAATTAGTCGATTGGATTTAATTATTTGTTTAAACAATTCGTATATTTGCTAAACAAATGAAGAATATAAAAAAGATTACAATCATTGGTTCTGGTTTCTCTGCTTTGGCTGCTTCGGCATACTTAGCACAAAGTGGATATGATGTTACTGTCTTCGAAAAAAACGATGCGATTGGTGGCCGTGCCAGACAATTAAAAAAAGACGGGTTTACCTTTGACATGGGACCAAGTTGGTACTGGATGCCAGACGTTTTTGATCGTTTCTTTGCTGATTTTGGAAAAAAAACCACCGATTATTATGAGCTTATAAAATTGTCTCCAGCCTACCGTGTGTATTATGGAATTGATGATTATATAACCATTGCTGACAATTTAACTGAAATTATTGATGCCTTTGAAGCTATCGAAAAGGGAAGCGGTGTCTTATTGCAGGATTTCATGGCTAGAGCCAAGAGTAATTATGATATTGCGATCAAGGATTTAGTGTACCGTCCGGGTGTTTCGCCACTGGAATTAATTACTCCCGAAACAGCCATGAAAGTAGGTGAATTTTTTAGCAACATCAGTAGAGATGTTCGCAAGAAATTTAAAAACAAAAAGTTGATTCAAATTCTAGAATTTCCAGTTTTGTTTTTAGGCGCAAAACCCTCAGATACGCCATCGTTTTATAGTTTTATGAATTACGCCGACTTTGGATTGGGAACTTGGCACCCCAAAACAGGAATGTTTGACTTAGTTCGTGCTATGGAAAGTCTGGCTAAAGAGTTGGGTGTGAAATTTCAAACGAATGCCAACATTGAGAAAATTATTGTTGAAAATAAAACGGCTGTAGCTATTCAAGTAAATGGTGAACGCATCGACTCTGATTTGGTTTTGAGCGGTGCCGATTATCATCACACTGAAACTTTGTTGGAGCAAGAGCACAGAGCCTACACGGAGAAATACTGGGATAGTAGGGTTTTTGCACCTTCGTCATTATTATTTTATGTGGGTTTCAATAAAAAAATCGATAATATTTCGCATCACGCTTTGTTTTTCGACGTAGATTTTTATCAACATGCTAAAGATATTTATGATGAACCGCAATGGCCTAAAGAACCGTTGTTTTATGCTAATTTCCCTTCGCTCACGGATAAAACTGCTGCTCCTGAAGGAATGGAATCGGGCTTTTTTCTAATACCTTTAGCACCAGGAATCAATGATACTGAGGCGTTGCGAGAAGAATATTTTGATAAAATAATTGATCGTTTTGAAACTTTAACAGATCAAAGTATCAAAAACAATATTATATTTAAACAATCTTTTTGTAAAAATGATTTTGTGTCCGAATACAACTCGTATAAAGGAAATGCCTACGGAATGGCAAACACCTTATTACAAACGGCATTTTTGAGACCAAAGTTAAAGAGCAAAAAGGTCAAGAACTTATATTTTACCGGTCAACTGACCGTGCCGGGACCAGGCGTTCCACCTGCATTAATTTCTGGAAAATTAGTGTCGGAATTAATTAATAAGCAATTTTCATAACAATAGGATGAAGGAATTATTTGATGATGTATCTTTTAAATGTAGCAAGTTAGTTACTAAAAACTATAGTACCTCTTTTTCATTGGCGGTTTATATGTTATCACCTGTTATCAGAAATGCCATTTATAGCATCTATGGTTTTGTTCGCTTTGCGGATGAAATTGTAGACTCTTTTCATGGATACGATAAGGAGAGTTTAATCACAGAGTTTGAGGATGAGTATTACAAGGCTAAAGACCGTGGTATCAGCTTAAACCCTATTTTGAATTCTTTCCAGCAAACAGTGAAGCAATACAATATTACAGATGATCTTGTGCAAGCTTTCTTGAAAAGTATGAAATTAGATCTTATTAAATCGGATTATAACAGCAAGGAAGAGTATGATGATTACATCTACGGATCAGCAGATGTGGTGGGATTGATGTGTCTAAAGGTTTTTGTAGCTGGAGATGACAATCGGTATAACCAACTCAAAGATGAAGCGATGCGATTGGGATCAGCTTTCCAAAAAGTAAATTTTTTACGCGACTTGAAAGATGATAACTTGGTTTTGAATCGGAATTATTTCCCCGGAGTTGATTTGAATTCGTTCGACGAAAATGCAAAAAAAGCCATTATCAATGAAATTGAAGAAGATTTTAGAGTAGCCTACGAAGGAATTGTTAAGCTGCCTATTGAGGCTAAGTTTGGTGTTTATACAGCTTATGTATATTATAAAAAACTACTGAAAAAATTAGAAGATACACCTTGTAAGGAAATAGGAAGTGCTAGAATTCGAGTTTCAAATTACACAAAAGCCGGATTATTAGCTAAATCTTTCGTTTCCTATAAATTGAAGTTAGTTTAGATTACCCTACTTTTTAAAAAAATTGTTAGACTTAAATATAGAATAAAATGATATTTTTTTTGATTTTTCTAAGTACTTTTTTAATCATGGAGTGTATAACTTGGTGCACCCATAAATATGTAATGCACGGATCTATGTGGTACTTTCACGCCGATCACCACCAACCAAAATATGCTAATATTTTTGAGCGCAATGATATCTTTTTTGTGATTTTTGCCGCTCCAAGTATAGCACTATTTTATTATGGAGTAGAGGGAGGTTTGAATTACAAATTTTTCATAGGAATGGGAATTATGTTCTACGGTTTGTGTTATTTTATGATTCACGATGTACTGATTCACCAACGTTTCAAATGGTTCAAACACACTAATAACAAGTATTTAATTGGTTTACGAAAAGCACACAAAGTACACCACAAACACTTAGGCAAAGAGCATGGCGAGTGTTTCGGAATGTTATTTGTACCGTTCAAATATTATAAAATGTAAGTTTAATTGGGGCGTGTCCCCACTTTCACTAGCGTTACAGCGGGGTCGGGCAATCCGTTCCCGCTTTTTTTGTCCTGCAAAAAAATGCGGTACAAAAAAGAGCTCCACTGCTGTCCCTCACGCGAATCTGTTGCCAAGACCTGATTTATTTTAAAACAAAAACAATGAAAATATACAAACAAGAAACCGTGCAGCATGTTAATGCCTCTGTAGAAGAATGCTGGGCTTTTTTCTCTAATCCAAGAAATCTTCAAAAAATTACACCAGAAGGAATGGGTTTTCAAATCACTGATTTTGATCAAAAATCAATGTATCCAGGCCAAATTATTCAATACAAAGTAACGCCACTCTTTGGGATCACCTTGTCATGGATGACACTGATCACTTGTGTAAAAGAAAACAGTTATTTCATCGATGAACAAAAATTTGGACCCTATAGTTTTTGGCATCATAAGCATTTCTTTGAAGCAACACCTACTGGAACTAAAATGACAGATGTAGTTCACTACGGATTGCCATTAGGGATTTTAGGACGTATAATGAATACGGTAGTGGTGAAAAATAAACTAAAATCCATTTTTGAATATCGTGTTACTAAAGTGGATGAATTATTCAATAAAAAGTAATGAGCAAGCAAGCTGTTTCCCTTTTTTGGTTCAGACGCGACTTGCGTCTCGACGATAATATAGGATTGTTTCATGCGCTGAAATCTCCATATCCTGTAATACCAGTTTTTATTTTTGACGAGGCTATTTTAAAAAAATTACCAAAAAATGATCCCCGGGTTGGATTTATTCATGAAAATCTTTCTAAAATAAATGCACAGCTCGAGGAAATAGGAAGTTCCCTTTTAGTTCAAAAAGGGGAAACTGAAACTGTTTGGCAGACATTATTAACACAGTACGATGTCAAAGAAGTTTTTTTTAATAAAGATTATGAACCGTATGCTGCAAAACGTGATGCTGCCATTTGTGAACTATTAGACACTAATCATGTTGTTTCGTATTTATTCAAAGATCAAGTTATTTTCGAAGAAAAAGAAATTACAAAAGCAGATGGATTGCCATATACCGTGTACACTCCTTTTAAAAACAAATGGTTAGAAAAATACAAATCGATGGCGCCAGTACAGGAGTACGATGCCACTTCACTTTACTCTAATTTTCACAAAAATTGTTTTGTGATCCCTACTTTAAACGAAATTGGTTTTGAAGAAAGTCTCATTAAAGTTAAGCCACACAATCTAAAATTCATAAGCAATTATGAAGAAACGCGAGATTTTCCAGCTATGGACAAAACCTCATATTTATCCCCTCATTTGCGGTTTGGAACAGTTAGTGTTCGCAAATTAGTTAATTGGGCTTTTCATAAAAATGATGTTTTTTTGAGTGAACTTATTTGGAGAGAGTTTTTTATGCAAATCCTTCACAGTTTTCCTAAAGTAGTCAATCGTAATTTTAAATCGGCGTATGACGGCATTCAGTGGCGCAATGACGAAGCTGATTTTAAGCGTTGGTGTTCAGGAAATACAGGTTATCCAATGGTCGATGCTGGAATGCGCCAACTAAATGAAACGGGCTACATGCACAATAGAGTTCGTATGGTAGTTGCTAGTTTTTTATGCAAGCATTTATTAATCGAGTGGCAGTGGGGCGAGGCGTATTTTGCTGAAAAATTGCTAGATTATGAAATGTCTGCCAATGTAGGGAATTGGCAATGGGCAGCAGGTACTGGTTGTGATGCAGCACCCTATTTTAGAGTATTTAATCCTGAAATTCAGCAAAAGAAATTTGATGAAAAAGGAATCTACATTCGCAAATGGATTAAAGAATTTGATTTGGGATATGGAAAACCTATGGTAGAGCATGCTATGGCTAGAGACCGAGCTATTGCTACTTATAAAGCGGGGATTTTGAAATAAAAAAAATACAGATTGAATGGTGTTGTACCGTTCAATCTTTACGATCCTATTTCCAGTAGGTGCGGAATAGGATATATCGTTATTCCTTAATTAATTTATTGAGCATTCCATTAAAGATAAAACCATGGAACGGCAAAACAGAATACCAATAGAGTTTACCCAAAATTCCTTTAGGTCTAAAAGTAGCGGATTGATACAAAGTATGATTTATAATTTTAAATTCGAGCCAAGCTTCGCCTGGTAGTTTCATTTCGGCAAACAAAATAAGTTTACCCTCTTCTTTATTGGCATACAAAACCCTCCAAAAATCCAAAGCGTCTCCGGAGTGTATATCGTGTCTATTGGTTCTTCCTCTTCTAGACCCCACGCCACCGTATAATTTATCAATAAAGCCACGTAAGTTCCAGAGCCAATCACCATAATACCAGCCTGAATCGCCACCTATAGACCATATTTTGTTGATGGTAAACTCCCGATTAATAAGTTCCATTTTTCGACGGTCGATAAAACAGTCTTTTTTGGGAATTTTTAAGTAGCCCGACATATTGCTTGAAAATCGGCCGCTTACTAAGGAATCTTTCCAGCTTGACGCTACCTTATCTTCATCAATTTTTATTAAAGCGCGGGACAATCCTTGTTTATAGGTCATTGGGATTACATCCAACAATTCGTTTATACGATTGTCGCTGCAAACTACTTCTACTTTCATGCTGCTAACCAATGCTGATGCGAGGCGGTAGGAGGTTGACGTGAAAAAATACAACCAATAGGAGGACAGTTTAGGTGTCATTATGGGCATAGTAAAAATCCATCTTTTTAGATGTTTCGCTTCTGCAAAACCCAAAAGCATTTCTTTATACGTTAATATATCCGGTCCACCAATGTCAAAACTTTGGTTGTAGGTAAGCGGATTTAATAGTGATTTTGATAAAAACTCAAGCACATCAGGAATGGCAATGGGCTGGCATCTGGTGTTGAGCCACTTTGGGGTAATCATAATGGGCAGCTTATTTACTAAATCCCGAATGATATCAAAGGACGCACTTCCTGAGCCTACTATAATTCCAGCTCGTAAAGTGGTGGTGGCAAAAGTACCTGTATTTAAAATTTCTTCTACTTTTTTTCTTGAGGACAAATGTTTTGATAATGATGTATCGTTGACAATACCACTCAAATAAATCACTTGTTTCGCTTTGGTGGTATTCAAGCGGGTAACAAAATGATGTGCAGATTGGCTCTCAAGTTCATCATAATTAGCGTCAGATCCTGACATGGAGTGAATCAAGTAATAGGCAGCATCAATTTCATCAGGTATGGCTACCAATGAATCTTCATCAAGAAAGTCAACTTCTATGATTGTAATATGGCTAATGCAGTCAATCGGACAATAAAATCTATTTTTATCTCTTACACAACAGATTATTTCATGACCTTGTTCTACCAATAATGGTAAAAGTCGCTTCCCGATATAACCTGTAGCACCTGTTAAGAGAATTTTCATACTGTATAATTTTAATCACTTAGAAATAAGATTAATAAAAGGTATTGTTTTTTGCATCCTTACGGAAGTTTAAACCATACTTTGAATAAAATAGCTATAATATAATTTAAAGCGTAGTCCAGAAGCATCATTATGTAAACACTTCGCTCGATATTAAAAAAATAGATTTATAATTAAATAGCAACATATTTTGTTGTCTTAATCCATTGTCTAACCTTTATAAAGTAAAGTTAACTCAATTTATTCGAAACAAGACTAATAAACTCTTTCCTTGTTTTATCTTTCTGAAAAGCTCCTGTAAATGAGGAGGTAGTCGTCACAGAATTTTGTTTTTGGATACCACGCATTTGCATACACATGTGCTGCGCTTCTATTACAACTGCTACTCCAAGCGGGTTTAAGGCGTCTTGAATACAATTCTTAATTTGGTCTGTCAATCGTTCTTGTACTTGCATTCTTCTGGCAAAAGCATCAACAACTCTTGGAATTTTACTTAAACCAACAATCTTACCATTTGGAATATAAGCCACGTGTGCTTTACCAAAAAATGGTAACATATGATGCTCACACATCGAATAGACTTCGATATCTTTTACCACAATCATTTGTTTATGATCTTCTGTAAACATAGCTGACCTCAATATTTCCAAAGGATCGAGCCCGTAACCATGTGTCAAATACTGCATAGCTTTAGCAACACGTTCTGGAGTTTTAAGTAGCCCTTCGCGGTTCACGTCTTCGCCTAAGTTTTCAATTATCACTTTATAATTATCAGCTAAAGCATCTGTTATTTCAGTATCGTATTGTTCAATTTTCTCGTAACTTTTCATTTCTTTTATCATAGTAATCTGTATATCTATTTTTTTTGTAAGCAATTATTCTTAAATTTTGAATGTAACGATTCCATAATCCATTTCAAATATTTGACCGGAGATGGATTTTGCATTTTCAGAAATTAAAAAGTTGGCCATATTCGCAACTTCTGCAGGTTTTAGATAGCCTTTCATTGGATGGCGTTCTATCATATTTTCTTTCATGCGGTCGTTTCTTAAAATACCAGCTGCAAGCGATGTTTCGGTAATAGTGGGTGCTATAGCATTGATGCGGACTACCGAGGCAAGTTCAGCGCCCAATGATTTTACCAATCCTTCGACACCTGCTTTTGCAGTAGCGATGCTCGCGTGAAACGGCATTCCTAATTTTGCTGCGACTGTGCTGAACAAAACGATTGAAGGATCTGTACCTTTTCGTAGAACTGGTAAATATTTTTGAATGGCCTTCACTGCGCCAATCACATTAATTTCAAAATCGTTTTTGAAATCGTCAATGCTCAAACTTCCAATAGGTTTCAAGTTAATAGAACCTGGGCAATAAATCAAAGTGTCTATCGCTTCAATCTCAGGAAGTACTTCTTTCAAAACATCCACCGAAAAATGTTTGAGGTTGGGATGCGTGATCTCAGGAGCATTTCTGCTGATGTTGTAAACCATGTTTGTCTCTAATTGTTGCAACAAAATGGCACTTCCAATTCCTTTACTACCACCAATGATTACTATGTTTTTCATATCTGTTATTCAATCAGTTATTTTAATTAAGCTCAAGTTTATTTGTTAGTTTCTAAAATTATCTTTTAGAAATCTTATTGTTATTGATTTGTCGCTGCATGGTACATTTAAAACGACCCTCGCGGAATTCGCGTAATTTTTCATGTTTAGTTTTGCGACCTTGCACGCGTTCACGCCACATTCTAAAACTTGATGGTTTCATTTCGGTTCGCATCAAATTGATTACTTCCTGCTCTTTTAATCCAAATTGCAGTAAAATAGAATCAAAAGTAGTTCGGTCTTCCCATGCCATTTCTATAATTCTGTCTTTTTCTAAATCGGTAAGTTCTTTTTTTGTGGTCACGCTATTTTAGATATTAAATTCTTGTACTTGTTTTAATTCGGTTTGCTAAAAGATTATTCATTATCGCCTATATCAGCCATGGTATGTAAACGTAATATTCGTGTACTTTCTTCTTTAACCAGAGGGTTTTTTTTCATTCTCCATAAAAAATCACTAGCAAATTTTCGAGTTCTTTCCATATTTACGATAGGTTTTGGATAATTGACGCCCACCTCAAAGTCGTTAAATTTTTGATCTAAATACGTCATTTTATAAGGTTCATGTATAAAAGCACGGGGTAAGCTGCTTAATTCTGGAACCCATTTCCTAATGAATTCACCTTCGGCATCGTGTTCGTAGCTATTTTTTATAGGATTGTAAATACGCAACATATTAATACCAGTTTCACCCGCTTGCATTTGTAATTGCGGAAAATGGATGCCTGGCTCAAAATCTAGAAACATTTGTGATAAATGTTGTGTTGCTTGTTGCCATGGTTGCCATAAATTATGAGTAAAAAAGGAAACTAACATCGCTCGCATTCTAAAATTTAAATAACCAGTTTCGTTTAAGCAGCGCATACAAGCATCTACCAATGGAAATCCTGTTTGTCCTGTTTTCCAGGCAATAATGTAATTTTCATTCACTTTTTTATCTAAAGAATGAAAACCTTTATTCACGCTTTCGAACTCCATAATTTCCTCCATCTCAAATTTTTGTATAAAATGAGCTTGCCAAGTCAGTCGGGATAGGAACGAGTCTATTTGTTTTTTATCATTGCAGTGTAATCTAAAAGTTGCTGCTTTTTGTAGCACCTGTCTAGAGGATAAATTTCCCCAAGCTATATAAGGAGACAACCTGCTGCAACTTTTTCGTGCTAGCAAGGGTTTTGATATGTGCGAACTATAATTGTGATAACGCTCATCAAAAAAAGTCTTGAGATATTTCTCTGCCATGGTTGCACCTCCTTTTTGGAAAATAGCATCAGGAATAGTTGCTAAATCAGTTTTTTCGAATGTAGTTTCTAATTCATTGATTTCCTCTAAACTGATATAACAATCTGGTTTTGAATTAAAGTCAAACTGCGGTTGGTTCATATATTCCTCCCATTTAGAAACCCAATTATTTCTATTTTTGAGAGCTCTAAAAATGCCGTTATTGATATTTTCTACCCAGTTAATTAAATTATTTTTACAGAAACGTTTAAAGGTTTTATCTCTTTCATAAGTGACTTTCAAACCTGTTTCTTGGTGAGAATACACATTGTCAATTTTATAAGTTTCCTCTAAAATATTAAAAACTTGAAGTACTTCAGATGAAACGGCTAGCACTTTTGTATTGGATTTTTCCAATTGGGTGTTAATATCAACTAGTGATTGCTTGATAAAATTCCAATGTCTCTTGCTGTAATGGGAATCATTTTTTAATGATTTTTCGAAAACATAAAGCAACAAGGTTGGATTGCCAGTTTTTGTTGCATTATAAATTGCTTCGTTATCCTGTAAACGAAGGTCTCTCTTAAACCAAACTACATTAATATGTTTTTTATTTATACTCATCTACTCTTTTAAAATAATTTTTGTTGCAGCCACAATTTTTGGAATTTAAATTGTCCGTCATAGTTGGATGCTTGTAACTTGATATTAAATTTGCGATCTCTAGGGTCGTTTCCTACTCCTGAAACATACATCCAGTTTCCGTAGTTACTATGTACATCATAATCTATTAGCATGGCTTCAAAATATGCTGCTCCAATGCGCCAATCAATTAGTAAATCTTTAGCAAAATAAGACGCCACATTTTGTCTGCCACGGTTGCTCATGAAACCTGTTTCGCGTAATTCGATCATATTGGCATTTACAAATGGTTCTTTTGTAGTCCCGTTAATCCAACCTTTAATTGCTAATTGATTGTTTTTCCAATCGTAATCTCTATCTAATATTCCACCAATTTTAAATATAGAATCTCCATTTTTCAGGGAGATGTATTTAAAATAATCTCTCCAAATTAGTTCAAATATCAGCCAATAAGTAGATTCGTTTTTCTCTATTTCCTCTTCATAATTCAGAATCTCCCAATAGATCCTTCTAGGAGAAAGGGTACCGTTTGCCAACCATGGAGAAAATTTAGAACTAAAATCGGCTCCTACTAAACCATTGCGAGTCAGTTTATAAACGCTTAATTTTTTAGTTTCCCAAAAATAATTTTTCAGTCTTTTTAAGGCTTGATTTTCACCACCTAAAAACGGAAATGCTGATCTTGAATCTGGGATAAAAGCATCAAAACCAAGTTTTTCTAAAGTCGGAATTTCAGTTGCAATTTCCTTCCAGTTTTGCTTGGGTAATGCGAGTATTTCAAACTCTTCTCTTACCTTAGAACGTTTTTCGCATTGATTTCTAAATTGTGTAAAAACATTTGGAATCGATTCTATAGAAAACGGAATGTCCTCTGGATGAAATAGAAACTGATTGTACGTTCCTTTAAATTTAGTTTCCTTGCTATTTGCTTTCACAGCCTCAAGTATTCTTGATTCTTCACTCGTCCATTCGTTTTGAAAATAAACAGTCGTGATCTCATGCTCAGTAATAATTTGTGGAACTACTTTTTCAGGCTCATCGAAATGGACTATAAGCGGAATGTTTAGTTTCGTCAAATTTGATCTTAGCTCTGTCACTGATTCGATCAGGAATTTAGCTCTGAATTTTTCTGTTTTTTTAAAACCAAATCGAGATTCTGCAAAATGTCTTGGATCAAAACAATATATCGCGATCACGCTTTCATTATTTTCCACCGCATTATATAAGGATTCATTGTCATGAACTCTTAAATCATTTCTAAACCAGATTAACCCTTTTTGTTTCTTTTGCATTTTTCGCTACAATATTTAACTTCGTCCCATACTTTTTCCCATTTCTTGCGCCAGTCAAATGGTCTGTTGCAGACCAAGCACATTTTAGAGGGTAGGTTTCCTTTTTTCACTAGTTGTATTTCTCATATTCGTTAACCACGATAGTTGCTTTTAGATCAAACATCAAATTGTATAATCCAAAAAATGTTCGGTTCATATATATAAAGTGTTTCGAGCCACGATTACCATTCATTCTTTTCAAATTCGTATCCTTAGCAAAACGCTCTCCTAATTTTGCGATACTGTCAAAAAATGATTCATCAGAGAAATCGAAAGTTTTGGCTTGGAACGGTTTTGTAAATAAAGATAATAAGTCATGAAACATATCAGTGAAATAGGCTATTTCTTGCTTTGAATCATCTGTTCTTAATATTTCTAATTCAAATAATTTAGCATTGAAAATTTTGGGATCGTTGATTACTTTTTTGTCAATCAATTCAAAATAGGGCGTGTAGAAATCCATTGGTATTTGTTTCATGCAACCAAAGTCTAATGCGACTAATTCATTGTTATCGTTCACTAAGAAGTTCCCAGGATGCGGATCAGCATGTACTTTTTTCAAAATATGAATTTGATACATATAAAAATCCCATAAGGCTTGACCGACTTTATTTGCAACTTCTTTATTACTATTGGCTTTAGTGAATTCAGAAAGGTGCTTTCCTGTCATCCAATCCATAGTGATGATTTTCTCTGTCGAAAATTCAGGATAATATCTTGGAAAAACTAGATTTTCGATTTTTTCGCAGGCAGCAACAACTTCTTGGCTTTGTTTAAGTTCTAATGAGTAATTGGTTTCTTCAATTAATTTGTCTTCAACTTCTTTGAAGTATTTATCAGAATCTTTACCTTGTAAGTTGAACATTCTAATAGCAATAGGTTTTACCATTGACAAATCTGAAGAAATACTGTTGGCAACACCCGGATATTGAATTTTAACTGCTAGTTTTTTGCCATTTTTTACCGCCACATGCACTTGCCCGATACTTGCGGCATTTACAGAATTAGCATTGAACTCGTCAAAAATTTCATTTGGTGTTTTACCAAAATTATTTTTGAATGTTTTCAAAACTAGTGGCGCTGATAAAGGCGGAACTGAAAATTGAGATAATGAAAACTTTTCAACATAGGCTTGTGGCAAAAAACTTTTGTCCATACTTAGCATCTGCGCTACTTTTAGAGCACTTCCTTTTAAACTTTTAAGCCCATCATAGATATCTTCGGCATTGTCCTCGTTTAATTTATCACGCGTCAAGTCAGAGTTTACTATTTTTTCCCCATAGTACTTCAAATAATTCACACCTACTTTTGCACCAGTTTGCACCAGTTTAGTGGCTCTTTCAATTTTTGAAGTCGGGATGTAGTCAATTGTTTTCATTATTTATTGTATATTTTTTCTTTAAAAATGAATTTTCCAAAGTCAATTAAGCTGTCAATTGGAGCAATGTTCATCAGTTCAAATGTTGCTTTTACTGATTTTTCGATATAAATATCTGTTTTCTCAAATGCTGGAGAGGAATCATCTAACCAAAATTTCATAGTCAACAAGAGCTGAATCCAAGACGTTTCTATAAATGTTTTTTCTTGGAAATTTTGAAATCGTTCTTGTTGTGTTCTAAAGTCGTCTGTAATGATTTCGATTAAGAAATTTTTATAGCTATTTTTTAAACCGGATAAAAGCGCTAATTTTTTTAATTGATTGTTGTGTTCTTTCAATACCATTACAACATAACTTCTGTTTGCTGTAAGGATTTCAAAGAAAGTAAAGTAAAAACTGAGCATTTTACTCTTCATATCATACATTTCGTATTCCTTATTTTTGTGCAGTAATTCGATTGTTTTCTCAGTAAACATTTTGAAAATTTCTTTTTCGATACTTTCTATCGTTCCAAAAAACGCGTAAAATTCTGTTTCTGTAAAATCATTTAGTTTTGTAAAATGATAAACTGACTTAGGTTTCTCGCTGTTTTCAAGTACATAATTCATGTACATTGAAACTATTTTATCTTTTGTGATGGTTGATTTTTTAGTTGCCATTTTTTATGTATTTTAAATTAGAGTATAAAGGTAGTAAATGTTTAACTATATATTAATAAAGTTAAACAAAATTTAATATAATTTTATATCGGTATTAATTGTTAGTTTTACATTATTATGAAAAAAAATGTTTTAATAAGCGGAGGTTCTGGATTTATTGGGAGTAATTTAGCAAGTTTATTAGTTGCAAAAGGATACTCTGTTTCTATATTGAGTAGAACTGAAAAACAAAATAGAGGTGACATTTCCTATTACAAATGGGATGTTTCCAAGATGACAATCGATGAAAACGCAGTTTTAAAAGCGGATTTCATCATACACTTGGCTGGTGAGAATATCGCTGAAAAAAGATGGACAGCCAAACGAAAAGCTGAAATTATCGATAGTAGAGAGCAGTCTACTCAACTGTTGTATTCGGTGTTAAAAAAGAGTAATAAAAAAATAGAAGCATTTATTTCGGCATCAGCAATTGGTATTTATGGTGCTGTAAATGGACAAGAAATTTGTACTGAACAAATGGCACCAGCCAATGATTTCTTAGGTTATACATGTCAGAAGTGGGAAGAGTCACTAGATTTTATAGAGAATTTAAATATTCGAACAGTAAAAATTCGCACGGGATTGGTGTTAGGAAAAAACGAAGGTTTTTTGAGCAAACTGGTTCCGCTTTTTAAAAATAGATTGGGTTCCGCTATAGGCTCCGGCGAGCAATACATGCCATGGATTCATATTGATGATTTGTGTGCCATGTATTTGCAAGCGATTTTAAATCCTACAATGGAAGGTGCTTATAATGCAGCTATTTTTGATGACACCACCAACACTATCTTTTCTAAAACCTTAGCTCGTATTTACGGATATTCGATTTGGTTGCCCAATGTTCCTGCTTTTATTCTAAAATTGGTAATGGGTGAAATGGCCGTTATCGTATTGACAGGGCGCAGGGTTTCATCTGATAAAATTGAACAAGTGGGTTTTCAATTTAAATTCAAAAACTTGGAGGTAGCATTAAGAGATTGTTTAACAAAATAAGTGTATTGTAAGACACAACTGGGTGTAACATTCACTGTTTTAGATATTTTATTATCTACTATGGCGGGAATTTTGATGTTAAAATCAGCTGTGTTTCGTATAACTGATGTCACAAGTTCTAATGAATTGTCTATTTTTTTTCAAAAAACCGACACAGTTTATTTTTTTAGTTTTACCATGAATAGTAATTTTCCCATTGATTTGATGCTGTTTTGCAGTTAAGTACAATTTTTTAAATTAAATTTTTCGATTCTACCCTTGAAAATAGCTCTTGATATTCGTTGCTTTCTAAGTAATTAGCATCAAAATTTTCTTGCATCAAACTTATCTAAAACTGAAAATCCTTAACATACATCCAAAGGGTTATTTCACTAATTTTAGTTATTAACACGCAGATTGCTTTTTCAGTACTAGTTTTCACTTCTTCAAAAAATGGATTATAAGCTTCAAAAAGTTTGATTCCGCGTTATGTAATCATTTTTTCTTGAGCAAGCGCTTGAAAGGTAAAAAGCAAAAGTAACAATACTGTAATTTTTTTGATGGAATAGATGAATTGAATTACTTGATGTCACAATAAATATTTTTAAAACATAACTTTGACAACTAAAATAAATAAAATACTTTTTTTTGCAAGTTTTAATTAAAAAAAAAGGAGCATTTTTTTAATGTTTTAGTAGTGTTTCTTAATTTTCTTTAGAACTACAGTGTGCTAAAGTTAGTCTTGTATTGCTAATTTCAGGTTGTATTTTTTTAAGTTTTCTAGCGTTTCTATTGAGTTGTAATCAAATTTTTCTTCATGCATTTCTTTTTCTTTTTTCAACTCTATTTGTTTGATACAATTGCAAAAGCGACGCACTTCATTTTTATTGGATAAAATTAATCCCGGAACAAGCATACTGTTGCCTTGCTCGTCTTTGGCAACCATCGTAAAATAGGAGGAATTGCAATGTTTGATTATTCCTGTTTGAATATTCTCGGCTTCTACGCGAATGCCAATGACCATAGCACTTTTACCGACATAATTTACCGAAGCTTTCATAGTTACTAGTTCACCAACTTCTATAGGCTTAAGAAAATTTACAGTGTCTACGGATGCCGTTACACAATAGTTCCCAGAGAATTTTGACGCGCAGGCAAAAGCAATTTGATCCAATAAAGACAGTATATAACCTCCATGAATCTTTCCGCTAAAGTTCGTGTGCGAAGGAAGCATTAATTCAGAAATACTGATATTTGATGAAGCTACCGTTTTAAAGGTTCTATTCATTTATTTGATTTTAAAAGGCGAGTTTACTTTTTTTACTGCTACAATAAAATAGCGAGTGTCGCCCCACCACGGGAACGTTCGGTAGCGTTCCACATAGTTCACTTGAACATATTGACCTTCCATATCTTTTAAATCAGCAATCACTTTTTCGTCACTATCCATCACAGAAAAAGTAAAAATCTGTGCTCCAGAAATTCCTTGACTAATTTCTCCTTCCCAAGTTTTGAATGCAACTCCTTTGTGACTAACCTTGATCAACTCACCAGATCGCACTCCTTCACTGTAGGTTGCTGTGTATAAAAAGCCAAAGTATCCTGCTACTGCTACGACAATGACAATAGTGATAATCAATAAAAATTTTCTCATTTTAGATTTAGTTTAAAAGTTTATTTTCGTCTTTTTCTGCTCGGTTTAAAATACTTTCTGGGAGTGCTTTTTTAGCTTTAGCCCCCATTTTTCTTAATTTCTCGACACTTACAATTAAGTTTCCTTTCCCTTCTACCAGTTTGTTCATGGCACCACTATATTCTGTTTTGCTTTCGTCTATTTTTTTTCCGATTTTGATTAAATCACCCACAAAACCTTCGAATTTATCATACAAAGCACCAGCTTGCCTAGCAATTTCGAGTGCGTTTTCTTGCTGCTTCTGGTTGGTCCACATGCTGTCAATAGTTCGTAAAGTAGCTAATAAAGTGGCAGGCGTAACTATGACAATGTTTTTCTCGAATGCCTTATTATACAAACTGGTATCTTCATTCAATGCCATGGCAAAAGCTGGCTCGATAGGAATAAATAACAATACAAAATCAGGGCTTTCAATTTGGTATAAATCCTGATAGTTTTTGTTGCCCAATTGCTCTACGTGACGCTTTATAGAATTAACGTGTTCTTTTAAAAAACCAACTTTTAAATCGTCTTCCTCTTCATTGATGTATTTTTCATAGGCAGTTAAAGAAACTTTAGAGTCGACAATCATCTTTTTACCATCTGGTAAATTGATCACTACATCAGGGAAAACGCGGCTTCCATCAACAGTTGTAAAAGCTTGTTGCACTTCATACTCTCGTCCTTTTTCTAATCCTGATTTTTCAAGGACACGTTCTAAAACCAATTCGCCCCAATTGCCTTGCATTTTGCTATCCCCTTTTAATGCTTTTGTCAAGTTGATCGTTTCTTTGCTCATTTGGATATTCATTTCTCGCAATCCCAATATTTGTTGGCGCAAAGCTGCATGGTAATCAATACTTTCTTTGTGTGTGTCTTCGACTTTCTTTTCAAACAATTGAATTTTATCCTGCAAAGGGGACAAGATATTTTTCATGTTTTCCTTGTTCTGTTCGGTGAATTTATTTGATTTTTCCTCTAATATTTTATTGGCGAGATTCTCAAATTCTTTCGTAAATTTTTCTTGAAGTTTTTCTACTTCTTCTTTTTGTTCTTTGTTTCGTTCCCATAGATTCTCAAAATCTACTTCTTTTTTTGAGAGTTGAATCGCCAGACTGTCTTTTTCACTTCTGATATTTTCTTTTTCAATATTGGATGTTTCTAAGTGCTTTTCAAACGCTATTTTCTCAATTATAATTTGCTCTTTCAGTTGATTAAACTGTGCACTAAAAGCAATGAGTTTCTCTTCTAAACTAATTTTTTCCGACTGGAATCGTGCAGCGTATAGCATCTTGCCAAGGAAAATACCTATAGCGAGTGCAATGGTGAAAATCAATAAAAATGGAAGCATATTAGACATAAAATTTCTTTTTGTGAGTTTGTAAAAATAAACAAAAGTTTCCGAGTTTCCTTTCGTATATCAAAATACTAATAGAAGTTTTTTTGATAAAAAGGTATTATTTGAGATTATTCAAACAGGCTGAATTGTAAAATATTTTTAAATAAATAAAGCCAGATTTCAGTTGTGAAATCTGGCTTTATTTATAAAAAGAATTCTGTTTTATTTTTTAACAATTTTATTTTGATATATTACTTTGTTGCCATCGCTCACGGTATAAATGTATATTCCAGCAGGCAGTTTAGCGATATTTATTGAAGTGGTATTGCCATTAGAACTGCTATTCAATTTATACGGCATACCCATTGATCGTCCTAAAATATCGTAAATATTGAGCTGTAAATCTGTTGTGTTTTCTAAATTTACAACCACATTAAATGATTCAATAGTTGGATTTGGGTAAGCAATTGCGCTCAATTTATTTTTACCTATAACATCATTTGTGCTTAACGAAATATCTTCTTTGAGTTCAAATCGTGCGATTACCGGGCCGTGATCTGAAGTAGTGGTAACGTAATTTGGCACGTCTAATCTTGGATCGTATACCATTATCGAATTTGGTACGTATTCATCTGTAAGTTCATTTGAGACTACTATATGGTCCAGAAATCCACCAGAAGACAAGTAGCTAAAAGCGCCTGATTTACTGATTTCCAATGTCAATGTGTTGTAACGTGCTACATCTTCAACCATTTTTTGATATGAGGAAGGATTCCCAGCAATAACAGACTGATCAACATCATCATTAAAATCTCCTAAGAGCATTACATTGGCATTTGGGAACTCAACATCTAAACTGTCTTTTAAAACTTCGACATCATATTTTCTCATGTTATATCGTGCTATGTCCCCGCCGCTATTGGCTCTTGCATGAAGATCTACAATTTTAATATCTTTTTTCACACCGCCAATATTTGTTTCTATTTCAACTAAATAGGGTAATCGACCAGACGAATAAAAGCTTGAACCGACGCCACCTGGGTAATTTGGTAATGTTTTTGTTCCAGCACGTACTTCGTCATACAATTTAGAGAATAGTACACGTGTCTTTTTTACAGTAGTAGTTTGTGTATTGTAAATCACCACTAATTTTTGTGGTGGAAAATTTGGATCTGGAGCTTGAAACGATCGCGACCAAACAGGAGAAACTGATTTTGCAAACGTTTTTCCATTGATACTTATTTTGGTAAGTAACGCATCTAAAGCTGCATCGTCTGAAACTTCTTGAACAGCGTAAACATCTGCATTTAAGGTATTCATTACCTTGGCCACGTTGTCTATTTGTAGCGCATCATTTGTTGGACCAAATTCAGTTCCGCCTGTATCTTTAACATCAGTTCCAAAAAATTCTAAGTTATAGGTAACAATATCAAAAGTTTCCGCTTTTGTTATGGAAGAACCTTTGAAAGCGCCAATTTCTTGATTCAGCCCTGTTCCTGTTAACTTCAAAGGACCAGAAATGGTAAGTGCTTTTACAGAGGGAGCGAAACGAGCAAAAATAGTTTTGCCTGCCACAGCCTCGGCAGCGGTGATCACTATATTAGTTTGAAAGTTGGTATTGTCAATTGATATTTGGAAATCAGTTGGAGCAGTTATGGTGATATCGCCGTAACCACCTGCCATAAATACAAATGATTGACTTGATGAAGTAGCATTAGGGCTAACCTCTCCAAAATTCAAATTTGGATTAGAAGCAATAAAAGTAGTATTATTTGTAATTTTAACATCATCTAATGTCCATTCTGCGGCATCCGATAATGGATTAATCGTTTCATAAACCCAAGCAATATAAGTATGATCGGTTTTATACGCTTGTAAGTTAATAAATTGTGATTGTTTGAATGTTCCAGTGGTAGTTGGGAAATCTCCTTCTAATGATATCCACGTTGCATTTTCTGGGTTACTTTTCCCATCATAATCTACAGAAACCATCAACTTAAGAGGTGTTCCTGAGAAAAATTTACGGGAATAAAAAGACAGTAAAGGAAATTGATTAAACGTATCAAGACGCAATTTTGGTGAAATCAACCAGTCCTTGCTTGCCCCGTTTTCAGTATAACCATTAATTTGTACTGCTGCTGGTGTGCTATTAAAACGAGTAGTTGTACTGGCCCATTTGATCTTATCGCCAGTAACACTGTATGCTGTCCAGCCACTGTTAGTAAGAACATTTACATCATTAAAATCTTGTATGTATGGGTTTATTCCTATACCGGTTAAACTAACAGTCTTAGTAGTTGCATTTGTAGCTGCATGATTTATTTGACCTGAAAAAACACCAGTTGTATTGGGTGCAAATTTCACATATACGGTTGGTGTAGCTCCATTATTAAAATCAGCAGCTGTAAAAACTAAATTTGTTCCATAGCCAGTAGTTTCCGTTTTTGAAATGGTAAAATTTCCTGAAGCAGAAACCATTACATCACTTGCTAAATTTAGTGCACTTATTTGATAATTTAATGATGTAGAACTAAAATTTTGCTCTATAAAACCAAAATCTAGTGCTGTTTTAGACGTTGTAATAGAAGGCACTGCAACGCTCGAAGTGGTAACATTTAATGTGTTTACTGTAGTTTGTAAGTTCCCTGCAGTATCTTCTGATACAGAATATACCACATAAGCAGTACCCGAAATTAATCCAGTATTGTTTTGGGTATATTCTAAAGCAGAATCAACAATTGTAAGCGTTCCAGCTCGTAAAGCTGCAGTATTAGTGGCATTTGTTCCTGCCTTTATTTGTGCAGCGGTTGGAGCAGTGCTTCCTGAAGCGTCAACTATAAAATAAGTTTTTCCAGCTTCATTAATTTTAGTCAAAAAATCAAATCCATCAGAAAGGATGCTGCTTATTTTAGGAAATCCAACCGCATTTACTGGAGGAGTAACGTCATTAATAATGCTAATATCATCAATTGCAAAAGATGGTCGGGAACCTCCTCCTGAAACTTGTCTGGAAATCCATCTGATTTGAACTACAGCTTGGTTATTACATACATCAGGGAGGATAACTTTTATAAGTTGCTGATTTTGTGGTGTAGTTACAGCAGTGTTTTGTGTTGTGGTGTTATTTTGATAAGCAGTATTCGACAATGTTATAAAATCGGCAGTGGTACCCACTCTATATTGTAAGGACATTTCATTGATACGAGTTGTAGTAGTAGTGCCACTAGTAGTTCCATATAGATTACGAATTGTCATGGCATTGTATTGCACTTCAATGCCTGATTTACCAGCAGTGTTGATAGCTAAACCAATGGCAAAGTCATTACTACTAGTGTTTAAAATACCAATCTTTTCATTATAGTTATGAGTACTACCGGAAGAGTTGCTAGCACTACTACTTGGTACTAAAGGTTGATCTGCAAGTAAAACGCCAGTAATTACGTATGTCGTCGTACCTGAAGGTAAAGTACCTGTAGCCGTTTTCCAACCTTGAAATCCTGCTGGATAGGTTGTGGCTGCAGCGGCTAAAGTTGAAAAATTTTGTGAAAAAGGTAAATCTTGAGGCGCAGGCGATGTTCCTTGTGCCAGTACCGTTGCTGAAAAGCAGCATAAAAAAGTAAAACAAGCTACAATGTAGCGCAAATAGTAATTCTGTTTCATAGAAATTTATGGTAAATTTAGGTCGCAAATCTATTAGTTTTAATGTTAAGAGAATATTATAAATTCATCTATTTCAGTATTTTAAAAATTAATAATTTGAGCACTTATTTTTCTTTTTTGCCAACCGATATTCAACATCTTTTGTACTTTCATAAAAAAACCAACAAGAAATAAATTCCTTGTTGGCTATTAAAATTTTGTAATAAAGTATTTCTGTTTTGGTATAACGCTATGAGACTATTTTATTCGTCTAATTTTATGTTTCCGCGATTTTCTTTGTTATCCGGGTGTCCATTAGGATATCTTTTTGCTGTAATATCAGAGTTGTAATCTTCATTTTCAACGGTTCTCATTTTTTCTTTTTCTGAAGATACACTGCGACTTAAACTTTCGTTTTCATTCCATGTTCTTTCTTCTGGTTCTGGTATAGAGGCTATTTTTTGGTCAACATTACGGGCTCTTTGCACTAGTTTTTCATTTCCGCTGGCATCAATTTCTACTTCCTCTTTAAGTATTGATGCATTTGTAACAGGATCTTCGGGACTATTTTTCCCACTGAATCCTTCATTTGTAGTTTGCTTATTATTGGTCTTTTTTGAACTTAAATCGTCGCTTTGCATGATGTTTATTTTTAACGTTACTATTTTTTGCTAGTATAAGATTACAACAAAAATCCTTTCTAATCCAATCATTTAACATAGCTTTTGCTTTGTCATAGTAATTGTATGACAGCACTATTTTAATTGCATCAAAAACAAAACTATCTTTGCACGCACAAACAGTCGAATAAAATGCCGCATTCACACTTCATCATTCACAAACCGTATGGATATTTAAGTCAATTTATATACGAGCTAAAGAGAAAAAAGAAATTGTTGGGGGAGTTGCACAATTTTCCGATTGGGACAATGGCAATTGGACGTCTTGACGAAGATTCGGAAGGATTGTTACTCTTGACTACTGATGGGATGATAAGCGAAATTATTCGAAGTAAAAAAGTAGATAAAGAATATTTTGTGCAAGTAGACGGAATCATTCATCAGGCGGCAATAGAGCAATTGCAAGAAGGTGTTGAAATAGGTTTTAATGGCACCAAATATAAAACCAAGCCTTGCCAAGCCTTTATTTTAAATGAAATTCCTAATTTTGGCCAACGCGGAAAAAAAATTCGAGATGACCGTCATGGTCCTACTTCTTGGGCATCGATTACAGTCAACGAAGGCAAATTTCGCCAAGTCCGTAAAATGACGGCCGCTGTTGGTTTCCCCACGTTACGTTTGGTTCGTGTTCGAATAGGAAACGTACATCTCAATGATTTAGAGGCCGGGGAAGTTAAAGAAGTAGAAAATTTTCAAATAGAGATGTAACGGATTTGATCTTAATTTTTCAATCTTTTAATAAAGTATAATATGTTAAATATCGTTCTCGTAGAACCAGAAATACCCAATAACACTGGAAATATTGGTCGCTTGTGTGTGGGCACAGAAAGTCGTTTGCACTTGATTCATCCCTTTGGATTTGTCATCAATGACAAAAACCTAAAGCGTTCCGGATTGGATTATTGGGTGCATCTTGATGTGAGAGAATATCAAAATGTAGCCGAATGGAAAGCTCAAATACCAGACTTGTCACGCGTTTTTCTGATGAGTTCTCATGCTTCAAAATCGTATTTAGAAACTGATTTTCAGGAAGGCGACTGGTTGGTTTTTGGTAAAGAGAGTAAAGGCCTGAGCCAAGAAGTTCTCGCACAGTTCGAAAATCACCTAACCATTCCTATGTCCCCACTCATCAGAAGTTTTAATGTGGCAAATTCTGTAGCGTTTGTTATTGGTGAAGCAAAAAGGCAAATAAGTTTGAACGTTTAAGAAATCACAAATTTCCCTTTTTCTGGATCAAAAACAATATGTTCGTCTTTAAATAGCGTGTTGAAACTGCCTTTTGCAATGAAATTACACGGTTCATCCTGAAGTACTATTTCTGGAGTCATAATAATCATTTCGTCACTTAATTGTATTGCCATATCGATATCATGTGTAGAAAACAAAATGCATTTTCCAGTTTCCTGAGTGAGTTTTTTTAAAAGTTTGAATAAGGCCACCTTATGTAACAAATCCAGATGTGTAGTGGGTTCATCTAAGATAATTAACGCAGTATCTTGTGCCAAAGCGCGTGCAATCAATACTTTTTGTAATTGTCCGTCACTAATCTCATAATGTTTTTTGGCGGCTAAAGGACTAATTTGTGTCAATGCCATGGCTTCGTTAACTTTTACAATATCAATGTCAGATAAAGTTCCCATCCAGTTGGTGTAAGGCTGTCTTCCTAAAGCAATAAGTTCAAAAACGGTTAAATTACTGGGTGGTAATTTTTCGGTTAAAACGATACTTAGGTTTTGGGCTAAAGCCAAAGGTTCATAATCAGTAATTTTCTTTTCATTCAAAAAAACGGCACCAACTAGCGGTTTCTGGATTCCTGTCAAGGTTTTTAAAAGTGTTGATTTCCCTATACCATTGGCACCAATCAAAGCAATCAATTTTCCTTTTTTTAAAGAAATAGAAGTATTCGAAGCCACTACGATTTTCTCTTTCTTATGGGAATAACCAATGCTTATTTGGGAGGCTTGTAAGATAATTTTGTTTTCCATTAGGCAATCATTTTTCGTTTTCTAACCAATAACCAGATGACCACAGGAGCACCAATTATCGAAGTAACAGCATTGATTGGCAAAGTAATTTCCAATCCGGGTAATTCTGAAATTACATCACAAATAAGCATGATCGAAGCCCCTAAAAGTAACGTACTCCAATATAAAACAGAATGATTACTGGTTTGAAATACTAATTTTGCTATATGAGGAACTGCTAGTCCTATAAAAGCAATTGGGCCTGCATAGGCCGTAATACTTCCTGCTAAAATACTGGTTGCAAAAATAATAATTAATCGTGTTTTCTTGAAATTTAAACCTAAACTACGAGCGTAATTTTCTCCCAACAACAACGCATTAAGCGGCTTGATGCTAAACAGACTTAATAACAAACCAATCCCCACACAAACGGTTAGAATTAATAGGGATGACCAGGATAAATTACCTAAATTTCCCATGGACCAAAACGTGAATTTCTGCAATTGTTCAGCCGAACTAAAATACGTAAGAACGCCTACTATTGCACTGGTAAAACTACCAAACATTAGTCCTACAATTAAAATGGCCATCGTATCGCGAAGTCTTTGGGAAACCATCAAAACGGCAAGTAATACAACAGAACTTCCTATAGTTGATGCTAAAACCACTCCATAAGAAGATAACAAAATTGTACTCAGAAAAGGAGGTAATAAGCTCGCTCCTAATATCACAAAAGCAACCCCTAAACTGGCACCGGAACTCAGTCCTAAAACGTAAGGCCCTGCCAATGGATTTCGAAACAAAGTTTGCATCAACAAACCACTTATAGATAATCCCATTCCAACAAGAATTGCTGTAATGGCTTTGGGTAAACGATAATTGATGATGATGTATTCCCAAGTGGATTTACTCGCTTGACCACCAGTCAAACTAGTAAAAATTTCTTTAAAAGGTATAGTAACAGAACCAAAACTAATGTTTGTAAAAAACAATAGCACAAGCCCAAAAGTAAGCAGGAAAAATAAAATAATATTTCGTTTTTGATTGTTCAATTTAATTTAATTTTTGAGCAAAAGTAAACGTATAAGTTGGAAGCAACTCAGGATGAAAGATTTTGATGTAATCTTTCAATACTAAATCTGGCCGGCTTGGTGCTAATTCATAATAAATGGTTCCTCCTGTTGCACCTAATTTACTTTCAAAAGTATAGACATTTTTAGATTTTAAAGCGTCAAACTGATTGTAATGCGGATTGCTATTTTCGAATTCAGCACTACTTTTAAACGAACCTGTTGCAATCCAATACTGCGCCGTTTTCGCATTCTCTAATACCTTTTCGAAAGGCAAACTAAGACTTCCTGTTCCTTCAACATTTGCCCACAAATAATTTGCTTTGGCGTCCTTCATAAATTGGGCTACCCAGCTATTTCCTCGAGCTACATACCATTGATCTTCATACATGGAGCCATATAAAACGGTTGCTGTTGGTTTTTTGGTTGCAACCAATTGTTTTGCGTTATTGTAATTTTTAACGATTTCATCAAAAAGCGTTTTGGCTTCTTTTTCTTTTTTAAACAAAGCACCGTAAAGCTTAATCCATTCTGCTTTTCCCAGTGGTGTTTGTTCCATCCAGTCCGCTTGAATAAGTACACTAAGACCACTTTTTTGTAAATTGTCAAGCATTGGATTGTTGTTGTCAATTCCAAAGGTTACGATTAAATTAGGCGCCAATTCAATGAGTTGCTCCACGTTTAATTTTTCGTTTTGTCCTATGTTTTTAACAGCGCCTGCGTCAATTAGTTTTCTGGTTTTTTCAGAAGAAACATAATCGGTATTAGGGAAACCCACTAGTGATTTTTCAACTCCCAGCATTTCCAAAAAAGGAAGATTGGTCGTTGAGGTAACCACAATCGATTTTAAAGGCACTGAAATTATGATGTATTTTTGTAAGCTATCAGGAACGCTGCCGTTTTTTTCCTTTAATATGTACGTGAAGTTTTTATTGGCTTTAGGCCAAGGATTTGAAACCGTGACTACTGAATATCCTTCGTAGGTATTAATAGAAAGTCCCGAGGCATATTCGATTGTGTTTTTTGAAGTTGTGCTTTCTTTTACGTTCTGGTTTTCGCTTTTTTTACATCCAACAAAAGTTGAAAAAGAGAAAACAAAAAGGATTAATTTAAAGGTGAATTTCATGGTTTAATTTTGCGATGGCCACAAAGGTATACCAAATTTATAAAATTTCTTGTTTATTTTTAGCAGTAAAAAATTGAACAAATACTATCTTTACAAAATGAATAGCATTAAAGTCAAAAACTGTTCTACCTGCGAAACTCCTTTTCATTGTGGTGATACGCCAGAAGGAAGTACATGTTGGTGTAGCAATTTTCCTCCCATTTTTCCTACGTCAGAAATCGTGGATTGTACCTGCTCTAATTGCTTTACAACGGCATGTTCCAATAAAATTGACGAATATGTTGCAACACTGTCTTATGAAACTGCAACTGATAACAAAGCTAAAGATTTACATAAAACGACTAGTCTCATAGAAGAAATCGACTATTATTTAGAAAATGGTAATTATGTTTTCAAGGCCTGGTTTCATCTTAAAAGAGGACATTGTTGTACCAATGGATGTAGACATTGTCCGTATGGATTTAAAAAAATATAAGAATGATAGTTTTAATTACAGGAGGAGAACGATCCGGGAAAAGCAGTTATGCTGAAAATTTAGCAAAAGAACTATCGGATAAACCAATGTATGTGGCGACTGCCAGAAAATGGGACAGTGATTTCCAAAAGAGAATTGACCGGCACCAAAGCGATCGGGACGAACGATGGATTAACATTGAAAAAGAAAAACACTTGAGCGAAATTGATTTTTCAGCTAAAGTAGCGGTCGTAGATTGTGTTACACTTTGGTTAACGAATTTTTTTGTAGATACTAAAAACGATATTTCTTTGTGCTTAGAACAAGCTAAAGCTGAAATTGATGCTATTCATAATCAAGAAAACACAACGATTATCATTGTCACGAATGAAATTGGTATGGGTCTTCATGCTGATACAGCAGTTGGAAGAAAATTTACCGAGCTACAAGGTTGGATGAATCAATATATAGCCAAAAAAGCCGATACCGTTGTGCTTATGGTTTCTGGAATTCCAGTAAAAATCAAAAATTAAATCATGACGTATCTAGATGAAATTTTAAAATCCCGTCGCGACACCCGTCATTTTACGGACGATCCAGTTCCTGATGCTGTCATTAAAAAAGCCCTGCAAGCGGGACATTGGGCACCTTCTGTGGGTTTGACCGATGCTACTAAGTACTATCTGATCAGGTCGGCTGAAATAAAGAAAGCCATAAAGGGTTTGTTTTTAGATTATGATGAAAAAGCAATTGCACTAACAGATGACGAACAACAAAAACTAGCATACAAAGCTCTTAAGCTAGAAGCAATAGAAGAAGCACCACTGGGATTAGTGATTTGTTATGATCGCTCTGTTTTGAATAATTTTACGATTGGAACGGTTGGGAGTAATGAAGCGGTAAAGTTCAGTTCAGTTTGTGCTGCGCAAAATATTTGGCTTTCCTTAACGGAGCAAGGGTTTTCTATGGGTTGGGTTTCTATATTGAATTATTATCAGTTCAAACAATTATTAGGTTTACCCGAAAATATGGAGCCTTTGGGGTATTTTTGTATAGGAAAACCAGCTACTGATTATGATAATCAACCCATGTTGCAACAATTGAATTGGAAACAAAAACAAGAAATTCCATTAGTTGAGGAAATTACTGTTTTGCATGAAAGTAAGGTGGAGAAAGTATTTTTTGATACTAAAAAGGAAATGGATTCTGCTGCTTTTGCAAATGCGTTACAACATAAAATCGATCAAAAAACCAAACCAAAGGGTTCATTAGGGGTTTTAGAAGTGCTAGCCAAACAAATTGGGATGGTGTTTCAAACGTTAGAACCTAAAATTATAAAACCTAATTTGGTTGTTTTTGCAGCCGATCACGGAATTGCAAATCATGGAGTTAGTGCCTATCCGCAGGATATTACCAGACAAATGGTCACAAATTTCCTTGAAGGTGGTGCTGCCATAAATGTGTTTTGCAAACAAAATACCATCAAGCTTTCTATTGTAGATGCTGGTGTGAATTACGATTTTCCTTTAAATACAAATTTGGTTGCAGCCAAAATTGGTATGGGAACACACTCTTTTTTACAAGGGCCTGCTATGAGTAAAACAGAAATGGAATTGTGTTTTTTAAAAGGAAGCGAAATTGTTGCCATTATTTCAAAAACGGGATGTAACTGCATTGGTTTTGGTGAAATGGGAATTGCAAACACCGCTACTGCTTCGGTTTTAATGAGTATTATTTTAGCAATACCCATTGCCGATTGCGTAGGAAAGGGTACGGGTATTACGGACGAAAAGCTGATTCAAAAAATAAATATTCTTAAAAAATGTATTGATAATTACTATGGTTCAGATGATTTAGAAAGCAAATTAGCCTACTTTGGCGGATTTGAAATCATGCAAATGGCTGGTGCAATGCTGGAAGCAAAAGAACAGAACATGCTTATTTTAATTGATGGCTTTATCTGTAGTGTTGCTTTTTTAATTGCTTTTAAAAAAAATCCATCGATTATTAAAAATGCTATTTTTTGCCATTCATCTGCTGAGCAAGGACACCAAAAAATATTAGATTATCTAGGAGTTCGTTCCTTATTGCAACTCGATTTACGGTTGGGTGAAGGCACGGGTTGTGCGATTGCTTTTCCTATAATTGAGTCGGCTGTAGCTTTCTTGAATGAGATGGCTAGTTTTGAATCAGCGGGAATTAGTGGTCGGTAAACGGCAGTAAAGACGCACTGGAGTGCGTCTCTCAGTGGGTCTCTACAGGAGAATAAACCAAAAAATAATTCTAAATATGAAAAAAGAACTCCATATATTTTTTACAGCATTGATGTTTTACACGAGAATTCCGTGTCCAAAAACCATCGATCACAATCCAGATTATTTAAATAAGGCATCCCGTTATTTTCCATTAATAGGTTGGATTGTAGGTAGTGTGGCGTTTGGTGTATTTTCTGTTTTTAAATATTTAGTAGGGCCAGAAATTGCGGTACTATTTTCTATGATTGCTTCTGTTTTAATTACCGGAGCTTTTCACGAAGATGGTTTTGCTGATGTTTGTGATGGTTTTGGCGGCGGTTGGACCAAAGAAAAAATCTTGACCATCATGAAAGACAGTGCGATTGGCGCGTACGGTGCCATTGGTTTAATCTTGTTATTGCTATTGAAATATCAAGGATTGAGTCAATTAATTTTAGTTTCGGAGAATCCTACTTTTATGATTTATAATTCACAATTTACAATTCTTTTACTTTTTGTTACCGGCCATGCTATCAGTAGATTAGCGGCAATTTCAATTGTTTTTACTCATCAATATAGTAGGGAGGATGCATCCAGTAAAAGCAAACCCATAGCACAAAGTTATTCTTGGAGAGAAGTAGTAGGAGCTTTCTTTTTTGGATTACTTCCATTAGTTATTTTGTCTTATTTTCAATGGCAAATCTTGTTGGTTTTGCTACCCGTTTTTGTGACTCGATTCTTTTTAGCACGTTATTTTCAGAAGTGGATTGACGGTTATACTGGAGATTGTTTGGGCGCAACGCAACAAGTTTGTGAACTGATTTTTTATATAACTATTATTGCAATATGGAAGTTTATTTAGTGCGCCACACCGAAACCGTTTGCCCAAAAGGAATTTGCTACGGACAATCAAATGTAAATATCAAAGAGCCTTACGACGCCGTATTTCAAACTATAATGAAGCAATTGCCACTCGATGCTATTTTATATTCCAGTCCCTTGCAACGTTGTATGCTGTTAGCAAACTACATCAAAGAAAATTCAGGAAGTGCAAGCATTAAGCAAGATGATCGATTAATGGAAATGAATTTTGGCGATTGGGAAATGAAAAATTGGGATGTTATTGCTCCTGATGAGCTAAATCCTTGGATGGCTGATTTTGTAACAATTCGCGTTCCTAATGGAGAATCATTTACCGACTTACACCAGCGTATCGTCGATTTTATACAAAGTGAACTCTACAATACGCATTTGAAACCAGTAATTATTGTGGCTCACGCTGGAATAATCAGAAGTTTTTTATGCCAAATTTCAGCATTACCTTTAAAAGATGCTTTTAAAAATAAAGTAGATTTTGGAGCTGTAATCAAGATTGAATTATAAAATTCGCAATTATTTAGGTTCTTAACTTAATATAATTTTATCTTTGCCACCGTATTGAGGTTGTGGTTTAAATTTTTTAAATCGCATTAAAAGGGAATCAGGTGATAGATTTCAAGTTTTAGGTTTCAGATTTCAGGGTTTAAATCCTAAATCAAGAATCCTAAATCTTAAATCAAAAATCCTGAGCTGTACCCGCAACTGTAAGCTATCAAGCTTGTTGTTATCTACAAAACCATTGTTCGTCACGGCGAATGAGAAGGTAAACAACAAGATGCAAGCCAGGAGACCTGCCTAGTACGACGAGTATCAAACTTTCGGGAAAAAAGGTTTGGGTATGGGTCATTCTGTGCTTTTCTCCCAATTTTATTAAATTTTACATTTTTAAAATGAACAAAAAATTCATTCGCTTTAGTGCGATTGCATTGTTATTTGCAATAAGCACGTATGCACAAGAACAAGAGCCAGAAAAACTCAATGAGGTTGTTGTCTCTGATTCAAAATTTTCTTTGCCAAAAGAAAAATCAGGAAAAGTTATCGTTAAAATTTCGGCTGAAGAGTTGAAAAAGAGATCAGGACAATCACTTGCAACCATTTTAAGTTCGGTGGCAGGTGTTGAAATCAACGGAAATCAGAGTCGGAATGGTAAAGATTTTGGACTTTACATTCGGGGAGGACGCAATCACCAAGTTTTAATTTTGATTGATGGTGTTCCCGTAACGGATGCTTCCGGAATAAGTTTATCCTATGATTTGCGATTGCTACCCGTGGAGCAAATTGAAAGTATTGAAATTATGAAAGGTGCTTCTAGTACTTTGTATGGCTCAGGAGCTGCAACTGGGGTGATCAACATTACATTAAAAAAAGCAGGTAAAAAAGCTACTGCAGGAAATGCATACGTAAATTTGGGTACACAAACGGTGGCAAAAAATGCCGATTATAGCGTTCAGGATTACAATCAAGGCTTATCAGTGAATGGAGGTTTTGAAAAAGTCAATTATTTTGCTTCTTTGAACAGTACCGAGACATCAGGGATTTCTGAGGCAAAACCATTAAACAATGATACTACCTTCGAAAATGATGCTTTTTCAAGAGTAAATTCAGTGGTAAAAATTGGATTTACGCCAACAAAAAAACTGTCGCTTGATTTCTTTACTAATTACGACCGTATTAAAAGTGACTTTGATGCTGGTTCCTTTGCAGATAATCTCAATAATTTCAATCTTTCTGAGCAATATAGAGTTGGCTTCACTCCGAAATACAAATACGACAAAGGTGAAATTGTTGTGAATACGAGCGCTAATATGATCAACCGCGATCTTTTTATTTTTGACTCTTTTTTTCTAGCGAAGTCGCGAAGTGTCAACGTGGATGCTTATAATAAATATGAAATTTCATCAGAATTATTTTTGGTAACTGGAGCTCAATTTCAATTTCATGAAATGTCTAATGACAGTCAGTATGATGCAATCGCTAATGAAGTAGCTAAATTTAATATGCTAGATCCGTATGTAACGGCAGTTTATAATTCAGATTTTGGATTCAATATCAATGCTGGAGCACGATATAACATGCACAGTAGATACGGCAATAATTTAGTGTACAATGTAAACCCTTCGTACAATATTTCAAAAATGCTTAAAGTGCTGGGATCGTACAGTACTGCTTTTGTAACGCCAAGTTTGTACCAATTGTATTCTCCGTATGGTGATTTACAGTTGGCTCCAGAACAAGATGCTACAGCCGAAGTTGGTTTTGAAGCTACTTTATTGGATAAAAAATTAATTTTAAATGCAGTTGCTTTTCATAGAGAAGAAAAAAATGCCATTGGCTTTGATTTAGTGACTTACAAATATTTTAATGTAAATGGTAAAAATAAAGTAAGCGGTTTAGAAACCATGATTTCGTATGCTTTGAATGATAAAGTAAAATTCAATGCAAATTACACATTTACAGAATTAGAAAGACAATCACGCATACTCAATCCAAAACACAAAGTAAATGCATCCGTAGATGTGCAAGCAACATCACGTCTTGCTTTTAATTTGGGCTATCAGTTTGTGTCAGACCGGTATTTAGAGTTTACAACCTATCCAGCGCCTACATTTGATCCCGTTTTAAACACAACAATTTTAAAAGATTATCAATTAGTAAACACCAATGTGCGCTACGAATTGATGAAAAACAGGTTAAATATTTTTGCTGCAGTTGATAATGTTTTAGACAAAGATTTTGTCGAAAGTAGAGGATACAGTACAAGAGGAAGAAATTTCAAATTAGGTTTAAATTTCTTATTCTAAAATTTTAAAAATAAGGTTAGTTATAATTGGAAACGAAAAAGAGAGACAATCAGCGGTGAAAGTCTCTCTTTTTTATTGGTGTAAATATTAATTTAATGATGATAAACTAAAGGTTGATGCAGGAATTTTATCTTGTAAACGTTGCTTAGCTCTAGATTAAAAATTGTGAACAATAGCTATTTAATCCAAAGCTTTCAAAAACCCTTCTGGTGCTTCCTCAAGATACATTTCATTTTGAAATCTTCGCATTGATTTAGAATCTTTAAAAAATTCAAAACCTTTGCCTGAGGCAGATTGGCTTGTTCTATTTGTAGGTGTAGTTCTTCCGGTTATTTTAGCAAAAGCCATGTCTAATAAGGGTTCATTAGATATTAATTCTTGTTTCGAATTTTCTTCTGAGTTTCCCAGAACCCCATAGGTGCTGATCGATTCTGTTACCAGAAAATCAGGTTGTAATCCGTCAGGATAATCTCCAAAACCTACAGAGTTCGATGTCTTAGCTACAATAAGCTGCATGGCATATCTGTGATTTGGATTTCTTTTGGTTGAACCAAAAGTAGGCGAATCATAGAAGGTTAATGAGGCTACATTTTTACCATAGGTAAAATCACCTATCTGTACAACATTCATGTAAGGCTTCAGTCCATTAATAACAAGTTCACTTGCAGATGCGGTACCTTTTGTGGTCAAAACATAAATTTTTGTCATATTGACGCTATTTATTGATGTAGCATCTATTTTACTTGGAAAAAGATAATTGGTATTATTATCGCTATGGTTACTGTTATACTCTAATTTTGAAAATATTTGTCCTGAAAATTGTCCCGTAATCATACTTGCTAATCGGGTAGCAGTTTGCACTGATCCTCCGCCATTGTAACGTAAATCTAAAACTAAATCGGTAATTCCGTGTGATTTTAAAAAACCAAATGCATCATTTAACTGTCCATCAAAATTGGAATAAAAACCATTGTACATCAAATAGCCAATTTTACGCGTTCCTGAGGTAATGACTTTATTAATCAAAATTGGATTTTCAGTTAAAACTGTTTTTGTTAAATCTACTGTTTTACCATTGGTAACAAAGTCAGTTCCGTTGTAATCAGCTAAATTTAAAGTGTAGTTTTCATTGGCGCCAAATAACAAGGATTGGTAATTGCTTACTGTCAATTGTGTTCCATTTACAGCGGTGAAAACATCGCCACGTTTAATATTTTTTGTGGATGCATCTGAGTTATTGATTATATAACGCACATGACCAAAAATATTTGTTGTACTACCTGTTCTATAACGAAGTCCAAATTCAACCCCATTATTTTTAGTAGTTCCTTGTATTTGACCTTCGAGTTCTAGGTAGTCATCTACAATCCAACTGAATTTATCTTTGGTTTTAAACAGTAAAGCATCAAATAGTTCTTCAGGAACTGGATATCCTTGCAAAAAAGCATCTAGTGCAGCTTGGTCAGCAAATCGATTTTCATCAAGATTTGGAACTTCGTCAGTCCATAGATAATATTGATTCATCCCTTTCCAAATAAAATTTTGAATGGCTAATCCCTGCGGTTGTGCGATATCATCGTTATCTTGACAGCTTTGAAACGCGAAAGCCGCGATAAATAATAAAAGTATAAGTTTGAAAGTTGTTTTCATGGTTAAGATTTAACATTATAAACGTAAAAATACTAACTTTAGTTTTTATTTTCTCTTTTTTGTTGCAAAAATAAATATGACTCGTCTAATTTATATAACCAATTTTATACCAAGTTTTTTATGAACCAAAATGACTTCTTGCTGCTCGTCAATCCATTTAAGGATAAAGTGTTTAGGTTGGCCAAGCGGTTACTGGTAAGTACAGAAGAAGCCGAAGATGCAACTCAAGAGGTTTTAGTTAAATTGTGGAATAAAAATGGAAACTTAAAGGATGTTGCCAGCGTTGAAGCTTTTGCCATGACCATGACCAAAAATTATTGTTTGGATCAGCTTAAAGCGAAAAGAACTGGAAATCTAAAAATTGTGCATACCAATTATGTTGATCGAGAGGCTGGATTAGACAAGCGAATGGAAGATTTGGATAGTTTGAATTGGGTTGAAAAAATAATGGATCAATTACCCGTTCAACAAAGATTGATTATTCAAATGCGGGATATAGAACAGTACGAGTTTGAGGAAATGGCAAAAATACTGGAAATGAATGAAAGCGCGATTCGCGTGGCGCTATCCAGAGCAAGGAAAACGATACGGGATTATATGACAAAAACACACAATTATGGAATTAATTAAAATAGAATATTTATTAGAAAAATACTTTCAGGGAGAAACCAGTATTGCAGAAGAAAAGGAATTACGTACTTATTTTTCTTCATCTGATGTTGCGCAGCATTTAGAGCAATATAAAGCTATTTTTGGGTATTACACGCTTGCAAAAGAGCAGCAGTTTACATCTCAAGTACCACAACTCCCGAAAGCGGGAAATAAAAAGCGTAATGCTACGTGGCTATCACTTGCAGCATCTGTTGTTGTTTTGTTGGGAATAGGAACCTATGTTTATCACAATTATGATGATGCAACAAATAGCCAGAATTTAGGAACGTATGACGATCCTGAAGAAGCTTTTAGAGCTACTCAAAAGGCATTATCATTATTGTCTAGTAACGTAAATGTTGGCATAGAAAGTGTACAATATATTCAGGTGTATCAAACTACAAAAGACAAGATTTTTATTGACACTAGAACTCAGTCAGGTGGTTTGTAGTTCCCTTGGATGTGGAGTAAAAACAAGAAAAAAAATTTAAAAAAAAATCTAAAATGAAATCAACAAGTAATACAACCAAAATGAATAGTAAATTCAGCAATACAAAAAAGTTGATACTAACACTAGTATTCACCTTAGTTTCCAGCACCTTTTTTGCACAATCAATTTTTGATAAATTCGATGGACAAGTAGGTGTAACCTCAATCATTGTTAATAAAAAAATGTTTGACTTGATGAGCAAAGTAAAAATGGATGCTTCCGATAAAGAAACGCAGCAATACTTAAGCTTAATCAAGAAACTTGATGATTTGAAAGTGTTTACCACAAAAAATGCACGTCTGGAAGGCGAAATGAAAGCCGTCGCAGACAAGTACATCAAAACGGCAAATTTAGAAGAGCTAATGCGTGTGAATGAAGACGGACGTAGTATTAAAATTTTAGTAAAATCAGGAGCGACTGATTCTCAAATCAGAGAGTTATTTATGTTTATAGAAGGGGCAAATAATGAGGACACAGTACTAATGTCGTTAAAAGGAAATTTTGATTTGAATGAAATTGCAGTCCTTACTAATAAAATGAAAATTCCTGGAGGAGAAGATTTAAAGAAAGCAACTAAAGTAAAAAGATAAGATGAAAACAGTTTATGGAATAGCACTGCTGTTGAGTTTGTTTCTATCAAGTTGCAACTCAGAGCCGTCCCTACAAAAGTACTTTGTTGAAAACACAGAAAATAAAAACTTTATCGCGATCGATGTGTCACCTGATATTTTGAATGTTGATAAAACAAAATTATCAATTGCGCAGAGTGATGCTTTAAAGTCCTTTGACAAGATGAATGTTTTGGCTTTCAAAATCACTGACAAAAATAAAGCCGAGTACGAAACAGAACGTGCAAAGGTTGATTTGATTTTAAAAGATAAAAAGTATCAGCAACTAATGAAATTTAGTTCAGGAAAGGAAGGCGCGGCTGTTAGTTTTGTTGGTAGCGATGAACACATCGAGGAATTTGTTTTTTATGCCAATAAAAAAGAAAATGGTTTTGCTGTGGTTCGCATTTTAGGAAAAGATATGAATCCTACTGCTGTTATGACAATGATGAGCGTTCTACAACAATCTAACATTGATTTAGAACAATTAAAACCATTGCAGCAATTGATGAAGTAACTGATTTAGCTAAAATTTAAAAGCGTCTTGAATTTTTCGAGACGCTTTTTTTATGATTTAGTTTTTGGGTGCTGGATTATTTTTAAAATTGTAAGTGAGGTTATTTTCTTTCTCAAAAATCGCTCAACATTGCCTGAGGTAAGCTTTTAAAAATGGAAAAACCGGTCAAATTGACCACCCAATTCCAGTGCAAATTGACCACCAGTTTCGGAGCAAACTGACCACCACTTTCCAGTCCAAATTGACCACCTAAATTTGAGGTACAATTAACCATTAAAAACTACTAACTTTTTCATGTTGTTAGCACCATACATTCGTTAAAAAAACACGGATTATGGCAAACAAAATAACAGACATGAGTAAAATTAGAAAATCAATTAAATTCTAC
>JAFCUE010000029.1:0-59008 GCA_051990185.1 Flavobacterium sp. DT2-2 | reverse complement strand
CTGTAATTTGGTTGAAAAAATCAGAATCTGTTTAGTTTATTATCTAAGTTTAGATTATATCTGCAATGAAATTGGAAATGGGGCTAAAAAAATAAGGTCAGAACCCAAATTAGAATTCAATTCTGACTTATTTTCAGCGTAATTTTTTAATAACAACCTGTTTATAGACTATGCAGATTGATATTTGAGGTTTTGTTAAAACTTTCGGATAGCAATGACAATATAAATACTATTTTTTTAAATTCTTTTTTCATTTTTTTTGTTATTTTTATTTTTCTAAATGTATTTGAAAACCCAAGCCAACTACAAAATTACCCGAATCAGAGGAATTAGCATTGACTTTGTTATAATTATATTGAAGCGTACATTCCAATGCTACACTACTATTAAAGAAAATAGCTGGTCCTGCCTTAAAAGCATAACCATTAGTCTCAAATTTGCCTATAACACTTTTGTCAGTAAAACTATAATGATAGCTTGCTTCTGCAAAAACATTGATTCGGGTTTCTGGTTTTAAGAAATAGTAACGAACAAAAGGACCTATCCCGTAACTGTGCGTACCCTTTAAATCAGAATCAGGAGAACCCAAATAGTTGAAATTAATGACTGTACCGACTGCCAATTTATCGATAAAAAAATAACCAATATCTGGGGTTAGTTCAAAGGCATTGATGCGGTAGGCAGATGTACTTCCGTCAAAACCATAAGTGGAATTGTTTTTTGAAGAAGTAAATGAGCCGCTACCCCCTACCATCCAGTTTCCTTTGGTAATTTGAGCATTTGCTACGCCAGTAAATAAAAGCGCAGCGATAAAAAGTAATCTAATTGGTTTCATAATTTGTTTTAATTTTATTAAAAGTTTGTTATTCTCGTTTTAGTGAACCAACTTAAAAGAATAGCTTACGTTCAGTAATTTAATATCCTAATCATTTCCAATGGTTTCTTTCAGTCACTATATTTCATCAAATATATCCAATTTTTCCGAATAAAACAGATAGATATATAGTCTTTTTCTTGTTTTTTAATCCCCGTTTACGATTTAGAAAATTTACCCTCTACCTTTATGATTTGTTACCTCAACGGTTTTGAAGAGGCCAAACAAAAACTGATAGATGCAAAAACACTGATAAAACCTTTCATACCCGTATACTTATCTTTTAAAGAAGCCTTACGAATATTGAGAAAAATGAAATATGATGTACAGTAAAGAATTTATTATGATCCTAAATCATTGCAATTAATTCTTGTAAAAACTGACAAATCAATTGAACTAAAAGTATCGATAACGCTAGAAGTGTACGCATTTTGGAGTGATTTAATGTTTTGTAAAGTTAATCTTAAAAACTGATAAATCCATCACTAAAAACAGTGATATTTTCAATTATGATTAAAAAAATATGCTGCATAAATTCTAATGTAAAAAAATAACCAAAAAAAGTGTACTTCCCACTCTTTTACTTATTTTTATAACTTTAAAACAACCTATTTTATTGGGTTGTTTTAAAATAATAAAATAAAAATTGTAAATGAGAACACTTGTCATAGGCGACATACACGGTGGTTTACGAGCCTTGCACCAAATATTAGAGAGAGCTAAAGTTACTACTAAAGACACCCTTATTTTTCTGGGAGATTACGTTGATGGGTGGAGTCAATCGCCTCAGGTACTCGATTTTATCATTGATTTAAAAACCAAACAAAACTGCATTTGCATCCGTGGCAATCACGATCATTTACTATTGGAATGGCTTGATGAAAGTAAAGACAATCTGTTGTGGTACAAACATGGTGGAGAAGCAACAGTTTTGGCCTACGAATCCGTTAGTGTCGAAACGAAACAAAAACATATTGAATTCTTAAAATCTTTAGTAAATTATCATCTGGACGAGCAACATCGTTTGTATGTTCATGCCGGTTTTACCAATATGAATGGCGTTGATTATGAATATTTCCCTGGGCTTTTTTATTGGGACAGAACCTTGTGGGAAACGGCTTTGGCATTAGACAAAACCATGACAACAGATAATATTTTCTACCCAAAGCGTTTTACTTTATACGAAGAAATTTATATAGGTCACACACCTGTTACCCGAATAGGAGAGAATACGCCCGTTCAAAAAGCGAATGTTTGGAATGTAGATACTGGTGCCGCATTCAAAGGGCCACTAACCATTATGGATGTTGACAGTAAGGAATTCTGGCAAAGCGAACCGTTGACTCAGTTGTATTTTGATGAAAAAGGAAGAAATTAATTTTTATTGAACTATTTTTGCAACCATTTAAAGAACTTAAATATGAAAAAGAGTATTACAGTACTAGTATTATTGACCTTTGGTTTGATGCAGGCACAAGCCTTTAAAGGAAAAGGAGATGTTAAATTTGATGTAGGCGCTAATTTTCAAAAGGGAGGATCTGGAATTCGTGTTTCTGCTGATTTTGGACTTGGAGAAAACATATCATACGGGTTTGCTACTTCTTATTTGTTATCGGTTTCTAATGATGATTTAGGAAATAAACCTAAATTTGATGATCGTATTGACGCTAAGGTAAGATTCAATGCGAACTTAGGAAATGTACTTCAACTCGACGAAAAAATGGATCTTTATCCTGGATTAGATTTGGGTCTTAGAAATTTTGGTGCACACCTAGGATTGCGCTATTTTTTTACGGAAGGATTTGGTGTTTTTACCGAAGCTGGTATTCCAATCGCTAGTTATAAAACAGATGCCATAGGTTTTGACAAATTAAACAACCAATTTACATTTAATATCGGTGCTTCTTTCAACCTGTAGGTAACTCATTTATATAAATCAAAAAAGGCAATTTGAAATATTCAAATTGCCTTTTTTAGTTTTAGATATTAAATTTACAAATCAAATTTAATTCCTTGTGCTAAGGGCAAACTTGTGGTGTAATTAATGGTATTTGTTTGGCGACGCATATATACTTTCCAAGCATCAGAGCCTGACTCACGTCCGCCACCTGTTTCTTTTTCTCCTCCAAAAGCACCTCCAATTTCGGCACCTGAAGTTCCAATATTTACGTTTGCGATTCCACAGTCAGATCCTACCACGGACAAAAACAATTCCGCCTCACGCAAATTATTGGTCATGATTGCAGATGATAAACCTTGAGCTACACCGTTTTGAATAGCAATGGCATTCTCTACAGTTCCTGAGTATTTCAATAAATATAAAACAGGCGCAAATGTTTCGTGCTGTACAATTTCAAAAGTATTCTCAGCTTCAGCAATTGCTGGTTTTACGTAACAACCACTTTCGTATCCATCGCCAGAAAGCACACCTCCTGCTACTAATATTTTTCCTCCTTCGGCAACAACTTTAGTTAAGGCATTGTTGTACATTTCAACTGCATGAGTATCAATAAGTGGTCCCACATGGTTGTTTTCATCCAAAGGATTTCCGATACGCAACTGACCATAGGCTGAAACCACAGCATCTTTCACTGTATCGTAAATACTTTCATGAATAATTAATCGACGTGTCGAAGTACAACGTTGTCCAGCTGTTCCTACTGCTCCAAAAACAGCGCCAATAACGGTCATTTTGATATCTGCATCTGGTGTTACAATAATGGCATTATTCCCACCTAATTCTAATAATGATTTTCCGAGGCGACCCGCAACAGCTTGCGCTACGATTTTCCCCATACGAGTAGAACCAGTTGCCGAGATTAACGGTACACGTCTATCATTGGTCATCATTTCACCTACTTTATAATCTCCGTTTATTAAACACGAAATTCCTTCCGGTAAATTATTTTCTCTGATTACTTCGGCAATAATATTTTGACAAGCGATGCCACACAACGGCGTTTTTTCTGATGGTTTCCAAACACAAACATCCCCGCAAATCCATGCCAAAGCGGTGTTCCAAGCCCAAACCGCTACTGGAAAATTAAAAGCCGAGATGATTCCTACAACTCCCATTGGGTGGTATTGCTCATACATACGGTGACCTGGACGCTCCGAGTGCATGGTCAGTCCGTGTAATTGGCGAGAAAGACCCACTGCAAAATCACAGATATCGATCATTTCTTGTACTTCGCCATAGCCTTCTTGCAATGATTTCCCCATTTCATAGGAAACTAATTTACCGAGTGCTTCTTTATTTTTACGCAATTTTTCTCCAAACTGGCGCACAATTTCCCCACGTTGTGGCGCTGGCATGGTCTTGAATGTTTTAAAAGCTTCGGTTGCGGTATGCATTACTTTTTCGTAATCTGCAGCGGTAGTTGTTTTTACTGAAGCAATACGTTGGCCGTCAACTGGCGAATAACTTTCTAGAATTGCTCCGTTAGAAAAATTATTTATCCCTGTTGATGTTCCCTCGTTTATGGATTGAACGCCTAACTGCGCCAATGCTTCTTTCATTCCGAATTGATCTGCTATTGTTATCATTGTAACTTTTTTATTAAAAATTGTTATATTTTTTCACAAATATATTGATTTGACTTGAAATACAACCTAGTGTCGCTTCAAATTTGTTTTTTTAAAGTGCAAAAAATATATTTAAAAATCTACTTGTATCCACCTTCCCTTTGTCCAGAAAATTTGCATTGGCGACTTAAACTGAAAACAAAATAAACTGGTTTACAAATTTTAATTTTTAGCCCCGGTAGTAGCGGCATCCTTTTATGACTGCCTTAGCAGGAATAAAAGATACAGCGAATGACGGGAACAGCTCCTAAAGAAAATTAGTCTTTGGATACAAATTTTGAATCGGCTTCCATGATTGTGCCGCAAGCATGGCACGTTCTTAAGTCTATTGAATTATAGAAATGTTTAAAATGCGGCAAGAAATCTTTTTCGATATCTTTTAACTCAAATTTTACTTCATACAGTTTGTGGTTGCATGTGTCGCAGTGCCATAAAAGTCCATCCGTAAATCCTTTCCCCGCTCGTTTGCGTTCAATTACCAAACCTATTGAATCCGCTGAACGTACTGGAGAGTGCGGAACTTTGGCAGGATGCAAATACATGTCACCCGCGTGGAGTTCCATTTCCTTGCGGACACCCTCTTCTTGAATAACAATTTTTATGGAGCCTTCTAACTGATAAAACAATTCTTCTGTTTCGTTGTAATGATAATCTTTACGGGCATTTGGCCCTGCAACAAGCATCACAATATAGTCTCCAGATTCTTGGTATAAATTTTTGTTCCCAACAGGTGGTTGGAGTAAATGACGGTTTTCTTCGATCCATTTTTTGAGGTTAAACGGTTGTGCTATTGCCATGTTTGCTAATTTAGATGTAAAGTTATGAAATAAAAAAGCACGATTATTTTTCTTTGATTAAATAAATGTAAACTGGAAAATGATCGCTGAATCCGATTTCGGTATTGGAATGTCGTAACGGATAGCCTTTATATTGTCCAGTTGTTTGTATCAAAAAAGACTTGTTGTAAATTCCGGCTTTCCAGAACCGATAACTGGAATAATTAGGTTGTATGAAGGTTTCAGAAACCATAATTTGGTCAAAAATATCCCAAGCATCACGAAAGGCAATGGTTCCAAAACCTTTTTTAGCCATATCCTCGAATGGATTATAGATTCCAAAAGGCTTCACTTCAGCTTTTTTAGCTTTAGCACCAAGAGCTACTTTGACACTTTTATTGTATGCGCCATCATTTAGATCGCCTAATATTATAATTTTTGCCTGTGGATTAATGCGTTGCAGAGAATCGATTATTTTTTTGTTCAAGGTTCCTGCTGCTTCGCGAAACGGGCTTGATTTTTTCTCGCCACCAGACCGTGATGGCCAATGATTAACGATAATATTAATTTCTTCACCCTCCAGAAATCCGGTTACAAGCAATTGATCTCGCGTGTACACCCTATAATTTTTCGTGCTTACTTGCAATTCATCATCTGTTTTTTCTTCGGTATTGGTCTTTTCAATTTCATTTGTGGCGCTTGCTTTTTTGAAGATATACAAAGGAATATTGGTGTAACTGGTGGGTTGGAATTTCTTTTTTTGATACAAAAGCGCCACATCAATGCCCCTTTTGTCAGGCGAATCAAAGTGAATGATACCGTATTCTTTCTCAATAAGTTTGGGTTGCTTGACTAAATCTTCCAGTACGCCCCTATTCTCTATTTCGCAACCGCCAATAAAAGTAGGTGAATCGGGGTTTTCAGCAGAACCAATTTCGGCTAATACACGAGCAAGATTAGTAAGTTTTTTTTGGTATTTATCAAATGTCCAGCGTTGCAACCCTTTTGGCGTCCATTCTTCATCAAAAGTATCCGGGTCGTTTATGGTGTCGAAAAGATTTTCAAAATTATAAAACGCAACCGTATGAATGGTATATTTTTTTGATTGTGCAATGGCCTGGGTGATCGTAAAAAGGTAAAAAAGAACCCAAACTATTTTTCTCATAAACATTACTTTTAACGAAAATTTGACCCTACTAACTGATCCCGATAAAAATAGTCATTTGCACTTAACTTCACGTTATTTTCTAATTGCCTATCTTTGATTTTATCAAAACAATACACCAAAGTAAACAATATTTCAGAAAAGCAATACAGCATGAATCAAAATCGGTTTCCTTTTAGCCACCAGAATCTTATTTTTTATCGCATACTATTGCTTATTTTTATTTTTCAATCGTTGAACAGTCACGCCCAAAAACACATGATTACACCACCCCATTTACAAAAAGGAGATACCATTGCAATATTGGCCACAGCCCGAAAAAATGTAGAAGATAATTTGAAACCTGCTATCGATTTGCTACACAGTTGGGGACTTGAAGTAGTAATAGGAAGCACGATTGGACTAGACAACAACCAGCTCGCTGGGACCGATGAGCAACGTGCAGCCGATTTTCAGCAACAATTAGACAATCCTAATATCAAAGCGATTTGGTGTGTAAAAGGCGGTTATGGAACGGTTCGAATAGTTGATTTGTTAGATTTTACTACCTTTAAAAAACAGCCTAAATGGATTGTTGGTTTTAGCGATGTAACCGTTTTACACAATCATTTGAATACTTTGGGTTACAAATCCGTTCACGGAATTATGCCAATAACAGTTCCGCGCGCTACTGATCAAGCTAAGGAAACATTGAGAAAGGCGTTGTTTGGAGAAAAATTATTCTACTCTGTTGCTCCATTTGGGAAAAATAAAATAGGAAAAGCTTCCGGTGAATTAGTAGGCGGGAATTTATCGATATTGTATAGTTTATTTGGTTCGCCATCTGCAATTGACTGCACCGATAAAATATTATTCATTGAAGATTTAGACGAATATTTGTACCATATTGATCGTATGATGATGAACTTGAAACGCAATGGATGTTTGGAAAGCATTAAAGGAATTGTGGTAGGCTCGATGACCAAAATGAAAGATAACGATATTCCCTGGGGCAAAAACTCCATTGAAATTATTGAAGATGTGACTAAAAAATACAGGATTCCCATTTTGTACAATTTCCCTGCAGGTCATATTCAGGACAACAGAGCCTTACTTTTAGGAGGGAAAGTAATTCTTGACGTTCAAGAAAAAGGCGGAACATTAACCTTTGAATAATTAGATTGTTGATTAATGATTTTTTACCGCAACTATTTCAAACTAAATACTGCAATTGAACACTGATTATTTTTTATGGCAGAACACAACGAACTTGGCAAATTAGGAGAAGAAATGGCTGTCGAATTTCTACGAAAAGACGGCTATACTATTTTACAAACCAACTACACTTTTCAGAAAGCAGAAATTGATATTCTCGCCCAAAAAGAGAACACGCTTGCTGTTGTTGAGGTCAAAACACGTTCTTCATTAGATTTTGGCTTGCCTCAGGATTTTGTAAAACCAAAAAAAATCCAGCTGCTTGTTAAAGCTGTGGATGCCTTTGTAAACGAAAGAGATCTTGATACAGAAGTACGTTTTGACATTATTGCCATCCACAAAGAAGGTAAATCATTTGTAATTGAACATCTTATTGATGCATTTTATCATTTTTAGCATGATTTTGTTGTTGTTATATTTGTAACAAATTGTTTTTTATTTACCTTTGTGTTGTATTTGCACACTAATTACCGTACAATAACAACCAACTAAAAAATTACATCATGAAAACTGTTTCTTCAATCGTTGAAAACTACATCAAAACAAAGCCCTTTTTACTGAATGCATTATCGTTAGGTATTATTAACCTGACTTCTTTATCGAGAAATATAATGACCGAATTAGAAGGTGATTTTGGCAAAGAGGTGAAACAAGGCGCCGTAGTTATGGCGCTAAAACGACTAACAGAGGAATTAGATTTTAGATTGAATCATAAAATTAATAAGGTCATCAAAAACATTGGCGAAATCACAGTTCGTTCGGCCTTAACGGATTATACCTTTGCTGCATCAGATACTGTGCTGAATAAACAAGCCGACTTAATTACAGATATTAATTCGCTTCCTGATATTTTTTATACCTCATCCAGAGGCGTAAATGAAACGAACATAGTTGTTAGCAATAGCGTCAATCACTTGGTAGACAAACATTTTGCTACTGAAAAACTGATTCAGAAACTAGACAATCTGGCTTCAATAACCGTAAAATTGCCGAAAGAAAACATTGTTGTTCCCGGAATCTACTACTTCATTTTTCAGCGTTTAGCTTGGGAAGGAATTATCATCAACGAAGTAATTTCGACTTCTAATGAGTTCACCATTTTAGTGAGCGAAGAACAAGTTGATGTGGCTTTTAAAGTGATTAAGGATTTGAAGAATTAGATGAATTTCTAATATTTCGGTTTTAGTTTAGTTCCTCTAAAATTAATTATTTCAATACTTGAATTTTTATAATTTACTCGGTAAACCAAATAGTTATTTTTATCAACTATTGCTTTATGAAGATTTCTATAGGTTTCAGATTTTGGATATAAGTCAGGGAAAAGACTAATCTGATTGGTAACTTGGATGATATTTTCTTCCAATTGCAAAATTTTTCTAAAAGTCCATTCTGATTCTAAATATTCAATAACAATTGCCAAACCGTTATCGGCTTGTGGAGTCTATTTGATCTTTAACGCCATTTAGAAAATCTATTCATAGCAGTTTCGTGACTTATAAATTCGTCATTTTCTGCTTGCTTTAAACCGATTTCAATTTCAAGTTTTTCTTCTGAATTCAAATCAGTGAACCAATCTTTTTTACTAGTTTTTAAAATAATTTCAAGTTTTCCAAATAAACTTTCGTCAATGGCAGACAACTCTTGAATAAAATTATATTTTCTGGTGGCTAAATTCATAACTTAAAATTTTAGTATAACTAAGTTATCTTTTTTGATTGTGTTAAAAAAACAAATCATTAAATTTAACCAACTATTTCATTTTTAAATATTAAAAGGGATTTGGTCATAAAGCTATTATGTATTTACTTGTAGAAGCTAAAAGATAAAATTGAGGTTTAAATTATAGATCAAGTTAAAACAAAAGGCTGGAAGCTGCATTGTCTTATTCCCCACCCAACAACTCCATAAATTCTAGCGCTGTCCTAGTATTCTTCACATTTTCAAAAGTCAACAAAAGTCGTAATCCAGCTGGGGTTTGTTTTTCTTTCATTTTGCAAATAGAACTGTTTTTTTGTACAAACTGCAGGACTTGATGAAAACGTTTGGATTGGTAGTAATCTGATTGTTGATCCGAAATGAAATACCCAATCATCTTGCCTTGTTTCATGACTAATTTTTCAATCCCAATGCGGGTTGCAATCCACTTGATGCGAATGCTGTTCATTAAGGCTTTGGCACGAGGTGGCATTGGACCAAAACGGTCAATCAATTTATTCTGAAAAATGATCAATTCCTCTTCGTTTTTAACAGCGCCTAACTCATTGTACAAACTCAATCGCTCCGCAACGCTATTGATATACTCATCCGAAAACAGTAATTCAAAATCAGTATCGATTTGTAAATCTTTAACGTATTCTTTAGTTTCTATGTTACTTTCCTCTGGATACAAATCCTTGAATTCATTTTCTTTCAATTCGTCAATAGCCTCATTCATAATTTTTTGATAGGTATCAAATCCTATTTCGTTTATAAAACCACTTTGTTCACCACCCAATAAATCTCCGGCACCACGAATCTCCAAATCCTTCATCGCAATATTAAATCCGCTTCCTAGTTCGCTGAATTGTTCCAAAGCCTGAATTCGTTTTCTGGCATCATCCGTCATGGCTGAATACGGCGGGCAAATAAAATAACAAAACGCTTTCTTGTTGCTACGTCCTACTCGACCTCTCATTTGATGCAAATCAGATAAACCAAAATTATTGGCATTATTGATAAAAATCGTATTCGCATTTGGCACATCCAAACCACTTTCGATAATGGTAGTTGCCACCAAAACATCAAATTCGCCGTTCATGAAAGCCAGCATCAGTTCCTCCAGTTTTCGTCCTTCCATCTGTCCGTGACCAATTCCAACTCTAGCATTAGGAACCAAACGTTGAATCATTCCAGCTACCTCCTTAATGTTTTCAATACGGTTATTAATGAAAAAAACTTGTCCGTTTCGCTGTATTTCATACGAAATCGCATCCCGAATCACCTCTTCACTAAAACCAACTACATTGGTCTGAATAGGATATCGATTGGGTGGTGGCGTTGTAATTACGGATAAATCTCGAGCGGCCATCAATGAAAATTGCAGCGTTCGCGGGATGGGCGTAGCTGTCAATGTAAGTGTATCCACATTGGCAGCAATGGTTTTAAGTTTGTCTTTTACGTTGACTCCAAATTTTTGTTCCTCATCTACAATTAACAATCCTAGATCCTTAAAAATCACATTTTTGTTGACTAATTGGTGCGTTCCTATCACGATATCCAGCTTACCTTCGGCCAATAATTTTAGCGTTTCCGCTTTTTGTTTTGCGGTTCTAAAACGGTTTAGATAGCCTATAGAAACTGGCATGTCTTTCAATCGTTCCGTAAAAGTTCTATAATGTTGGTACGCTAAAATTGTTGTAGGAACTAATATAGCAACTTGCTTGCTATTATCAACTGCCTTGAAAGCCGCACGAATGGCGACTTCTGTTTTACCAAAACCTACGTCACCACAAACCAAGCGATCCATCGGACGGTCGCTTTCCATATCAGCTTTAACTTCAGCGGTTGATTTAGTTTGATCCGGTGTATCTTCATAAATAAACGAGCTTTCTAATTCGTTTTGCAAATAACTGTCTGGCGCAAATTGAAACCCTTTTTCGAGTCGGCGTTTGGCATACAGCTGAATCAAATTGAAAGCAATATGCTTGACACGCGCCTTAGTTTTTTGTTTTAAAATCTTCCAGGCATTCGAGCCTAGTTTGTAAATCTTGGGTGGCGTTCCGTCTTTTCCGTTGTATTTTGAAATCTTGTGCAACGAATGAATGCTCACATACACAATGTCGTTATCGGCATACACAAGCTTGATCGCTTCTTGAGTTTTACCTTCGACTTGTATTTTTTGCAAGCCTCCAAAACGCCCAATTCCGTGATCAATATGCGTCACATAATCCCCTACAGACAGCGTTGTAAGCTCTTTCAACGTAATATTCTGTTTTTTAGAATAGCCGTTTTTAATACTGAATTTATGATAGCGTTCAAAAATTTGGTGATCCGTGTAACAGGTAATTTGGTTTTCATCGTCAACAAATCCTTGGTACAAAGGCAAAACAACCGTGTGGTACTGCTTTCGGATATTCTCAGAATTGGCTTCGTCTAAAGTTTCAAAAATATCATGAAAGCGTTTGGCCTGAGCTTCATTGGAACAAAACAAATAATTTTTATACCCGTTGAAATGATTTTCACTTAGATTATTCAACAATAAATCAAATTGTTTGTTGAACGAGGGTTGCGGCTGAATGTGAAATTCAAATTTTTGGGTAGTTCTGAAAATCGCTTTAGTACTCCATTCAACTATTGAATAATCCAATGCTCTTTTTATAAACTGGGTTTGATTTAAAAATAGTTGTTCTGGAGTTGACCGTTTTATTTCCTGAGACAATTTTGCGAAAGCTTCTTCGGCTTTACCAAATTGTTTGTCTAATTGTGCTAAAAAATCTTCGGTGTTCTGAATGAAAAGTACTGTTTTCTCCGAAATATAATCCAAGAAACTTTCTCTATTTTCGTGAAAAAATTTATTCTCTACATTGGGGATAATCGTAATCTTCTTTTGCGTTTCAATAGACAGTTGCGTGGCTACATCAAAGGTCCGAATGCTCTCTACTTCATCTCCAAAAAACTCGATTCGGTACGGATTATCATTCGAAAAAGAAAACACATCTACAATTCCGCCACGTACCGAAAATTCTCCTGGCTCTGTAATAAAATCGACTCTTTTAAACTCGTATTCAAACAATACTTCGTTAATAAAATCAATTGAAATTTTATCTGCCACAGCAACTTTCAAAGTGTTTTTATCTAGTTCTTTTCGGGTCACCACTTTCTCGAATAAAGCTTCTGGGTACGTAACTATAACGGCTGGTTTCTTGCGAGAATTGATTCGGTTGAGCACTTCAGCCCGAAGCAAAACATTTGCGTTATCCGTGTCTTCAATTTCATAAGGACGACGAAAAGATCCGGGATAAAATAGTACATCTTGCTCGCCAATCATCTGTTCCAAATCGTTCAAGTAATACGCTGCTTCTTCCTTATTGTTTAAAACAATTAAAAAAGGAAGCTCTGATTTCTTGAAAATCGACCGAATTACGAATGAAAATGCAGAACCCAACAAACCAGTTAAGTGCATTTTGACTTGCTTATTTTCTACTAAACGAGCAACAATTTGCAGGGTTTTAGGCGAATTATCGTAGGTATTGTATAAGGCTGTTTTACTCAACGCGTGGAATATTTGGGTCTATTTTAGGTGTATTAGGGATGGCTCTTGCAGTGTCCATCATTTTTAGCAGATCAGATTCCCCTTCTTCAATTGGAATTTTACTTTTCTCGACAATTTTATCCATTTGACGTTGTAAGGACAGCAATTCTAAGTTAATTTCAGCTACGAGTTGTGTCACTTTTTTGTCTGGAATGTTATCCAAATGAATGTACAAATCCAACATTTGTACTTTAGTAATCAAAGCTCCAATTCTGCTTCGTATTTGAGGTTTATCGTATTGAATAGGAATTTGGGCTGTAAGCGCCATGGCTTTTTTTGTCAGTGCTTTTGATTTTTGCTGAAAAGCAGTAATCGTTTTTTTAGGTTTTTGTGCTAATTCTGCCAAAAAAATGCGCCACTCATTCCAACTCGATAAACTATTTTCAGAAGCTTCAGTTACAGGAGTATCATAAAAAATCCAGCCTTTTTGTATATTTGATAAAATAACTTCTTTTTTCTGTACCTCTTTCCTGTTTTCGGCAAAACGTTTTTGATCATCGTTTTTACAAGAGAACAAAACCAAAATAAGAGAACAGCAAACGGCTAATTTATATTTCATTTTTTATTTCATTAAAGTACAAAGTTACAAACTAAATTTACAATAATGAATTCCAGAAATGGGGAATACTTTTATTGCTGAAACTCACTAAAAGGAACTTAAATTAGTTCGTAAAATGAAAAATAAAGGAACTAAAAATACCACTTTATCTCGGCATAAAAACCAATATTAGGGTTAACTTTCTGGTAGTTATTTAAAAAACGGTTTCCTGATTATTCTCTAAAATTATCATTTCAATAACTAAAATGAACTTATCCTGTTTATAAAAAGCCAAAACTGTCTAAACTATTTCTATTTTAAAATTATTTTAAGACTTTTTTAAACTTTTCCATCAAAACTGATTTACTAACGAAAACGTTATATTTGTTTTTCAAAACAGATAACGATGAGTACTAAAATATTAATCATAGGCGCTTGTGGCCAAATAGGAACAGAGCTTACGCAAAAGTTACGCTCAATTTACGGAACCGAAAATGTAATTGCATCAGACATTCGAAAATTAAATACCGATGTAGTCAATTCGGGTCCATTTGAAGTGGTAAACGCTTTGGATTTTAATCAAATTGAACATTTAGTAGAGTTGCATCAAATTGATGAAGTGTATTTAATGGCAGCACTTTTATCAGCTACAGCAGAAAAAAACCCAGCTTTTGCTTGGGATTTGAATATGAATTCGCTTTTTCACGTTTTAAATTTGGCGAAAGCCGGAAAAATAAAAAAAATATTCTGGCCATCGAGTATTGCGGTTTTTGGACCTACCACACCTCGAGAAAACACACCGCAATATACGGTTATGGAACCTTCAACAGTGTATGGAATTAGTAAGCAAGCGGGCGAAAGATGGTGCGAATATTATCATAATATCTTTGGTGTTGATGTGCGAAGCATTCGTTATCCGGGTTTAATCAGTTGGTCATCGCCTCCTGGTGGTGGGACTACAGATTATGCTGTAGATATTTTTCATAAAGCACTAGCCGACAAAAAATACGAATGTTTTTTATCATCAGAAACCAAAATGCCAATGATGTATATGGATGATGCGATTGCTGCTACCATAAAAATCATGCAGGCACCTGCTGAAAAAATTAAAATTAGATCTTCATACAATTTGGCAGCTATGAGCTTTACACCCACAGAGATTGCTGCCGAAATCCAGAAACACATCTCTGAATTTACCATTTCGTACCAACCTGACTTTCGCCAAAAAATAGCCAACAGCTGGCCAGCAAGTATTGATGATTCTGAAGCCAGAAAAGACTGGGGATGGAAGCATGAATTTGATTTAGAAACGATGACCGTGGATATGTTGAAAAATTTAAGTGCCGAAAAAGCATAATATTATTATTTATATAGTTTTCGGGTTTTAAAAAATTAAGGTGGAAATCTAGTTTTTTGAAACCCAATTTTTTTTAATTGTGTTTTGTGTTTTTTCTTTAGCATCATTTAAAAAAATGTTTTCGTTAAATTTGATAAAAACGGCAGCGCCATGAAACTAAAATCAAGTGAACCTTTTTGGTTGGTAAAAAACGGAATTATCAACTCGTATCCGTCATTAAGAGAAAATCTGGACACAGAAATTTTAATCGTAGGCGGTGGAATTACAGGTAGTCTTATAGCCCATCAATGTATGGCGGACGGTTACAAAACCGTACTGATTGACCGACGGGAAATTGGTCACGGAAGCACATCTGCTACGACATCGATGTTGCAATATGAGATTGACGTGCCTTTGTATCAACTTATTGATTTAATTGGCGAAAAAGCTGCTGTTGATAGCTACTGGGCGTGCTATAAATCGATTGATGATTTAAAAAAAATAGTGCAACAAGTAAAATCTGACTGTGGATTCGAAAAAAAGGAATCACTTTATTTTGCGGCTTTAAAGAAAGACGTTGGCTGGTTAAAAAAAGAATTCGAGGCACGAAAAAAAATTGGAATGCCCGTAAAATGGTTGGAAACAGAGGAAATTGATAAAAAATTTCACATCAAACATTCGCATGGTGGAATCTTATCCGAACAAGGCGGTAGCATCGATGCATTCCAATTAGCTCACGATATTCTGGCGTACAATCACGAAAAGGGATTGCAGGTTTTCGATAAAACAGATATCAAAAAAGTTACTTACAAACAAAATGGCGTAACAGTCTTAACGGAACATGAAACTACCATTACCGCAAAAAAAATAATTTACTGTAACGGCTATGAAAGTACCGAAATCATTAAAGACACGTTTGTAAAATTACTTTCTACTTACGCCATTGTGGGAGAACGTTTTGAAGACGATCAATCGCATCTTAACGACACGCTGTTTTGGAATACGGCGGAACCCTACATGTATATGCGAACCACGGATGATAACCGATTGCTTATTGGCGGAGAGGATGAAGATTTTGTAGACGCTACAAAAAGAGATTCTTTACTCAACGACAAGTCTGGAAAGTTGACGAAATATCTCAAGAAAATTTTACCTGATTATGATTTCAGAATGGATTTTGTTTGGGCGGGTACATTTGGCGAGACCAAAGATGGCTTACCTTACATTGGCAAACATCCTAATTTTCCAAGTAGTTATTTTGTTTTGGGCTTTGGCGGAAACGGCATCACATTTTCAGTTATTGGAATGGAACTTGTTTCTGAAATGCTGAAAAACAAGAAACATCCTTTAGCTGAAAATTTTAAATTCAGAAGGTAATTTTCAATAGAAACTCCTATGTATACTGCATAAAAAAAGCCCTTTTCAGGGCTTTTAAATTTTACTTTACTTCGTATGTATTATTTTCCTTTTTCAAATCTGCCATTAAACCGCTTGGGTCAATGGTTATTTTCTTAATAGAAGCTTTTGGTTTGGCAATGTTAAGCTCATACGATGGATACGCCCAAGCCCAATCATTCAACACCGTTCTTTTAACCTCTTGATTCGGATTTGGTTTTTCGAAACTCATCATTCGCAACGGAATGTAAAAACTTTCTGTTGTACCATCAGAGTATTCCACCAATAAATCAACTGGCATTGGCATTCTACCCATTCGCTCTAAAACTACTTTAGTTTGTCCTGCGGTTTCAGATACTTCTTTAATGCCGTAATCTATAGTGTTTGTAGTTTGTGTCCAATCAGTCAAGTACCAATCTAGGTTTGCTCCAGAGATTCTCTCGGCAGATCTTTTGATGTCATTAGGTGTAGGATGCTTGAATTTAAAATCGCTGTAATATTTTTTCAACGTCTTCATTACATTCTCTTTTCCTATCAAATACATCAATTGCGTCAAAAATAATTCACCTTTACTATATGATGTTATGCTATACACTCTATTTTCGTCAAAACGATCCGCGTGTGTACCTTGAGGCAATTCTTTCCCTGAATTTACCATCGAAAAATAGCCTGTATAGGCACCCGCAAATGGGTTTTCTGCTTTTTTATCGGCTATCTCGTTCAGTCCAAAATCCTCTAAAAATGAAGTAAATCCTTCGTCCATCCAGCCGTGTTTAGATTCGTTTGATGCCAACACATGCTGGAACCAGGAATGCGCCATTTCGTGTGCCGTTACGCCAAGCAAACCTTCAAACGTGCCTTGTCCTAAAATCAACGTACACATGGCATATTCCATTCCGCCATCGCCTCCTTGAATTACGGAGTACTGCTTGTATGGGTAATCGCCAACAGTTTTGTTGTAAATCTCCATTAACTGTACTGTTTTTGGTTGCAAATTTTTCCAGTTCTGAATAAATTTTGGGTTGTTTTTATACAAGAAATGAATGTCGACACCGTTAGGTCCTTTGGCTATGTCATGAATATAATCCTTATCTGCTGCCCATGTAAAATCATGAACCATGGGTGCATTAAAATGCCAAGTCAACGTTTTTGCTTTCTTTGGCACATTGACCACAACTCCTTGATCTTGGTAACCAAAACCAATTTCATTTTTGTTTTGTAAGTAACCCGTACCGCCTAAAACGTAGTTTTTATCGATCGTTACTTTAACATCAAAATTTCCCCAAACACCGTGAAATTCTCTAGCTATATATGGATCTGCATGCCAACCTTCAAAATCAAATTCGGCTAGTTTTGGATACCACTGTGCCATTGATAATGCTACACCTTCAGCATTATTTCGACCGGAGCGACGAATTTGAATCGGAACTTGACCATCAAAATCAAGTGTGAAAGTTGTTTTAGAATTGGGTAAAATAGGTTGAGCCAAAGTAACCTCTAGAATAGTTCCTACTTCTTTAGCAGCTGCTGTAACACCATCTTGCTTAAAATTAGTAACATGTAAAAAACCAATTTCGTTAGGTTTCAAATTCTTAATCCGACTTTCTTTGATTTCCTTGTCGCCTACTTTTATTTTTGACACCATTCTGCCGTCTGGATCTTTGATACTTTGAATTCTGGCATCCATTTCACTTCCCGGTTGAAAAGCATTATTAAAAAGATGGTAATATACTTTTCTAAGTGTATCCGACGAATTATTGGTGTATACCAATTCCTGTTTGCCTTTGTATTGGTACGTTTTTACATCCATGGAAACCTCCATTTTGTAATCTACATGCTGCTGCCAATACGTGTTGCTTTGCGCAAACAAACTCGAAAAACTTACCGTTAAAAACGAAAATAAAACTATTTTTTTCATAATTAGTTGAAATAAAAATGGAAGGACAAATTGCCCTTCCATGAATTAAATTTTTACATTGTTACTTTTTGGACATTTTTTCAGCCATCAATAAAGCATTGTAGGCATTTACAATTTTACCAGATTTGGATAATGTTGCGAAAGAACGAACATCTCCAACTTTACCTCCAACAATTACATCGGTTGTGATAGCAACACCAGAATCCATCAAAATATATTTTACTTGCTTAGCTGTCAATTTTGGATAATAGGAACGAATCAAAGCAGCAACTCCAGCTGTATTAGGCGCAGCCATTGAAGTACCTTGTAAATATTGGTATTCGTTGTTTGGAGTGGTTGCATAAATTTTTACTCCCGGCGCAAAAACATCTACATTCAGTTTCCCGATGTTTGAAAAACGAGCCACAATTTTGTCTCCGTATTCAAAATTTAATGCTCCAATCGTAATTACATTATCTGCAAACTCTTTTACTTTATCCTCAGAATCATTTGGAAAATTCTCTGCATAATCAATGTCTTTGGCATCATTCCCAGCTGCGTGAACGATTAATACATCTTTTTTCTCGGCATATTTGATAGCGTCATACACCCATTGTGCGTGTGGAGAAAAACTTTTTCCAAAGCTTCCATTAATTACTTTGGCACCATTATCAACAGCATAACAAATCCCCAATGCAATGTCTTTATCGTACTCATCTCCATCTGGTACGGCACGTACGGTTAAAATTTGAACGTTGTTAGCAACTCCATCTCCACCTAGATTGTTATATCTAGACTGAGCCACAATTCCTGCAACGTGCGTTCCATGAAGGATTTCGTTTTTGTCTGGACCCATTACATTATTATTACCATATTTAGTATCGGTAATATCGTTAGGATTATCACCCACTACTTTACGGTAATCTGTTTTTAGATTGTCACCATTAATAAGGGCCTCTTGAGCATCTTTTTGTTTTTGAACCGCTACCTTAAGTTCTGCAACTGGTAAGCCATACCCTAACATTTGTAGCATTGTAGCCTTACTTTTAAGCAAGTCCTGATCTTGAGTCGCAATTGCATTTACCTCTGCAACAGTATATACAACTTTACCTAAATGCTTGGCAACAGCAGCATCACTTGATGCTAGTGTTTCAATCATTTTTGTAGATCGTTCCTTTACTGTAGCTGCCTCAGCGACTTTTTTGTCATTTAAAGCCTTAGCTTCTTGGTATGTTTTTTCATCTACCAATGATTTATCCTTGATGATTCTTTCGTATTCCAAATTTTCCTTAGTAATGTCGCCCAAGAAATTCCAACCGTGCATGTCATCAATGTAACCGTTTTTGTCATCATCAATTCCGTTACCTGCAATCTCTTTGGCATTGGTCCAAAGCACTGACTTTAAATCCTCATGATCTATATCAACACCCGAATCTACAATTCCTACAATAACTGGTACCCCTTTTTTACCTTTTAGCAATTCAGCGTATGCTCTGTCAACGCTCATTCCAGGAATGGTATCTGTTACAATATCGAGGTGACTCCAACGTTTCAAATCGTTTTCAGCAAGTGGTGCTTTTTTCTTAATATTTAAAGGAGCTGTTATTGCAGTAAAACTTGACGTACTGGCACTAGTTACTTGTTTTGCTGTTCCACAACCTACCAATGCTAAAAAAGCAAAAGCAGAAATGTAAATGGGTTTAATAGTATTCATTCGTTTGTTTTTATTTATTTTTGAAATATTGGACTAAAATAATTGATTTTGTCAAACAAATAAAAGGATTAACAGTACATTAAGAAAATATAAACGTAGTTTTTATTTGATAAGATTCAAAACAATAAAAAAAGCTACCCTTTACAGGTAGCTTTGATCTTGTATTTATTTGCATTATTAATTACCGCACATTCCTGTGTAATCCTCAAACATCTTAATGTAAGTTTCTTTATTTTCAAAATTGTAAAGTCCATTATTGATGTTTTCAATCATTTTAGGACAATCTGAGAAATATTCTCTTAATTCTTTTTTTCTACCAATTAAAATAGCTGGACTGAAAAATTCATCTTGAATTTGCTTCTTCAAAACATAAGCATCTTGAGGGAAAAACTCATGAAATACTGATATTTTTTCTCCCTTTTTAATTTCTTCAAATAAAGAATATCTTTTTGTATTTACATCAGATGTTAGACCTATTCCTTTACCTGTTTGACCAGCTATATAGAAATGACCTTCATTATCTTTGATAGTAACCACTTTTTTCAGGTTGGTACGTTCTGGTTTTTTCTGTCCTTCAATGGTAATTCTAACTGAACTCTTATCGGAACCAATCCCATTTGCTAGAGCACGAAGAGTTGAAACTTGCGACTCTGTTCTTAAGTCTACTATCTCAGGAAAATCACTAATAATTCTTACTTTACCTTTAAAAGCCTTACCGTCTACATCTACAACTTCACCATCAAATTCAGCATATCTAAAAGCCGTTGCAGCCTTTTTGTATGATGGTAAATTAGGCTCTGCTTGCACGGCCTCTAACGTAGTCGCTTTTTCTGTGGTTTTTTTGTAGGTATCAATATTAGCAGCGAGGTTTGTTAAAAAAGGATGGTGCGTACGCATTCCTAAAAAGCTTTTTTCGTTTTCCTTTACTCCATCAAAATATTTCGAAGCTTCCTCAACTTGACCTAAGAGTAAATTGGTTGTAGCCAAATTATAATAAGCGCTAAAACGAACTTTTTTCTGAAGGTCCTCATCATTTTTATCTTCAAAAGCTAAATATTCTTTCCAATACTTTTGAGCTTCTCCAAATAAACTTGGCCAATCTGCTCTATCTACATCAACTAAAGTAGGTAATACTTGAACTGATTGATTGAACTCATCTGGATTAAAAGTTGATTTTGATTTCTTTTTTTTCTCAATATCAAAATAACGTAAACCAGTAACTTCTGGACCATACAAATAGAAGCCTTCGAACTCTTCTAACATCGAGTAGAAATTATTAGTCAATATTTTTATTACTAAAGCCTCATAACTATACGTTGGATCTGTTACATACATATTAACTTTTGGACTTGTATACCTTTTATAGATAACCTTGCCCGTTTTATCCATAATCTCAAGGTTAGACTCCATGCCTAAATAATATGCTGGAGATTTTTGATAATAGGTTTGTACGTAATCCTCGTCATTAATAGACTCAAATCGGGAAACAGTATATTTAATTTTAAATTCACCATCGTTAGTTTTTTTCAAACCTGAAATAAAGAAGATGTTATTTATTTTATCACCTGAATATGGAATTTTTCTAAATCCGAAACTATCTTCAATACCTGTTGATAAATCCAGTTTAATTTCATAGGTTTTATAGTTGCCGTATTGTTTGTCAACAGGAGCCTCAGGACCTCTTAAATTTAATGTGTTTTTTCTTTCTTCATCTTGACCTGCTGACGTACTAGCGCCCTCCACTTTATTGATCATTTTACCCAGAGAGAACTGACCGTAAGTATTACAACTTAATATTGTAAAGGCTCCCATTAAAGCTAGTTTTGTGATTTTTTTCATTTGAGGTTATTTTAGAGTTGGGTTGTGTCTTGATGTTGTTTTAGCAATTTTAAAATCTTCAATTAATCTATTCGCGCGATTAATCAATTCTTTACCATCTGCCTTGTCATAGTCGTTTAAGATCAACTTCTCTGCTTCTAAGATTGTTTTCTCTGGTTCATCCAGCAATAAATAAATCACTGCTAAATTATAAAATGCGGAGTATCTCATTTTACGAGCTGGTTTACTATCATCAGCATATTTGGTTTTTAAGGAATCAAAATATTCAATTAAAGGCTGCATATTACTCTTTAAATCAACAATTGGCTCATCAGCCTTCATTGTTTTAAACAAAGATTTTACAGCTTGTATCGCCTCTATTTGAGTTTGCCCCTCCTCATTTTTGGCATCTAAGATCCATAAAGTTTCTTTGTTGTTGACAGGTTTGTATCCATAGGTGCTGTTAATATTTAAATTAAAATTATTCATAGTGCCATCAACAAAACTCCTTAATATTTTATCATGTGTTCCATTTTTATTCAAATAAAAATCTTTCAAAGCTAGTTTTGGATCTTGATACTCAGATGATTTATACTCAAGATTATTATCAAAATTTAAGTTAAAACCACCATTAAGGGCTGAAGAATCTTTCTTTACGACGGCATTTTTTAAAAATCTGTTAGTTGATGTAGCTGCTTGTTTGGCTTTTTCTTCCTCAATTTGTTTAGTTGAGAGTGGAGCTAATGATCGGGGTCCAGCGATTTTTGCGTATGCTCTACCAGCATATTTTGCTAACACATAATGATATTCTTTTCGACTAGTTACTTTACCTTCTCTATCTTTAGTTTCTTCAACACGTATTTGTGGAGTAACATCTCTCTCAACAAAATCTTCAATATTTAGTTCGATTTTTACCGTAGGATTTTCATCTGACCTTTTCCATCCAAAGATGTTTACATTATCGTTTAATGTGGTAGGGTTAGCATACGTTTGTATTTTACCCCCCAGTTTTACTTCTGATGTAAAAGTTCTTTTTTCAAAAGTCACTGGCTCTTTTGGAAGTTGCTGATAACTAATATCAAAGTAAAAACGATCTAAATCTACTTTTTGTGCCGAAATAGTAACAGAAACTAAAAACAACAAAAAAATTAAAGTTTTTTTCATAAGTGTATTTTTATAAATTGAGAACAAACCTATTTATTATATTCAAGAAAAACAACTTATTCTCTTACTAAAGTTTTAAGAATTAAATAATTAAAGATTGCTTAATCTTTTATAATTATCACTCCACTTTTTAAAATAGAAAACAAAAAAATCGACTCCAAAAAAAATCCCCTATTAATACTGTAATAAGGGACTTGTTTTTTTGAAAATGGTGACTTAAAAAATTTCATCTGTTGTATAAACCTCCTTCAACCGAACGCCTTTTTCTGTATTTTGTACTGTAATGATTTCATTGTGGGCATCATGTTCTAAAAATAAGTAGTGATTATTATCGGCAGCATCCTGCAGAAACTTTGCTTTTTCAGGCATTGTCAATAAAGGCCTCGTATCATAGCCCATCACGTAAGGAATAGGTACATGTCCAGCTGTAGCCAATAAATCAGCACAAAAAACTATGGTCTTACCCTTATATTTAATGTGCGGAATCATTTGTTTTTCGGTATGTCCATCAGCAAAAAAAATTCCAAAACCTAGTTCTGATTTTTCTAAAAAATCGTCTGCAGGTCTTTGGATGAAATTCAGCTGACCGCTTTCCTGTATCGGCAAAATATTTTCAGATAAGAAAGATGCTTTTTCCCGAGGATTTGGTTTTGTAGCCCATTGCCAGTGATTCTCATTGGACCAAAATTTAGCATTTTTAAACGCTGGTTCGTATCCTGTTTTATCTTTATTCCATTGAATACTACCACCACAGTGATCAAAATGCAAATGTGTCATAAAAACATCCGTCACATCATCACGATGAAAACCGTATTTTGCTAAAGATTTATCCATGGAATGAGTTCCCCAAAGCGAATAATAACCAAAAAATTTCTCGGACTGCTTGTTTCCCATGCCGGTATCAATCAGAATCAATTGGTTGCCATCTTCAATTAATAAACAGCGCGCCGCAATATCAATCAAATTGTTCTCATCAGACGGATTGGTTTTATTCCAAATCGTTTTTGGCACCACGCCGAACATTGCGCCGCCATCCAATTTAAAATTGCCTGTTTCTATAGGATATAGTTTCATTTTTTTTGTAGGTTTTTATAGGTTTCAAAGTTAAGGAATTCAAATACTTCTAGACGTTTCAAATAGCTTTTTTCTATTTGAAGATTAGTTATAAAAATGTTATCAGCTATGGAAAAAGTATTTTATATAGTATCTTTGACATTAATTTAGACAAAATCAATATAAGCTATGATAAAAGTTTCTGACACAGCAAGGAAAAAAATCATCGATTTAATGAAAGATGATGGTTTTGACGCTACAAACGACTACGTAAGAGTGGGTGTAAAAAGCGGCGGATGTTCTGGATTGTCTTATGATTTAAAATTTGATAAAACAAAAAGCGACGATGATAAAATTTTTGTTGACAATGATATCACTATCGCTGTAGAAAAAAAATCTTTTTTGTACTTAGCCGGAACAATTTTAGAATTCTCAGGAGGAATTAATGGTAAAGGGTTTATTTTTAATAACCCAAACGCCAATAGAACTTGTGGTTGCGGTGAGAGTTTCTCTCTTTAATTTAAAGATTGAAAAATTTAAAAATTAAAAGATTAATGATAGTATGACAAAATCATTTGAAGAATTTGATGTCCATAAAAAAGGTATTGTCTTAACTAAATTAGTTTTTGAATTATTAAATAATAAATCCTTGGAAAAAGAATTTGGTTTTAAGAACCAAATAAAAAGAGCAGTAGTTTCAATTACAAATAATATTGCCGAAGGCTCAGAATACAACAGTAATAGACAATTTACAAGATATTTAAAAATCTCCAAAGGCAGTTGTGCTGAGGTTAGAAATATGTTGATATTATCCAGAGAGTTAGGTTTTTGCAATCACGAAGAAATTCAAAAGTGTTATAATTTAACTATTGAAATTTCTCAAAACCTTTCTAATTTTATTAAATATTTAGACACAAATAATAAAGTTTAATATTCAATTATTGAATCTTTAAATCTTTAAATCTTTAAATCAGAATGAGCAAATATACAGAAGACGACTTAAAAATCGAACTCGAAACTAAAGAATACGAATACGGATTTTACACTGATCTGGAATCAGAAACCTTTCCTATTGGTTTAAGCGAAGATATCGTTCGTGCTATTTCGCACAAAAAAGGAGAACCACAATGGATGACCGATTGGCGTCTTGAGGCTTACCGTGCCTGGGAGAAAATGACCGAGCCGGAATGGGCCAATGTACATTACACTAAACCTGATTTTCAGGCCATTTCCTATTATTCAGCTCCGAAAGCCGTCGATCCAAACAAAACATTGGACGATGTAGATCCTGAACTTTTAGAAATGTATAAAAAGTTAGGCATCTCTGTCGATGAACAAAAAATGATGAACAATGTAGCAATGGATATCGTGGTGGATTCTGTTTCAGTAGCAACCACTTTCAAGAAAACATTAGGAGAGAAAGGAATCATCTTTATGAGTATTTCTGAGGCTATCAAAGAGCATCCAGAATTAGTTCGTAAATATTTAGGAACCGTTGTTCCTCAAAAAGACAACTTTTACGCAGCTTTGAATTCGGCAGTTTTCTCCGACGGGTCTTTCTGTTATATTCCAAAAGGCGTTCGTTGCCCGATGGAACTTTCTACTTATTTTAGAATTAATCAGGCTGGAACAGGACAATTCGAAAGGACTTTATTAATTGCCGATGAAGGTAGTTATGTTTCGTATTTAGAAGGTTGCACCGCTCCGAGTCGTGATGAAAATCAATTGCACGCTGCTGTAGTGGAATTAATTGCTCTGGACGATGCCGAAATAAAATATTCAACCGTACAAAACTGGTATCCTGGAAATAAAGAAGGAAAAGGTGGAGTTTTCAATTTTGTAACTAAAAGAGGAATTTGCGAGAAAAACGCAAAAATTTCTTGGACACAAGTAGAAACTGGTTCCGCAATAACTTGGAAATATCCGTCGGTTATTTTAAAAGGAGACAATTCAACAGGAGAATTTTACTCGATTGCCGTGACCAATAATTTTCAGCAGGCTGATACAGGAACTAAGATGGTGCATTTGGGTAAAAACACGAAGTCAACTATTATATCTAAAGGAATTTCTGCCGGAAGATCACAAAATAGTTATAGAGGTTTGGTCCGCATTTCACCAAACGCAGAGAACGCCAGAAACTTTTCACAATGCGATTCCTTATTAATGGGAAACAATTGTGGCGCGCATACGTTTCCTTACATCGAAAGCAAAAATCCATCAGCAAAAATTGAACATGAGGCTACGACAAGTAAAATTGGCGAAGACCAAGTTTTCTATTGCAACCAACGTGGAATTCCAACTGAAAAAGCAATTGCGTTGATCGTAAACGGTTTCAGTAAAGACGTATTGAATAAATTACCAATGGAATTTGCCGTTGAAGCACAAAAATTATTAGAAATTTCGTTAGAAGGTTCAGTAGGTTAATCTTTTAAACTTAAATAGTTATGGATATTATTTTAAAAAATGTAAAGAAAAAAGATTTACCAGTTTTAAAATCGTTGGCAAAATCGCTTGGATTTGAAATTGAAAAAGAAAACAAACCGTATAATCCTGAGTTTGTAAAAGAAATTCTGGAAGCAGAACAAAGCATTAAAGACGGGAAAGGGATAAAAATGACGATGGAAGAAATACGTGCTTTATGCAAATAGTATTTACGAGTAAAGCTAGAAAAGATTTAGATTTTTGGATTAAATCTGGAAATAAAAACATTTTAAATAAAATTACAGATTTAATAGAAGACATTCAATTACATCCTTTTGAAGGCATCGGTAAGCCTGAACAACTGAAACACCAACTTTCTGGAAAATGGTCAAGAAGAATAAATCAAGAGCATCGCATTATATATAAAGTTACCGAAGAAAATACAATTGAAATATTAGACATTTTATCACTAAAAGGTCATTACGAATAAACAAAGACAATATGTTAAGTATAAAAAATTTACACGCCTCAATTGGGGATAAAGAAATATTAAAAGGAATCAACCTTGAAGTAAAAGCAGGAGAAATCCACGCGATAATGGGACCAAACGGTGCCGGAAAAAGTACATTGGCGTCCATCATTGCAGGAAACGAAAACTACGAAGTAACCGCAGGAGAAATTTCTCTAGATGGAGTAGACCTTTCGGAATTGGCACCAGAAGAAAGAGCGCACAAAGGAGTCTTCCTTTCGTTTCAATATCCAGTGGAGATTCCAGGAGTTTCAGTGACGAACTTTATACGAACTGCCATAAATGAAACCCGTAAAGCAAACGGTCAGGAAGAAATGCCGGCAAACGAAATGCTAAAAGTGATTCGTGAGAAATCAGAATTATTAGAAATCGACAGGAAATTTCTGTCTCGTTCTTTAAACGAAGGTTTTTCTGGTGGAGAAAAAAAACGTAACGAGATTTTCCAAATGGCAATGCTAGAACCAAAATTGGCTATTCTTGATGAAACTGATTCCGGACTTGATATTGATGCCTTACGAATTGTTGCAAATGGTGTTAACAAATTAAAAAGCGATAAAAATGCAATTGTAGTTATTACGCACTACCAAAGGTTATTAGACTATATCGTACCTGATTTTGTTCACGTATTATACAACGGTAAAATTGTAAAATCCGGTGGAAAAGAACTGGCACACGAGCTAGAAGAAAAAGGATACGATTGGATTAAACAAGAACAAGAAGCTTAAAATTAAATAGTCAGAAGTTTAAGGTCATAAAGTCAAAAGGAAAAGTGAATGGGGAAATTTAATTCTTTCGAAGAAATTAATTCTTGGCAAAGAGCAAGAGTTTTTAATAAAAGAATTTACCTCATTACTGAAAATACAAATTTCAAAAAAGACTATGATTTCACAAGACAAATTAAACGGGCTTCAATTTCTATATCGTCAAATATCGCTGAGGGATTTGAGAGAAATACTGACAAAGAGTTTATTTACTTTTTATATGTTGCAAAAGCTTCCGCTGGAGAAGTTCGTTCTCAATTATATCTAGCATTTGACTTGAATTATATTACTAAAGAAGAATTTGAAAAACTTTTAGAATCAGTAACAGAAATATCAAAATTGTTAAGTGGTTTTATTAAATACTTAGAATCTAGTCGTAAAGTTTAAAAGTCGAAAGTCGAAAGTCTAAAATAGTTGAATCAGCTATTTTATGCTTATACCGATTTTAAGACATATGACTTTCGACTTCAAGACTTAAATAAAAATGGATTTAAAAGAAAAATTACTATCATCTTTTATGGCCTTCGAAGAGCGAATTGATGTTCACGCTGAACTTCATGACGTAAGAACTACCGCCATAAAAAACTTTGAAAATAAAGGTTTCCCAACCAAAAAAGAAGAAGCTTGGAAATACACATCGCTAAATGCTATTTTAAAAAATGATTTTACCGTTTTTCCAAAGCAAGAAAATACTGTGCAGTATTCTGATGTACAAAAATACTTTTTACATGAAATAGATAGCTATAAAGTAGTCTTTATTGATGGTGTTTTCAGCTCACATCTTTCGGCTACCACACACGAAGGAATTGATGTATGTTTGCTTTCGTCAGCATTAAACAAGCCAAAATATAAGACAATCATAGATGCCTATTTCAATCAAATTGCAAATAAGGAAGAAAGTTTAACGTCATTGAATACGGCTTTCGCCAATGAGGGAGCTTACATCAACATCCCAAAAAGCAAAGTGGCAGACAGACCAATTGAAATCATGTATTTCTCTACAGGTAATGAAGCTGCGCTACTAGTACAACCAAGAAACTTAGTAATTGTAGGCGAAAATGCACAAGTACAAATTATTGAACGCCATCAAAGTTTGAATGAAAATCCGGTTTTAACCAATTCTGTTACTGAAATTTTTGCTTTAAAAAGGGCTGTAATAGATTTTTATAAAATTCAAAATGACAATCTAAGCGCAAGCTTGATCGATAATACTTACGTTTCGCAACATGAAGAAAGTAATGTGGCAGTAAACACATTCAGTTTTGGTGGAAACCTTACGAGAAACAATCTTAATTTTTTCCATGCTGGAGAAAGAATTGTGAGTTACCTCAACGGAATTACGATTATTGGCGATCAGCAACACGTAGATCATTACACACTCGTGCAACATGCTACGCCAAACTGCGAAAGCCATCAGGATTACAAAGGCATATTCTCTGATCGTTCAACGGGCGTTTTCAACGGGAAAATTTTCGTAGAACGAGAAGCTCAAAAAACAAATGCTTTTCAAAAAAGCAACAACATTTTATTGAGTGATAAAGCGACTATTAATGCAAAACCTCAATTAGAAATTTTTGCTGATGATGTAAAATGCTCTCACGGTTGCACCATTGGTCAACTCGATGAAACAGCAATGTTTTACATGCAACAACGCGGAATTCCACAAAAAGAAGCCAAAGCGCTATTAATGTATGCGTTCTCAAATGCGGTTATAGAAAACATTAAAATACCAGAATTAAAACAACGAATTACCAAAATTATCGCTACCAAACTGGGCGTGAAAATGGGATTTGATTTGTAGTATAATTAAAAATTGATATATAAATACCCGACAGATTTTAGAAACCTGTCGGGTTTGTTTTTAGGAGCTAATCCCGCTAAACATTGCAAATGAAATTCACTGAACACCAAAATAAAATATCAAGTTGGTGAAGTACTCTTTTTTCGGTAAAAACCTCAAAAAGGATTTTCATTTTAATAGGGTCTAAAAATTTATTTTTTGAATTCCAATCAGTAAAAAATTGTCGTGGAATCCTATTATAAATGCCTTTTAAACTTTGAGGAATTGTATTTTTCCCAAATAAAAATTCATTTACCCAAAAATAATAGGAGACCAAAAAACATATAATTTTCAATTGTCAATGTTTTATAGTCACTAAACTTTAATTTGACTACATTTGATTACAATTAACATTTGTTTACTATAACAAGTTTATATTGATCTACCATTTCCCTAAAATAAATTATGGCGAAAATGAAAACAGCACTTCCAAAAAATACTTCTTTATCACTTTCAAAAAAGCAAAAGGTAGAGCCAAATAAAAATTCTGACAAAGAAGATACGCAGTCTGAGCTAAATTCTAATCAAGAATTGGGCAAGGCTTCTCATGGATTTCCTATAGTTGCAATTGGCGCTTCGGCTGGTGGTCTTGAGGCGGTTACTCAATTGCTACAAAATCTTTCGCCTACTACAGGTATGGCTTTTATATACGTACAGCATTTAAGTCCAGATCACAAAAGCATTTTACCTTCTTTATTATCTAAAGTAACTCAAATGAAAGTACAAGATATTGATGATATGGAAAAAATGATTCCTGATAATGTTTATGTAATTCCGTATAATAAAGAAATTGAAGTTGTCGATGGGCATATAAAATTAATTCCAAGACCCGAAAAACGAAAATCAAATTTATCAATTGATTTACTCTTTTCATCATTGGCAGAAACGCATAAAGAAAATGTTATTGGAGTTGTGCTATCTGGAAATGCTCATGATGGAACATCTGGTTTAACAGAAATAAAACAAGCTGGAGGTATTACTTTTGCGCAAGACGATTCGGCTAAATTTGTTAGTATGCCTCACTCCGCTATTGCCTCTGGGGTTGTTGATTATATTTTATCACCAAAAGAAATCGCCCTGAAAATAAACCGAATTAGTAAACATCCTTTGGCTACAAAAAAGCCAATAAAAAAAACACTTGAATTAGAAATAGAAAATAATGACCCTGATTTACAACTTATTTTGCAAGTTCTTCACAATAGCAAAAATGTAGATTTTAGTCATTATAAAATGAACACAATCAAGAGAAGGATGACCCGTAGAATGCTGATTCATAATGTAAAAACATTAAAAGAATATGCAGCATTGCTTCTCGATCAAACTTCTGAAATTGATTTTCTTTACCAAGATTTACTTATAAATGTAACTGCTTTTTTTAGAGATACCGATGCTTTTTTACTTTTAAAAAATACAATTTTACCAAAAATTATAGAAAATAAAACTGCTGGTGAGAGTGTAAGAATATGGATTGCAGCTTGTGCAACAGGCGAAGAGGTATATTCTATAGCTATGTTATTATTAGAAATTCAAGACCAAACAACGAATAACATTCCTATTCAAATATTTGCATCAGATTTAAGTATAGAAGCCATTAATTTAGCGCGTATTGGTGAATATTCTGCCCATCAATTGGCAAATGTTTCTCCAGAAAGATTGCAACGATTTTTTAGCAAAACTAAAGATAAATATCGCGTTTGTAAATCCCTGCGTGATGTTTGTGTTTTTGCTCAACACAATATTTTGCTCGATCCACCATTTTCTAAAATGGACTTAATTAGTTGCCGCAATGTGCTTATTTATTTAGACATAATTGCCCAGAAAAAAGCCATTACCACGTTTCATTATGCACTAAATGATGGGGGCTGTTTGATGCTAGGGAAGTCAGAAACGATTGGGGCATCTGGACATTTGTTTGGAGTTACAGATAAAAAATATAGATTTTATTGTAGAAAAAATTATTCAAGATTAAATACTATTTCCAATTTAAACTCAAGAACAGCAAACAGTGTTATACCCAATAAAAACGTCAATCCAGCTCGAATCCTTAAAAAAAAGACCAGCTCGGTAAATGGAAATATTGGTTTAGCTTTTGACAGTGTGTTGCTCGAAAACTATGTTCCTGCAAGTGTTATTGTTAATTACGACTTAGACATCCTTCAATTTAGAGGAACTACGTCGCTTTATTTGCAACACTCTTCGGGCAAAGCCAGTTTTAATGTTTTGAAAATGGCACATCCAGAAATCACCTTTGAGTTGCGCAATGCCATTCATAATGCCATTAAAACCGAACAGACGGTTATAAAAACAGGCATTGAAATGAATCGTGATAAAAATGGAAATGTATTTAGAATCGTTAATTTAGAAGTTACACCCATTAAGATTGAAGGCGAAGAACCATTATTGGTTGTTGTGTTTACGGGTCAACAAGTTTCAGAAGTTGAAGAAGATCCAATAAAATCCTCTCAAAATATTTCTGTTGCCAAAGACCGACGCATAAAAAAACTAGAAGAAGAATTGGTAGCTGCAAGAGCCGATATGGGATCAATAATTCTCGACCAAGAATCTACTAATGAAGAATTGCAAAGCTTAAATGAAGAAATTGTTTCTAGCAACGAAGAGCTACAAAGCTTAAATGAGGAACTGGAAACTTCTAAAGAGGAGATAGAATCTACAAACGAAGAACTTACAACAAGTAATCAGGAATTGCATGCTCGTAACCAACAAATAGAAGAATTATATTCTTATTCTGAAGCGATTATGTCAACCATTCACGAACCCATGCTTATTCTTGATAAAGACATGAAGATTCGTTCTGCTAATAAATCTTTTTGCAAAACCTTTCATGTGTCTGAACAAGAAAGCATTGGAATATCACTTTATAAATTAAATAAAAATCAATGGAGTTTTCCTGGATTACGAGAACTTCTTGAAGAGATTGCGACCAATAATGTACGTTTTCATGATTTTGAGATTGATCATAATTTTTCCAATATCGGACATAAAGTATTATTGTTAAATGCACATAGGGTGAGTCAACCAAGCAAAAACGAAGAGCTAATTGTACTTACTATAATTGATATTACAGCAACTAGAAAACTAGCTTTGGCAGCTCAAGAAAACGAGATTAAAATTAGTGAAATTCAATTAAAAGCCGATAAAGAAGCCTTGAAAATCATGGAAGATAGCAACAAACGCTATGATATGATGCTTATGCAATCGCCATTTGCCTTTGCTATTTTGAAAGGAAAAGACATGAAAATTACACTTGCCAACGATAGTGTAAAAAAAGTTTGGGGTAAAGGAAATGACATAGAAGGAAAATCATTGTTTGATGTTTTGCCAGAAATTGTACCTACTGGATTTCCTAGTTTATTAAATGAAGTATTTACCACAGGAAAACCATATAATGGATATGAACATTTTGTGTCGATTTTACGAAAAGGAAAAATGGAAGATGTATATTTCAATTTTGTATATCAGCCTTACTTAGAAGCTGACAAAACCATTTCGGGCGTTACAATAATTGCTCATGAAGTTACTAAGCAGGTGATTTTGAAAGACCAATTAATAGAAGCTATTGCCAATGCAGAGCATAAAACAAAAATTGCTGAAGAAGCACTAAAAGCCAAACAACAATTTTTGTCTAACATGAGTCACGAGATTCGAACACCAATGAACGCTATCATTGGATTTACAAATGTGCTACTAAAATCAGAATTAAGCGGTCAACAAAAAGAATGTGTTAACGCCGTTAAAACATCTGGAAATTCTTTAATTGTAATTATTAATGACATTCTTGATCTTGCCAAAGTCAATGCAGGAAAAATGAATTTTGAAGAAAATCCACTAAATTTAAACCAAACAGTTTGCGAAATTTTTCACTTATTTGTAGTAAAATGTGAGAAAAAGAAATTAGAATTGGTAAAAAATATTGACAGCGCTATTCCAAAAATAGTTTTGGGTGATGACATTAGATTGCGACAAATATTTTTAAATTTAATAAGCAACGCCATTAAGTTTACCGAGAAAGGAACAATCACTTTAGATGTAAAAATTCTTGACCAAAATGCTGAAAAAACCACTATCGAATTTGCACTTACCGATACCGGAATTGGTATTCCAGAAAACAAACTCAACACTATTTTTGATAATTTTGAGCAAGCATTTGATGCGACATCAAGATTGTATGGAGGAACAGGATTAGGACTTGCCATAGTTAAACAACTAGTAGAACTTCAGGGCGGAACACTGTTTGTAAAAAGTAAATTAGGAAAAGGCTCTACCTTTGGTTTTTCTATGAGTTTTAAAAATACCAATCTCGAAATGCCAGTTGAATCAGCAATTCAATTAAATAAAGACAATAAACTTACCAATGTAAAAGTGTTGGTTGCAGAGGACATGCCACTCAATCAACTTTTAATAAAAATTATATTAGAGGATTTTGGACTAGAATGTGATATTGCAGAAAACGGAAAAATTGCTATCGAAAAACTTCAGAATAATACGTATGATATTGTATTAATGGACATTCAAATGCCCGAAATTAATGGCTTTGAAGCAACAGAATTTATTAGAAAAAAAATGAAGTCTAAAATTCCAATTATTGCTTTAACAGCAGATGTTACTACTATTGACATCAAAAAATCATTGGAAATAGGTATGAATGATTACATCTCAAAACCAATAGACGAAAAATTATTATACAATAAAATTAATGAATTATTGATGCGATAAAGTATCATTATTAGAAGTTAATGGCTTGGGCATTTTCAGCAAGCACTATACAGCTTTCTTTTACCATAAAAAAAGTCTCGAAATATTCGGGACTTTTTTATTTTCTCTACATGTGAAATACATCGGTTAGTACAAAAAAAATAGTTAGATAACGCGGAAATCGAAGTTAGTTAAGCGATAGTTTAGCATCAAACTTTAATCATAAAACAACTACGCTATGATTCATGTTTTGTTGTTTTAATCAATCCAATACCCGAAATAAAGAACACTACAACCCATACTCTATTTATATTTAAGTATTTATATCTCACTCTCTTCAAGATGTACTCGCAAACAAAAAAGCAATATAGAAAAGTCTAACAATCCATGAAACTGCGAGTAATCCAACAAAAATCCTTTCACTGTTCCTAATTTTATCGTTTTAAATTACACTAAAAAAGTAATAACTGGTTAACTAGAATTATTACATATTCAATTTAAAAAGGTACATTTTTAGAAGGATTTTTTCCCCAAACTCCCCACAATACCTTTCAACATTCCATTGAAATCAAATTCAGGTTCTTCTTTCAATCCCATTCGTACAATCACTAAATCAAGCGACGGAATAATCGCCACCATTTGCCCCTGAAAACCGCTACAGAAATACATATCTCTTGGAGCATTTGGAAATCTGCCGCCCGCGTTTAACCAAAAGTGAGCACCGTAGCTTCCATTTGATGTGTTCGTGGGAGTTGCTGTATATGCAGCCCAACCTTCGTTAAAAATTTGCTCGCCGTTCCAGTTCCCTTTATGCAAATACAGTAAGCCAAACTTAGCCCAATCCCTCGTAGTTGCCCAACCGTAGGATGATCCTACATAATTCCCTGCCATATCGGTCTCAATCACCATAGAATTCATTCCTATTTTATCGATTAAAGCCGTGTACCAAAAATCTAAGTACTCTTGATGCGTTTTGAATTGCTTGCGCAAAACCCCAGAAAGTAAGTTAGTTGTTCCAGAAGAATAATTCCAATGCATATTGGGTTTATATTCCGCCGGTTTTTCTACTTGCGCGCCAGTCATATCCTCAGCCTGAAAAAGCATTTCGGTGGCATCAGAAATAGTGTTGTAGTCCTCAACCCATTGTAAACCAGAATTCATATGGAGCAAATCGCTTGTTGTAATCGATTTTCGCTTGTCATTCGCCCATTCTGGAATAGGAGCTGGAGCATCAATGTCAAATTTTCTTTGTTTTTCCAAAATTCCAAAAACTGTACTAGTAATACTTTTGGTCATGGACCAGCCTAATATTCTGCTGTTTTTATCAAAACCCGTATCGTATTTTTCGGCAATGATTTTGTCTTTGTAAATCACTAACAGCGATCGCGTTCTTTTTAGTAATTCTCCTTTTTTATCGAAAGCATTGGCGACAGCCGCATTCAGCTTTACATAATCCACATTGGCGAAAGCTGTATCCTTAGGCTCTTTGTTCCCGTACGGAAAAGATGTTGTATTGTTAGGCACGCTTCTTTTAGGAACCAAGTACGGTTTTGAAACATCAAAATCATCATCGATTAACGTGGCGCCCAACCCTTCGCGGTAAATTGCTTTTCGTTCTTTTAAACCATAAACCGAAGCCGATGCATACTTTTCTGCATCATTGATGGTATTTTTGGCTAAATCAATCATATCGATGTCATTGTCCCCTTTTTCAATTATTTCCTGAGACCGATTATCTAAAAAATGTCCAGACGCGATACTTTTAGATGAAAAGCCAGAAATTAAATCTAATTTTGGATAGGTTGTGAATCCAATATAAATTATTCCTACCAAAATTACGAGAGCAACAAACTTGAAGAGTTTTTTCATAGCGATTTAATTTGAAGCAATTTAATAAAAAGGAATCACATTTTTAAACTAATTATGGAATGATAAAATGAGGTTTAATTAACAACTTTTTGCTAAAAATTAAGTCCATTTTCATTACTTTTGTATTTAGAAAAATTCTAAATAATAGAGTCCTAGTCACCTATTCGTTTTCTAGAAATATAAAAACAACTACATGTTAGACATTAATAAAATTAGAGCCGACTTTCCTATTCTTTCCCAAAAAATAAATGGAAAACCGTTGGTTTATTTTGACAACGGAGCGACCACACAAAAACCACAAGTGGTGATTGATGCCATTTCAAAATACTACCAAGAAATCAATGCTAATATTCATCGTGGCGTGCATACGTTGAGCCAATTAGCAACGGATGCTTATGAGGAATCTCGCAAGAAAATTCAAAACCACATCAATGCTAAATTTGCTCATGAAGTATTATTTACATCGGGTACCACACACGGAATAAACGCTATAACCAATGGTTTTGCATCCATTTTGAAAGCTGGAGATGAAATTTTAGTATCGGCATTAGAGCACCACAGCAATATTGTTCCTTGGCAAATGCTAGCCGAAAGAACTGGTGCTGTCCTGCGCGTCATTCCTATGAATGACAATGGTGAGTTGATCATGTCAACCTACGACCAATTACTTTCTGATAAAACTAAAATCGTAACGGTCAATCATATTTCTAACGCATTAGGAACGATCAATCCCGTAAAATACATGATTGATAAAGCGCATGCCGTTGGCGCAGCCGTTTTGATAGATGGTGCGCAGGCGGTTCCGCATTTAAAACCTGATATGCAGGCTTTAGATTGTGATTTCTATGTTTTTTCGGGACATAAACTATGTGGGCCAACGGGCACTGGAATTTTATACGGGAAAGAAGCTTGGCTGAATAAATTACCGCCGTATCAGGGTGGCGGCGAAATGATTAAGGAAGTTAGTTTTGAGAAAACAACCTACGCAGAACTGCCTCATAAGTTTGAAGCAGGAACGCCCAATATTGCTGGCGGAATTGCATTAGGAACTGCTGTTGATTATATGAACGAAGTTGGTTTTGACAACATTCAACAGCAAGAAAACGAATTGCTGGCATATGGAACAGCCCGTTTATTAGAAATTGAAGGTTTAAAGATTTTTGGCACTGCCGCAGAAAAAACTTCCGTAATTTCGTTTAATATTGAAGGAATTCATCCGTATGACATTGGGACCATCATTGATAAACTCGGAATTGCGGTGCGCACTGGTCATCATTGCGCCCAACCAATCATGACTTTCTTTGATATTCCCGGAACAATCAGGGCGTCGTTTGCTTTCTATAACACCAAGGAAGAAATCGATCAAATGGTAGCCGCAGTCAAAAAAGCGCAACTCATGTTGTCTTAAAATTTATCCTTATGAAAATACTATCTATTTTGTTCCTTACTCTCTTTTTAGGCAACGGCTGCGATAGTGCCAAAGCGCAAGATATGGAAAATGCTATTATTGAATACACAGCCAATACCCGAGGATTTTACCAAAAAATAATAGTAAAAAACAAGACTGTCACTGTTTCAAAAGATAGAGATGGAAATGATAAAGCAACGCCTGTAAAAATCAATGAGGCCGACTGGAAACAAATAGTAGCTTATTTTGATCAAGTGAAAATAGAAGAATTGTCAAAATTTAAAGCCCCAACTGAAAAAAGGTTTCATGATGGCGCGGCAATTGGTAATTTGAAAGTTACATACAAAGGCAAAACCTATGAAACTACAGATTTTGATCATGGCTTTCCGCCAAAGGAAATACAGCAATTTGTTGCTAAAATAAATTCATTTATTAAAGAGGAATAATCTCGAAATTAATGCAGGATCCTATGAAAATTAAAGAAATACAAGACGAAATAGTTGATGAATTTTCCATGTTTGACGACTGGATGGAGCGCTACGAATACATCATTGAATTAGGTAAAAAACTGCCAATTATAAAAGACGAATTCAAAACCGAAAACAATATCATCAAAGGATGCCAATCTAAAGTATGGTTGCAAGGCGAACAAACAGAAGACAAAATTGTTTTCACGGCGGATAGCGATGCTATTTTAACCAAAGGGATTATTGCAATTTTAATTCGGACTTTCTCCAATCAAAAAGCTTCGGACATTCTAGAGGCAGAAATGGATTTTATTGACCAAATAGGATTAAAAGAACATCTATCGCCTACCCGCGCTAACGGACTGGTTTCAATGATCAAAAACATAAAAATGTATGCTTTGGCGTTCAACGCAAAGAATTGATTTCAAACATATAAGTCATATCAGTTTTTTTTAATTCAAATTAACATACTCTAACTTTACCAACGTAAGCTGATGGTTATAAACATAACGAGGAATTATCTCAAAGATTTAGTGTATCAGGTTAATGGAGCAGCAATTGAAGTTCATAAAAGTATAGGTCCAGGTCTATTGGAAAGTGTTTATCATCAGTGCCTCAAAAAAGAATTAGAATTACGAAATATAAATTATAGTTCTGAATTATTAGTTCCTTTGAAATATAAAGGACATGAGTTAGAATCCAAATTAAGATGTGATTTATTTATCGAAAATACCCTGGTAGTTGAATTAAAAGCGGTGAACGAAATAAACCCCATTTTTGATGCACAGTTACTTACTTACATGAATTTATTAAATGCTCCAATAGGCTTATTAATTAACTTTAATGTGAAAAATATTTTCTACGAAGGTCAAAAAACTTTGGTAAACGAGCTTTATCGTCAACTAGATGAATAAGAAAAACAGGTTAAACAAATAAGTCAAAAATTTATAAAAATTGAATAAAAAACTTAAATAAAAAAAAACGATTTAAACATAGTGGTCATACAAGTCAATAATTTATAAACACTGAATAAAAAACTTATATTCACTTTCCTTTTACTTAAAAGAAGAAACTTAAATGACTTATATGTTAATAAAAACGTCATAAAACAAATAGAAAACAATGGAACCAGAAATAGACACAACTGAATTAGGAGAATCAATCGTAAAAACATTAAAGACTATTTACGATCCAGAGATTCCTGTCGATATTTACGAATTAGGATTGATTTACGATGTAATGGTCAATACTGATTATGAAGTAAAAATCCTGATGACCTTAACTTCACCCAACTGCCCTGTTGCTGAAAGTTTACCACGAGAAGTTGAAGACAAAGTAAAGTCGATTGCGAATGTAAAAGATGCTGAAGTAGAAATCACTTTTGATCCGCCTTGGAGTAAAGATCTCATGAGCGAAGAGGCAAAATTAGAATTGGGAATGCTTTAAAATGGCGCGGACTCAACCCAAATCTTTAAACGATCAAAAAATTGGATTAAAATCTTCTTTTGATTCGCTTTTTTTTATACCCCGCTTTTTCAAAGAAATTTGGCGTACTAACAAAACGTTATTCTTGACATCAGCTTTTTGCAGAATCGTTGCGGCTTTGTTGCCCGTTGCAATTTTATGGGTTGGAAAACTCATTTTTGATGCCATCATCCAAATTACAACACACGGCGAAAAGGATTATTCTACGCTTTGGCATTCTGTGGCAATAGAGTTTATACTCGTAGTGTTATCTGATTTGGTAGGTCGGGCAATTTCACTTACCGATGGAATTCTTGGAGATCAGTACAATATCAATAGTTCGATTAAAATCATTAAAAAGACTAATGAAATCGATATTAGTCTGCTGGAAAATTCTGAATTTTACGACAAGCTTGACCGAGCAAGAACGCAAACGGCAGGTCGTGTCGATTTAATGTCGAATGTTTTAGGTCAGGCGCAAACTACTATTTCTATCTTTTCGCTTGTAATAGGATTGATTTATTTTGAACCTTATTTAATTGTCTTATTAATTTTAAGCATTTTTCCGTCTTTTATTAACGAAGTACGTTTCAGTCAACAACAATATTCGCTGGCTAGAAGCTGGACTTCCGAAAGAAGGGAATTGGATTACCTTAGATTTATTGGCGCCAATGACAAAACGGCAAAGGAAATTAAGCTTTTTGGATTAACTAGCTTTCTGGTCGAAAGATTTGAAACCCTTGCAACGCGCTATTTTAAATTAAATAAATCGCTCGTTGTAAAACGTTCCAGTTACGGGTTTTTATTCAATGTTTTAGGATCAATTAGTTATTATGCAGCGTATGTTTTTATAATTTACAGAGTACTTTCGGGCGGAATTACACTTGGTGAATTAACTTTTTTATCCGGGAGTTTCAATCGTTTAATGAGTAGTCTGCGAGATTTTTTTTCGAAATTTACTCGGATATCCGAAAGCTCTTTATATCTGAAAGATTATTTTGATTTTCTTGACATTCCATCCGAATATAAAAATGAAGAGGAAGTTCCGTTGCCAGAAAAAATCAAAACCGGATTTGAATTTAAAAACGTCTATTTTGGATATCCGGAATCTGATAATCAAATAGTAAAAGATATTAGTTTTGTTATAAAAGCAGGAGAAAAAATAGCATTTGTTGGGCAGAATGGTGCCGGAAAAACAACACTTACCAAATTACTGCTTCGGTTTTATGAGCCAACATCGGGTGAAATTTTACTTGACGGCATCAATATAAACCGATATAACAAAGCCGATTATCAGGAGTATTTCGGAGTCCTTTTTCAGGATTTTTTCAAGTATGAATTTTCAGTGAAAGAAAATATTGCCATCGGAAAAATTGATGAAATTAATGATTACGAACGAATACAAAAAGCGGCTGAATTAAGTTTGGCCAACGAAGTTGTTTCTGAATTGAAGTATGGCTACGATCAACAACTGGGAAAACGATTTGCCAAAGGTCAGGAACTATCCGGCGGACAATGGCAAAAAATCGCATTGGCACGGGCTTACATGAAAAATGCTGAGGTTATGATTCTGGACGAGCCCACATCAGCACTGGACGCCAAAGCCGAAAGCGAAGTTTTTGAACGGTTTATAGGATTAATAAAAGATAAAACCAGCGTAATAATCTCTCATAGATTTAGCACTGTGAGACAGGCAGATCGTATTTTAGTCTTACAAGAAGGTAAGATCTTAGAATCAGGAACGCATACTGAGTTAATGGAAAACAATAAATTATATGCCCAACTGTTCACACTGCAGGCTGAAGGCTATCAATAAAAAAATAGTATGGAAGATGAAATTATAAATAAAGTTGCCAATAGTCTTTTGGTAGTTTTTGATCTTGAAGATTATTATCCAACGGGGATTCGCGCACAAATAGATATTTCGCAATGGCTTTTTGATGGATTTTTATTAAAAGAAAAAGATTTTAGAGCGGAATTAAAAAATCACGATTGGTCACAATACCAAGATCAATATGTGGCAATAAATTGCAGTACCGATGCTATTGTTCCTGCTTGGGCTTCGATTTTAGTTGCGATTCAATTAGCGCCGTTTGCAAATAAAATCATCAATGGAAATTTGGAAGATTTAGACGCTTCACTTTATGAAGAATTACTGTCTAAAATTGACTTTTCAGTCTATGAAAAGAAGTCTATTATCATAAAAGGATGTTGCAGGAAACCAGTTCCGATGCGCGCTTATGTTTTGGCTGCACATTACTTACACCCATTTGCCAAAAGTATCATGTACGGCGAGGCTTGTTCAGCCGTTCCACTTTATAAATCACCTGGCAGGTAATTTTAAATTTATTTTCTTAAAAAAGCCTTTCAATTTTTTAAAGGCTTTTTGTTTCATCCGGTTTTAGCCAGCTGCGTTGCAAACGCTATAGATTTTTTTTCAATTTAAGGGTAATCGCTGCAAACGATCACCATAGAATAAAGACAGATGAGAGTAAACGAGTTTTGTAATAGAAAGTGAACATAAACGCGTTACTCGATATTTAATTTTTTATAAAATAAATTAATTCACCAAAACTTTCTCCCGCTTCATATATTGCGAAAATACTTAATGAAACGCCCAAAATTTTAAATTCTATTTTATGCTTTCCCTTTGAAAGATAATCTTTAGATTTTTGTGTCAATTCTTTTATTTGCGATTCTAAAACATTCATAATTAATATTTTGAAGTTTATGTGATAAATAGAGTAACATTCTATTCCCTCAGTAGCGTTGCTAACACTTTAGTTTTTCTATCAATTTAAGAATAGACTCTTTTCAGAGTGAACAAATGAGAGACGATTAGAAATATATTTATAAAAATGTCAAGCCAATACGTTTGTTTAGTCCTAATTCAAAAATCCTGATTAAGGAGGATAATTGAATATTTCCTTTTCTATTCTCAATTCTCGAAATGTAACTTTTTTTAGTTCCAGTTTTTTCGGCTAATTGTTCTTGAGTAATTTTTGCTTCTTTTCTAGCATTTTTTAGCATTTCACTAATGATGAACATTTGCGTTTTCTCTTCGTAGTTATTTCTACTTTCAGTTCCAATTTTTCCGTGTTCAACTTCGACAAGTTGGTCAAAATTGGTTATATTTTTATACTTTTTCATTTTATTAGATTCAATTAATAAATGCAACATTTGGAAGTTGCTGCGTGTTTAAATTTTTTCAGAAAAGAGAAAGAAAAATTAATTTTTTTCCCATTTTACTGAATGATACGTTTTGTTTTACTTGCTACTCGACCAAAAATTGTAAAGCAGCAGCCAAATTACACAAGAGCAAAAATACATAATAGAAACATTGTTGAATGAAAATTATTCAAAACTCGAGATAGCCGAACGATTAAAAAAAGATGTTTTCACAATTTATAGACAAATCAAAAGGAATTGCAATAAGCGAAATAACAAGTACAGAGCTGCTTTAGCACAGCGCAGGTGCAAAGAAAGACATTCTGATAAAAATAAGAGCAACCTATTTACCTCTGGAGTTAAGGATTTTGTAGCCCATTGGTTTAGACAAGAATATAGTCCAGAGCAAATAGTGGGAATAGCAAATGAGCAAGAACTCAATTGTGTATCTCAGGTTCGAATTTATCAATACATTTGGAAAGATAAAAAACAAGGAGGCGATTTACATCTTTGGTTACGGTCTCATGGGAAAGTTTATAGAAAAAGAGTTGCATCAAAAGATAAGCGAGGCCAGAAAGTGGGTCGAATAGATATCGACCAAAGACCCAAAAGCGTAAAAGAAAGAAAGAAAGAAAGAAAGAAAGAAAGAAAGAAAGAAAGACAATTGGCAATTTAGAAATATACTTAATGATTGGAGCTGGGCTCAAAGGAGCTTTGCTGACAATCAGCGACAAGGCAACAGGAGTAGCTAAAATGCGAATATTAAAATCAAAAGAAGCGACAGAAGTACATCAGACAATAATAGATGCTCTACAAGATTGGATGCCATTTTTAAAGACAATTACATCCGATAACCGAAAAGAATTTGCACAACATCAAAAGGTATCTGAAATCTTAGAAATTGATTATTACTTCGCAAAACCCTATCATGGTTGGGAAAGAGGTTCAAATGAAAATAGGAACGGATTAATAAGACAGTAGTTCCCAAACGGGATGAGTTTAGAAAAAATAAAAAACATACAAGTGCAAAATGCGGAAACTAAATTAAATAATCGACCTCGAAAAAAGGTTGGGTATAAAACCCCAAACGAAGTTTTCATACATTCATTAAATAATAATGGTCAAGTTGCATTTATGACTTGAATTCGCCTTATTTTAAATTTAACAATTTTAAAATAGTAATTAATTCCCGTTTAAATGTTAAGCGCAGCTGCCAGACTTTTTAATTTTGCTGGAATTTTTTCGAGTGGCAAGATAAAATCCACACATCCTGAAGCCTGAGCACTAAGTGGCATATGGTCAATTTCGGCAGACATGTCCTGAGCAAAAATTTTTCCTCCGTGTGCCTTGATGATTTTACAACCTTCACTGCCATCGCCATTATAACCAGAAAGTATAATACCAATGGCACGTTTGCCCATTGCTTCTGCCAAAGAAACAAAAAACACATCTATTTGTTTGTGCCCTAGGGAGCGGGGCGAGACAACTTTAAACTTAAAATTTTCAATAAAAAGATCTGAATTTGGGGGAATTACATATACATGATTTGCAAGAATTGGCATTGCCATAGAAGCCACTAGTACTTCCATTTTGGTATACCGAGACAGTATTAAAGCTAATTGACTATTGGCGGTTGGGTTCATGTGTGAAATAATGACAAAGGCCATTCCTGTATTTGAAGGCATTGCGGTTAAAAGTGTTTTGTAAGCGCTAAGTGCACCGGCAGAGCCACCAATTCCAACAATTAATGAAGGACGCAATGCTTCTATATCTGCGGCAGAATGCTTTCCTTGTTTTACATTATTCACCTTTATCTTTTTTAGCTAATTTTTGACCCTCAGAAACATTTTTACCAACCTTTTTTTCATTATCGGCTATTTTTGTAGACTCATTATTCATTGGCATTAAATTAATACCATTGTCACTCAAAATTAATTTATGTACATCACTGTCATGACCAGTGCCACGGGACTTAACAATAAAAAGTCCACGAATTCGTTTTTTGCTTATATCTTCTTCTAATTCTCTGACAACTATCCAGGTGTCTATTAATGATGATACTCCAATTTCTCCACTAGTATCATTTTGCGCAGCAGACGAAACAAGGCTTGTGAAAAAACTGGTAATGCCATTTGATTTTAAAAGATCAATCATTCGGGTAATCATGGAGCGTATTTCGCGTTGTTCACCTTCTCCAATAAGACTTGTTAGCGGATCTATAACTACTGCTTTTGGTTTAAATTCTGCAATTAATTTATACAAATCTAGTAAATGCATTTCTAAACCAAAAAAGGAAGGTCTTGTAGATACTATTTTTAAAAGTCCTTTTTTTATGTAAGGTTCAAAATGAATTCCTATGGAACTCATATTTTGAATAAGTTGCCCCGACGATTCTTCATAAGATAGGAAAAGACAGCGTTCGCCACGTTTACAACTTGCTACTGCAAATGCAGCGGCTAAACTGGTTTTTCCGGTGCCCGCAGTACCTGATGCAAGTACTGTACTGCCTCTTGTATAACCTGGTTTGCCACCACGGAACATTTTGTCTAACGATGGTATTCCTGTCGAAACTTTTTGAGGTGTTCCAGGTTGATCAAGCCCTGCAGAAGTGATCGGAATTACCGATAATCCATCTTTATCAATTACGAAAGGATATTCGTTTGTTCCATGTTTGGAACCACGGTACTTCACTACACGTATTCTACGAATTGCAATTTGTTCATTAACCCTGTTATCCAGTAAAATAATGCAATCAGAAATATATTGCTCTAAACCATGACGGGTATATGTTTCTTGTAATGGCTCGCCAGTAACAATTGCAGTAACCTGCTTTTCTTTAAGCCATCTAAAAAGCCTTTTTATCTCTAAACGCAGAGTACCGACATCTGTGATACCAGCAAAAATAGATTCAATAGAATCTAAAACAACCCGTTTGGCACCAATAGAATCGATCGCATTTTCTAAACGAACAAACAGCCCTTCCAGATTAAAGTTAGTTTCCTGAATATCTTTTTTCTCCAGAATTACATGCTCTATCAAAATTTTCTTTTGTGAAACTAGCCCCTCCAAATCCAGATTTAATGATGCTACGTCTGTATAAAGTTCACCTTCTGTCTCTTCAAACGACATGAATACGCCTGGCTCTTTAAATTTAAGTACACCATTTATCAAAAAGTCAAGTCCTAAAAGGGTTTTACCAGAGCCGGCACCTCCACTAACTAAAGTGGTTCTGTTTTTAGGGAGTCCGCCTTCCGTTATTTCATCAAAGCCTTTAATGCCAGTGGGGCATTTTTGAAGTTGCTTATGATTTGAAGGCGTTTTTTTTAGTGAAGTTCTAGGCATAAATATGATTTTTACTTGGGTAGTATGTGTTTGTAATTGGATTAATATTTCGATGGCTCCCGCTACCGCACGAAGCCTTTCTTGTGAAATCTTGCGATTACTGAATTCGCTGACATGTGTAAAATAAACGTTTTATAATCATCTTCATTTAAAAAATATAATAGGCCTTAATGGCACATAATCTCGAGAATTTGCGCAGCGGACGGATTGGTGCTTTTAATTGACAAAATATAATTATTTAAAGGTAATTTTTACAATCTTTAATCATGTTTTGGTGCTTTATCTGCGTTAATACACCAGAGTAGCTCTTTTATAAAAACTGCTGCAAGTTTGTCCGAGTTAGCTTTATCCAATGCCTTTCCATTATCATCATACGCCTTATCCACCATTGGAACAGAAAACATAGCCGGAATGGTCCAGGCCATCATTTTCCAAAGTGTAAACTGAAGTGCTACCATGCACTGTTGACCACCAAACTGACCTCCCGAAACGGTGGCTATACCAATGGGTTTGTGTTTCCATTCTTCTAACAGCAGGTCAATTGCATTTTTTAAACTGGCAGGATAACCTCCGTTGTATTCGGGTGTAACGATGATAATTCCATCAGATGATTTGATCTTATCCGCAAATTCCAGAATATTTTTAGCTGGATTATTCATTAATTTTAAAGTGCTTTCAAAAATGGGAAAGTTGTACTCCTTTAAGTCAATGATCTCTGTGGTAGCCAGATTATTTTCAATAAGATAATTTTGAAAATAAAGTGAAACATTATGGCTTTTTCGCCCTTCTCTAACGCTAGAGGAAATAATTGAAATGTGTCTCATAATTATTGTTTTTTATAAATCCTGTCTATTTCTTTTGAAAGTTTTAAGTCTTTTTCCGAGATAGTGTCCTTGGCATCATGTGTAAATAGGGCAATATCTACTTTGTTGTAAACATTACTCCAATTTGGATGATGACTCATTTTTTCAGCTGCAAAAGCAACTTCGGTCATAAAAGTAAAAGCTTCTGCAAAGTCCTTGAATTCGAAACTGCTTTTTAATTGGTTGTTTTCTTCTTTCCACATGATGGCTTATTTTTTAAAGTTTTTTATTTCACGCTCTGCAATGGCAATAGCTTGTTTTCGTTATGTTATAATTGTATCGGATTTTCAGTTAGATAACTCTCCTTCTTTAAATTCAAGAATTATTTTTGATTCCTTTTTTTGAATAATATTTATTTTTCCAGTATTCATTTTATCTGTAAGCATAGGCATAAAAAATTATTATGCCTGTGCTTATAGATTGGGTTTTATTAATTCACCTTTATTTTTATGTTGTTTAAACTATTCTTATTTCACAGCATTTTTGCCAGATGATTTCATTTCTGGTTTTAAAATAATTTTTGTCCAGCCATTATCACGCTTGTCAAAATGTTTGTAAGCGTCGGGCGCATCATCTAAAGAAAGCTGGTGTGAAACAATTTGTGAAGGAATGGCTTTACCTGACGAAATAAGTGTAGATAGCTGGCGATTATATGATTTTACATTGGCTTGTCCGGTTGCTATAGTTTGTCCTTTCATCCAGAAATTTCCAAAATCAAAATCCATGTGACCTTCCTGTTGTAATGGTTCTTTTGATTTAGGATCTTTGGGAACAAACACACCAACCACACCAATGCTACCTGTAGCTTTCACTGACATAACTAATTCATTCATGGTAATGTTGGAGTGTTCTGTGCCGTGCTTATCGCAACATTGATAGCCCACACATTCGCAGCCTTTGTCGGCTCCCAGTCCATTTGTTAATTCAAGTACCTGATCTACTGCAGGCGCTTTGGAAAAATCAATAGGAATTGCTCCCATTTTCTCTGCCAGTGCTAATCTGTCTTTATTATTGTCAACCACCATAATTTTTGATGCCCCTTTAATACTTGCAGAAAGTGCCGCCATTAAACCAACTGGACCTGCACCATAAATAACTACTGAATCTCCAGGCATTACTCTGGCCAGTTCCGTAGCATGGTATCCTGTAGGGAAAATATCAGACAGCATTACATAATCGTTTTCTTTTTCTATAGCATCTTCGGGAAGTTTTAAGCAATTAAAATCACCAAAAGGAACTCTTAAATATTCTGCCTGCCCACCACTATAAGGACCCATTCCTGCAAAGCCATACGCTGCACCGGCAAATCCGGGATTCATAGTAAGACAATAACCAGTAAGACCGCGTTCACAATTTTGGCAGTGTCCGCATCCAATATTAAATGGCATACATACCATGTCTCCTACTTTAATTTGTGTAACGGCTTTTCCTACTTCTATAACCTTACCCATGTTTTCATGACCAAGTATATTTCCTTTTTTCATGTCAGTGCGACCTTCGTACATGTGTAGGTCAGAGCCACATATATTTGTTGAAGTTATTTTTACCAGTACATCGGTTGACATTTCAATTTTTGCGTCGGGCACTTCTGTAACTCTTACATCGTATGCGCCATAATAAACTAGTGCTTTCATATATAATTTATTTAATTAGTTAAACTAAAAGTGTTTGATTTTTGTTCTTAAGTAGATTGATAATCTGAATTTTCTCCTGAAATAAAATGGATTAGGTCAGCGTTTAATTTTTCTTTTTCTGTAATAAACAATCCATGTGGTGCATCAGCATACACAATATATTTAGCATGTGGTAAAAGTGCTGCGGTTTTATCACCTGATACATTGATAGGTACCGTTTTGTCGGCATCGCCATGAATAATTAAAACAGGGATGTCTATTTTTTTCAGGTCATTTCTAAAATCAGTTTCAGAAAATGATCGCAAACAATCAACCGTTGCATTTAAAGAACTCATTAAGCATTGCATTTGATTCCATTGCAAAGTGGCTTTGGTAACGGATTGGTTTAACAAATCTACTCCGTAAAATTGCTTGCCAAATTCTTTTAGAAACTCCGGACGATCAGCGATTATTTTATCGACCATATCATCAAATACCTCTTTTTTTATTCCTTCGCTATTGTCATTGGTTTGCAACATGTATGGTGTTACGGAACTTATTAAAACCACTTTCGCGATTTTTTCGGTTCCATATTTTCCAATGTATCGGGCAATTTCTCCGCCACCCATTGAAAATCCTACAAGTGTAACTTCAGATAGATTTAATTGGGTAATTAAATCATTTAAGTCTGCAGCCAGAATATCATAATCATAATTTTCCCAACTTCTGTCTGACTTACCAAAACCTCTGCGGTCATAAGCAATGCAACGTAAATTGTGTTTTGGAAGTTCGGCCAATTGGTATTCCCACATTTCGTGATTTAAAGGCCAACCATGAATAAACACTACTGGTTTACCTTTTCCATACTCCTGATAAAAAATATTTACAGAGTTGTTGGCAGTTTCTGATGTTGTTTTTATAAAGCTCATTTTGTAATTAATTTTAATTAATATTTCAAAATCGTTATTGTACTTCATTACTCATAACTAATTTTTTAAGTTGCAACTGATGGAGTCATTTTCAAAAATTTATCATTTATTTACCCTTATTATTCCAATAACAGGCATTTGATGATTTCACTTTAATGATGGCAATAGTAGAATTGTCTTTATCTTCTTTAAATCAAATTTTGTATATCCTTTTTCAAAATTGTTATTTTAATTTTTACTGATTTTTCTCCGGCCACTACTTTGTTATCTTCGTTTTTTTTTAGATGATAAATTAACTATTATGTTTTTATAACGAGTTTTGCCTCTAACACTTTTCATTTTAAATTATCATTTATTAGATTTAATTATTAAATTTCTGTTTTGTAAAGTTGGGTTTATTTGACAATCAGGCCATTACACAATTTATTAATAGATTTATATGATTGACACATTTAATAATGAAAAATGTCAGATGTTTAAATTAAAAAACACCACTTATTTTAGTGGCTATTGTGCTTCTTGGTTTTTGTTTTTACTTGCGGTTGCGAAAAACTTTTTTTTTGAGTAGTATTTGCTGCGTGGCAATGGCATTATTTTCATCACTACTATTTTCACTAAAGAACCAGATATTTCCCTGATCACAAACTATTATTACTAACATAGTTCGTCAAGTAGATCCATCATCTAATTTTAGATCAGTACAGAATAGACAAATCAATATATAATCAACTAAACTTTTTACTTTATTAATGCTACTTTTTTGTCAAGATTTTCAGTAGTACTTATTTTTTTTATTAATTAACAATTGCATTTTTACTAACCCATTTAAAAATTATTAAGGTTTGTTTGTAATGCAGGAATAGTTTTACTCGCACCTTATTTAATGTTGGTATCGGCACCTTTTAGAACTACTTTTTCAAATAATGCAAATACATATTTATGTATGCTAAGTAAAATATCTTCATATGTTTTTTAAAATTTATTTCCTAATTTTTAATTTAGGTTTAAATTATATTTCTCGAAGCTAAATATCGGAATACTTGGTAATCAGATCATTACTTAATTTCTTAAAAGAATTTCATAATTTACATATTTTAAATGAGGAATGAGTTCATAGGTTTAAAAACCACAATAGAATTAAAATTCTAAACTGATACAACTTCATTTTTCGGGGATGTTTAAGTTTTTTTATTTTATCGGGTGATGAAAAAACTCTTTAATTTTTTTATACAGTTTTGGACAAAGAAAAAAAAATTAAGACGTGTCGTATTTGTTGAAAATGATGGGCTTTTTTACAAGTTTCATTTATACGTTTTTTACACTAACGCTTAACGCCAGTTCTTCTAAAAACTTCTTCACGAACTCTATTTGGTTAAGTAGTGAATAAATATATTGTTTAAACCACAAATTAAAATTCTTTTTGGAAAAAAGCATTCTTCATTCATAAAATAAAACAATCCGTAAAAATCGTTAAAAACTGGTGTTAGAACCCCAAAACACAAAGACAAAACTTTTAGATATTGTCTTCATAGATTTTGGTCAATCATGTTGAAAATTTGGCGAAGATTGTAGGAGGTGAAAATCAATCCTACATCAGGTAATGCTGATTTGCAATCCGTGCCCATACCAATAATCAATTATATTGTATTTTACTGTAACTGTTTAAAATTTTCAAATTGCAGATTTTATATGTCGATTTAAAATGAGTACATAGATTATTAATCTGCTATCGGTGCTTAAAAAATGATAATTGAGCACTTCGTGATCATTGCAAGGAACGAAGCAATCACATCTATTATTTTCTTTTGATTCAGTGCTTATCATTGTGGGCACGGATCGCAAATCAGCGCTATCGGACCAGATCGTAGTGTTTTTTTAACTGTGTGCTGGTCTACTAAACTTTAATTTAAAATAAGTACTCTTTAATCATCCTAAATAGAATGTTAAAGAGTACTTATAAAATTTTACAAAGAACGGGAATGAACAGAACTAATAAAATCATAAAAATAATTCTGAATAAAACCCTGTCTACTTTTTTATTTTTTGCTAATAAGTACCAAAATCGATATACGGAATAACATTATTATTAACGGGGCCGCCAGAGCCGTAAAAGGTTGATGATAATATAGTCATATTTCCATCAGTTACCGGAAACGGAACTGCTGCTCCGGATGCCATTGACAAAGCTTTTCCTAATTGATGGCTTAAAGTGGTGCCACTCAATAAAGTCCTGCTGATTGTATACGTTACGCCCGCTGTTAATGTTACAGGAGTTATAGCAACGAAAACCGTGCCTGTAGACACAAATGAGAGATTGCCACTGTATAAAACAGTTGTTCCTTGACTTATTTTCATTAAATATTGACCTGTGTAACCTCCTTGATTTTGATATCCTATACTGCAAACCGTTTTATTTGCCAGAAGTTTAAATGTATATTCGTGCGTGTTCAGATCCATCGTAACAGAAGTACCATAAATGGGCATAGTTGACGCCAATAAACTAGTTGCTAATTGTTGAAAAGGTGTTCCAACAGTGTTACAGGTTGCCATTGGATCAGGGCTTGGTGAACTGCAACCCGCAAAAACCATTGATAAAAAGAACAAAATTCCGATTTTTTTTATAGCTGTTTTCATAATTTCTAATTGTTATTGATTAGTAATGACCTTTCTCTTAGATTTTTAATCTTTATATTGTAATCCGAATTGATATCCTAAAACTGAAGTGGAAGTATTCAAACCAGTACTTAAATCAACCTTGGTCAACGTATTTAAATTTGCACTAAATCCGTTTGAACTACTTATGTAATATATGCGATTAACTGGATCTAATGCGGAAGATATTCTGCTGAAATCTTTAAAATAAGGAAGCGTAAGCGGAATTAAAGTTTCGGTTCCGGACAAATCAATCGAAACCAATTGATCAAGTATCGTTGTCGATAAAGAAGTTCTTTTGGCACAATAAATTTTGCCTGCATAATATTCTAAACCGTTATAATCTATAGCAGTACTCCACCCTGAAACCACAACTGGTAAAACTGTCATTGCAATGGTATCGAATGTATATAATCTACCTTTTAAGATAAAGTAAATTTTTGTACCATTTTTAGTCATGTTTGACATCGTATCAGAGTTAACTCCAGAGGCAGGAACTGGTAAACCTACGGAAGTTAACGTGCCCGCCGTGAATTTTTTAATATCATTATTCTGAATTACAAAAAGTTGTCCTCCAACATATTCCATTGCCAATACTCTATTAGATACAGCTGCTGTTGGAGGTGCCAAAACGTAAGTTATTGGAGTAGGTATTGTTGCTGAAGTTAAATCATATATCACTATCGATTCCCCAATTGAAACTGCATATTTTTTGTTCAAATCGTCATAAGCAGAAGCCTGCCAAGACATTGTAGTTTGACCAAGTAAACCTGCTGGAGAAGTAATAAAATCGGGAGCTTTCATGTTTATAAAAACAGGAGTAAAACTAATATTTGTAATATTATTTGCATTTTGTAAATTCCATACATTGCTGGCATTGCCTGTATTATCTGCTTTTATTGCTATTAATTCTGGCCCGCCGGAAGCTAAAGTAGTTGTACTTGGTGAACTACAGCTCGCTATGACTAAACTTAATAAGACTGCAGTTCCGATTTTTTTAATAACTGTTTTCATAATTTTACATTTTTTTAATTGTTGTGAATTGTATGTTTATTTAAATATTCTCTTTTAAACCTGTTCTTTAATTCCTTTTCGATTCATTTTATTAGGTTTTTGCTTTGAACGCGATTTGTTCCCTTTTAAAGAGCATTCCACCCATGGCTTTGCTATCGTTTTGATTGGTTACTTTAAAATCAATAGGAACATTGTGTTTTTCATAAACCACGGTTTGCGCATTACAGGTTACTTCGGTACTGTTGTTGAATATTTATTCTTCCTTACTAAGGCAAACTTCTTCGATTGGTTTTTTTTAGATACGTAATGATTTTACTGTATAATAATTTTTCGTCAATGGGTTTGGAGATATAATCATTCATTCCAACACTTTTACATTTTTCAACATCTACTGTTGTGACATCAGCTGTGAGAGCAATGATGGGGATTTGAGAGTTCATTTTGCTGCGAATATACTTCGTGGCTTCAAAGCCATTCAGCTCAGGCATTTGCAAATCCATTAGAATAATATCATACTTGTTTGCTTGCAGCTTTTCGATAGCAATTTTCCCATTGCTTGCAATATCCACATGAAAGCCAAAATCTTCTAAAATTATTTTTATTAATAGTTGATTCAACGGCATGTCTTCTGCAACCAATATCTTTATGTTTTCAATTCTCTCGGCAAATTCCACTCCATTATTAGTTCCTGTTATTGCTGCCATTTCTGTTGTTTGTACAGTAGCTTTCTTAAAATTCAAAATAAAACCAAAGGTTGACCCTTCTCCTTTTTTACTATTTACAAAGAGGTTTCCACCCTGCAGCTCTACAAATTGTTTAACGATGGAAAGTCCTAAGCCTGTACCCCCGTGTAATCTGGAAGTTTCGTTGGTTGCTTGTTGAAAGTCGTCAAAAATATGTCCCAGTTTATTTTCAGGAATTCCAATCCCTGTATCTGTTACTGAAAATTCTATGGCTATACTGTCTGCCTTTTCTTTCAGCATGCGAACACTTACGGTTATTTTACCTTCATCTGTAAACTTTACTGCATTACTCAATAGATTTAACATTATTTGACGTAAACGTACCGAGTCGCCTATTAAAATTTCAGGAATAGCAGCATCATAATTTTCAATCAATTCTATATTTTTTTCCTGAGTTTTTAGTTCAAATAAATGAAGTGTTGCAGAAATTGAAGCCGATAAATCAAATGGAATTTGCTCAAAGGTCATCTTGCCTGCATCTACTTTGGCAATGTCAAGTATATCATTGATTAAAACGATCAAGGCATCTCCCGATACCTTAATAGCATTTATGTATTCTTTTTGTTTTTCACTTAAGTCTGTTTTTAAGACCACATTTGTAAATCCGATAATGGAATTCATTGGTGTTCTTATTTCATGACTCATGTTCGACAAAAACTGCTGCTTTGCTTTTACTGCGCTCTCTGCTATTTGCGTGGCGGTTTCAGCCTTGCTTTTTGCTTCTTCCAGTTGGTGGAATGCGCTTTTTAATGCATATTCTGTTTGGCGTTGCTCAGTAATATCGGTGTGAACACCAATCCATTCTTGTATCGTCCCTTCAGAATCTAAAGAAGGAATTGCTTGAATAGAAAAATTTCCCCAGTTTCCGTTTTTCAATCGCACACGGTGTTCAAAAATAAAGTTCTTGCTCTCGCTAACGGCTTCATTCCAAGCGTCAATTGTAGATTGAGCATCATCAGGATGAATGGCATTTGCCCATCCAAAGCCTTGATACTCTTCGTACCTTTGGCCAGTAAGTGAAGCCCAAGCTAACTGTTCACCTATCATTTCGCCACTTGCACTGTTAGTCCATAAAATCCCTTGAACAGCAGCAATAGCTCCTTGAAACCGTTGCTCATTTTTTTCAATTTTTTTTCGCTCATTAACCTGCTCCGTAATTTCATGACCTAAACACATCACACCCGAAACCGCACCTTCGGAGTTTCTAAATGGTTCATAAACAAATTTTACAAATACATTTTCTAACTTTCCATTTCGATTAAAATTCACTAAACTTTCTTCTGATACATAACGCTCGCCGGTTTTATAAACACGCTCTAAAAGTTCTTTGTAACCTTGGGTGATAACCTCAGGCAATAGCTCAAAAACAGGTTTATTTATGGCTTCTGCAATCGTTCTACCCCAAATATGCCCCATTTTTTGATTGATTGTTTCTATCACAAATTCTTCTCCAAGCATAACGCAAATAGCTACAGGCGCCTGAAGTACTAGTTTCCGAAACCGCTCTTCACTTGCCTGTATTTTTCTTACTGCTATTTTTTCTGCTTCACGCTGCTCGGCTAATGCTTTTTTTAAAATTACCTGACCTGTTACTTCATGCGCAATAACCGTAACACCCGAAATAGTGTCGTCAGCTTCCAAATAAGGCTGGTAAACAAGATTAAAATACTTATCTTCGATTTTTCCATCGCTCAAAAAAGAAGCAAGGATTTCATTTCCTTGGAAGGGAACGCCAGTAGTATATACATTATCGAGCAAACCTGGATATGCGGTATCTTTAAGTTCAGGAAGTACATCAAACAATGGTTTTCCTTCTACATCCTTGCCTTTCCCCCAAATTTCTTTTAAAGTGTCATTGGCAAGGGTAATCACCATGTTTTCACCTTTAAAAGCGGCAAAACCAAATGGCGATTTCATCAGCATCATATTGTACCGTTTTTCGCTGTCTTCAAACAGTTTCAAAGCTTTTTTATCAACCTCGAGCTGGGTTATGAGTATCTTATTTTCTGTAACATCTTCAGTCCGGAGAATAATATATTTCACATTATTATTCTCATCCAGTATAGGTGAGTTAGTTGCTTGCCAATACTTCAATTCATAACCGCCACCCTCCGATTCCGGTTTTGAAATATCGTATTTTACAACTGGCAATACATCCTTAGTTTTATTTTTAATTACCCGGTTGAAAGAAGCCCGTACAATACTTTCTCCATTTGCGGTTTTATCATCAGGATTATCTGGAAAGACCTCAAAAATATCACGCCCCACACTGTTTTCTCTTACAGTCGCAGTAGCTTTTAAAAATGAGTCGGATGCGGCCACTATAGCAAAGTTGGTATCAATCACCACCAACAATTCCGAAGACTGTTCGAATATATTTATATAATCTTTTGTATCCATAAGTTCGTAAGTATCAGATAAAAATCCCTATTAATGAATTAGAAAACTTGTCAATGATTTCATTGTTGTCTTGCATGATACTATCTGTTTCTCAAATGGTTTTGGTTTTATCAGATGTTTGTCTAAACTTGCTCATAATGTTTTGAAGCTTGGCTAAGTGGCATATTTCAAAGCATTTACTTTCAATTTAGCATCAAAATTTATTTGAAAAACAGACCTTAAATTTAGTACTAAACCCGCAATTGCGCCAAACGGCTGTGCTTGTTGCACAACTCCAAATATATACAAAAATAGTTGTTTATAAATCAGAAATTTCGCATTTTTACAAAATGCAACAAAAGACAAATTTCGCCCCCCCAGTTAATTATAAGGGTTAATTTGTTGGATCTAGTTCCAGCAGATAATTTCTATCGTCGATTACAAGCAGAACTCGATTTACAATTTATTTATAACGCCACTCAAAAGTACTACGGCACAGAAGGACAACAGAGCATCGATCCGATAGTTTTTTAAGATTTTAGTAGTTGGCTATCTAAACACTATCAATAGCGATAGACGCTTGATGGCGTATTGTAGCGAGAGTTTATCCATTCGATTGTTTTTGGGTTACGATGTTCAAGAGAGTTTGCCTTGGCACAGTACAATTAGTAGAACCCATCAATTATATGGCGAGGCTATTTTTTTAGTTTTATTCAAGCAAGTTCTAAAAATGTGTGTTGGTAAAGGTATGGTTCGCGGCAAGCCTCAGGCCGTAGATAACGTTTTTATTAAGGCAAATGCCAGTATGGATAGTTTTTGGTAGCGAAAGAAGTTTTAGAGGACGTGAGTGTTTTTGTAAACGAGTTAGAAGAAAACAGCGAATTTAAAACAACAAGTGCCACAAAAAAGCTAGCTGAACAGCCTCACCATTGGAAAAAAGAAGCCTACAAAGACCAACCCAATCCCAGCTTCAACATTGACAAAGTAGATGAATATGGCAATTTAATCCTACCAAGGTTTGTGTCGAATCACACACATTATTCTCCAACAGATACTGATGCTAGAGTAAGTGTAAAACCAGGTAAAGCCAGACATTTAAATTATTTTGGACAAATAGCCGTAGACGATGCCCACCATGTTATAACAGGAGCTTGTTCCGATTTTGCAGACAAACGCGACAGTCAGTGCATCGAGAAAATCGTTGAACTCACAGAGACAAACCTTGATGAGAACGACATTGCACTAGAAGAAGTTTTAGCCGATGGCGGTTATAGTAGTGGCGAAGCATTAGCATATTTACACAAAAAAGACATTGATGCTTAGATTCCCAACTTTGGACAATACAAACCCTTTAGCGAAGGATTTATCTTCAACAAAGCATTGAATCAATATGAATGTACAAAAGAAGGATCAAACAAAGCCATCTTACTTTTTAAAGGTGAGAAAACCGATAGTAAAGGCTACATCAAGCGAACCTATTGTAGTAGTGAGAGCTTTTGTAAAAACTGCCCATTACGAGAGCAATACTGGGGAAAAACAACCAAATATAAAAAGATAGACGACAGCATTCATAAAGAGCACTACGACAGAATGCACAAAAAGCTCACACAAAACCCAAAGTATGCAAAGAAAATGGTACGAGTCCTAAGCAAAACCGTAGAGCCGGTAATAGGAACATTGGTAAACTTTACTAATATGAAACGCCAACAAATACGTACTGATGGCATCGTTAACCTACAACCTCAAGAAATACCTGCGTTTTGTGGTGAAAAAACCATCGTCCCGAAACTTCGGGATAACCCAAGTTCTATCCCAAAAAATAGGGAAGAACTCCGCTTTTGTAAAAAGACGATTTTATGACTTGATTTTCTCTTTTTTAAGACATCAAAATTTTATAATTTTTAAGTATAACTAAAAAAACCACGCTTAAAACGCATTAAAGGAGGTTGTTTTTTATGATTTAATAATTATTTTTCAAAAATTGAAGGTTTTGCAACGGCTACCGCTGTTAACAAAGGGGTTTTTTGTTAAAGTAGACTTTTTGTTTTGAATTTTATTCCATTTAAAGTATAAATAATTACACCATTTTCTTGAACAACTAAATTAATTCGTCCTGAAATAATTTTATCACCATTTTCAATATATTTATTATCAATAATTATCTTTCCACTTGTTTGAAACAATTTCCAATCCGAATTTCTGATTTCTTGCATTTGGTCTGTTAAAAGTGGCCCGATATATTTATAAAATTCAACGTTGTCATTAGCACTATTAATATTAAAAAATTTTTCTGTACCAACATAATCCCATAAATCTGATGAAAACTTCATGTAAATTTTATAACCGTTATTCAAATAAAATCTATGAATTTGATTAGTATTGAAATTAAATTTAGTTAATACAGTTGTGAATGCATGTAGATCTAAATCATTTGAACTATGTGTCAAAGATGCTGTTCCAATTGAACATTCAATTGTTTTAAAATTTATAACCTTAACTTTTCCTGATATTTTTCTATTATTATTTATATTTTCGTCCTGAAAAACGGTACCTTCAAAATCGAATTCTAGTTTACCTGTCGTTTCATCATATTTAAAGTTTTCAATTTTAAATTTTGATAATGGATTAAAATTTGGCGTTAGAAATAATATTATACTTCCTTGTGGATTATTAAATTCATAGTATTTAACGCGTTCCAAATCTCCGCTTTTGGAAATATGAATGTTTAATCTGTAACCTTTGAAAGTATTTGTTTCATTTCCGCTTAATTCTAGATGTATACTGTTACAGTTTGAATTTCCATTTATACTGTTTTCGGGAACATTTACTGTATTATTTTCTATGGTAACTTTTGCTTGACTAATTTCTTCTTCAACCACATCTTCATTAGAAGTACAACTTGCAACTAAGAATAATGCGCTTAATTCTATTTAATACAGCATTTTTTATTATCTTCGAAGTATGAGAGCTACAGAAGAAATAAAAGTATTATTTGAAGGATTACCCGCATTTGAGCAACAATCGATCCTAGATG
>JAFCUE010000028.1:0-59072 GCA_051990185.1 Flavobacterium sp. DT2-2 | reverse complement strand
CAGAACCCAAATTAGAATTCAGTTCTGACTTATTTTCAGCATAATTTTTTAAAAACAACCTGTTTATAAGCTATACAGATTGATATTTGAGGTTTTGTTAAAACTTTCGGATAGCAATGGGAATAAAATTAAAAATAGCATTTATTTATGGGATAGAAAACATAAAAACAACACAACAAGCAAAATCACTATTATTTACAGTTTTTAAAGATTATTTGTGACTTGTTCAATTCTTTTAGTCGGTTGAAAATTGATTACTTTTGTGAAAATTATTGTTTTATGCAAGTTGACCTTTCTACATTAGATCCTAAGAAAAATATCATCATAAAAGGTGCACAAGTACATAACTTAAAAAATGTAGATGTGGCAATTCCCAGAAACAAACTTGTGGTTATTACCGGGCTTTCTGGCTCTGGAAAATCTAGTTTGGCTTTCGATACGTTATATGCAGAAGGGCAGCGCCGGTATGTAGAAAGCTTGTCCTCCTATGCTCGACAATTTTTAGGACGTCTAGACAAACCGAAAGTAGAATACATTAAAGGAATTGCTCCAGCAATTGCAATTGAACAAAAAGTAAATACTACAAACGCGCGTTCCACAGTAGGAACATCAACCGAAATCTACGATTATGTAAAATTACTTTTTGCGAGAATTGGACGCACCTATTCTCCCGTCTCAGATCGTGAAGTCAAAAAAAATACGGTTACAGATGTCATCAATGATGTAAAAAAGTTTGAACCAGAAAGCAAATGGCTCCTCCTCGCTCCTATTCATTTAGAAGAAGGACGAAAATTGGAAGACAAACTAAAAGTACTTTTGCAACAAGGTTTTGCTCGAATATTAGTCAATAATGAAATGGTTCGTCTTGATGATTTACCAGATTCATTAGACACTAAAAATATATTTTTAATCGTAGACCGAATCGTTGTTAATCCGGTAACTTCAGGAGAAGATGAATTTTATAATCGGTTGGCCGATGCCGTACAAACTGCTTTTTTTGAAGGTAAAGGCATTTGCCATTTGCAAGAACTAAACTCCGACAAAAAGTTTTCGTATTCTAATAATTTCGAATTAGATGGAATTACATTTTTGGAACCCAATGTGCATTTATTCAGCTTTAATAATCCGTACGGAGCCTGTCCTGTTTGCGAGGGCTATGGAAATATAATAGGAATTGATGCTGAATTAGTAATCCCAAATACCACTTTATCCGTTTTTGAAAATGCTATTTTCCCTTGGAGAGGTGAAAGTATGAGTTGGTTCAGAGATGAGTTGGTCAACAAGGCTTACAAATTTGACTTCCCAATTCACAAACCGTATTACCAGTTATCTGAGGATCAAAAAGAATTAATTTGGACTGGGAATAGTTATTTTCAAGGTTTGAATGATTTCTTTAAAGAGCTAGAAGAAAAGAATTATAAAATCCAAAACAGAGTAATGCTTTCTCGTTATAGAGGGAAAACTAAGTGTTATTCTTGTAAAGGAAAACGCTTAAGAATAGAAGCCTCGCATGTAAAAATCAATGCTAAGACGGTTTCTGATTTAGTTGATTTACCGATTAAACATTTGGTTACTTTTTTCGAAAATATAGAACTAGATGTTTATGAAAAACAAATAGCAAAACGATTATTAGTCGAAATTAACAACCGCTTGTCCTTTTTAACCGAAGTGGGGCTCGATTATTTGACCTTAAACAGGAATTCAGCAACACTTTCTGGAGGGGAATCACAGCGTATCAATTTAGCGACTTCGCTAGGCAGCAGTTTAGTGGGATCAATGTACATTCTAGATGAACCGAGTATTGGTTTACACCCAAAAGATACAGAACGATTGATTAAAGTATTGATCTCCCTGCGAGATTTAGGAAATACCGTTATTGTGGTCGAACACGATGAAGACATCATGAAGGCCGCCGATATGATTATTGATATTGGTCCAGAGGCAGGAACTCTTGGAGGGAATCTGGTCGCGCAAGGAACTTATGACCAAATCCTGAAATCAACTTCGCTTACAGCTAAATATCTCAACGGAGATTTAGAAATTTCAGTTCCAAAAAAACGTAGAACTTTTAAGAATTTCATCGAAATAAAAGGCGCTAGGGAAAATAATTTACAAAATATAGATGTGACCTTTCCTTTGGATGTATTAACAGTAATCACGGGAGTTTCAGGAAGTGGAAAAAGTACGCTTGTTAAAAAGATTCTTTTTCCAGCCATGCAAAAAAAGCTAGAGAATGTTGGAGAAAAACCAGGACAATTTAGTGAACTATCCGGTTCTTTTTTACAAATCAAACATATTGAATACGTTGATCAAAATCCAATAGGGAGAAGTTCGCGTTCCAATCCGGTAACGTACATCAAAGCATACGATGACATACGGGAATTATATGCTAAAGAAAAATTATCAAAAATAAGAGGCTATCAAGCCAAGCATTTTTCTTTTAATGTTGATGGCGGACGATGCGAAACTTGTAAAGGAGAGGGCTCCATAAATGTGGAAATGGTTTTTATGGCCGATGTGCAATTGCCGTGTGAAACCTGTAGTGGAAAACGATTTAAGAAAGAAGTGCTGGAAGTCGCTTTTGAAGGCAAGAACATTCACGATATTCTCACGATGACTATTGATGATGCCATTGCATTTTTTATAGCTCATAAACAAGCTAAAATTACTCAAAAATTACAACCTTTACAAGATGTAGGGTTAGGTTATGTGCAACTAGGACAATCCTCCTCTACACTTTCAGGTGGAGAAGCACAACGTATCAAACTTGCTTCATTTCTAGTAAAAGGAGCTACAAAGGAAAAGGCTTTATTTGTTTTTGATGAGCCTACAACAGGATTGCATTTTCATGATATCAAGAAATTATTAGCCTCTTTTGATGCGTTGATAGAGAAAGGACATTCAATATTAGTTATTGAACACAATCTTGATTTGATCAAATGTGCAGACTGGGTTATTGACTTAGGTCCAGAGGGAGGAGAAAATGGTGGTAAATTACTGGCAGTTGGAACGCCTGAACAAATTGTAAAAATAAAAGATTCGGTAACTGGGAACTATTTGAAAGATAAATTATAACATTCCTAATCGGTATAGCATTTTTCTTCAAACGTATTTCCATCCTCATCAATGGCTATTACAATGTTTTTTTCTTTGGAAGAAACATAAGTTACATAAATCCATCCAACTGACCATACTCCTAAAGTCATACAACAAAGTAAAAAATTTAATCCATGATCTACCTCTTTTCTGTTTTTAGATAAAACTGCAAACGGTAGAGAATCATTTTTTTCTATAATTGTAAATCCATGATGAATTTTATTTGCAAGAATTGAAGTGAATTTTTGCAGACTTTCTTCGTTAACATAGTTATTGGTTGTCATAATCATTGGAATAAATTAGCTTAACTATTATTTTTAAAAATAGTTTGTTTAAATAATACAATGCAAAAGTATACACTATCTATAATTTTCACAATACCCACTTTTAGTGATTTTTAGTCTGGTTAAATAATAAAAAGCTAATAAGTATTACTATTAAGTTCCTTACAAAGGTATTTCAAAGGACCTTTTTACAGTTATAAAATAATTAACTAAACTTACAATATTCACAGATACGTATCGAGAGTATCACACTTTTTAGAATAGAAAATAGCTGTTTTTTCTATTAGTCCCTATATATCAGCGTTTGTTAGAGGAGAGAAAAAGTTCTTTTTAAAATTTTAATGGAACATGCACTTCAAAAAGATCAAAAATTATAGTTTGAGTTTTAATTTTTTAAAAACTACATCCAAAACTTGATTGATTTCGGTTGAGATCACAAATTTGTAATTGATGTACACATATAAAAGTGTGACCAAAATTGATTTGAAACCAATACTAATTATGGGACTAAAAGGAAATTCCCAAAAATAAAAAGCAATAAATAAAATAAAAGTAACCACAAGAGAAGTTATCGTTTGTTTTGTAAATGGATACAAGTGCAAACGCTTTACCACAAAAAGTAATTTAGCCAAACTGTATATTGTAATCGATAATAAAGTAGCAAAAGCAGAACCAATAATTCCATAAATAGGAATAAATATTGCATTCAGGCCAACAGCTATGACAACTAAAAGTACTCCAAGAAACAAAACTGTTTTATAATATTTGGTATTAAAAATGATAGCATTATTATTGCCTAGTATCAATTCAAAATATTTAGATATACCAATCATGAATACAACCATCATTCCTTCTTTATAATCATGCAATTGAGGCATATCATACAATTTATTAATATTGACAAAAATACCCAACATAACCAAACCGCCCACAACTTGAAGATTAATGGATGTTTTTTTGTACAAATCATTTAGCTCTTGCTGCTTATTTTGGTGCATTAATCGAGCTGTTATTGGATAAACGATTTGGTGCATGGCCCGACTGGGAACAGATATTACCAATGCGATAAATGTTGCTATCGAATAAAAAGCAATATTATCAATAACCATATATTGGTTAAGCATAATTTTATCCCCATCCAATAGTAAATTAGCAACACTACCAGACAGAATAATATAGAAAGTATACGTTAATATTTCTTTTGTATTTGCTGGTATTACAAACTGAAAAGCGGGTTTTTGTATGCTAAATGCGTAGAACATTGTTACTATTAATGCCAAAAAATACAAACCGGCTGTTGCGTAAACAAACCCTTCTACGGTGAGAATATCATAATAAACTCCAATTAATAATAACAAAGAAAACAACCGCAACCCTACTTCTTTTATAAAATTACCAAAAACAGAGTGCATGTGTACCCGCAACCAAGCATAAAAAATTTCGAAATATGCCATACACAAACCAATAAAAGGTATAAGCCAGATAAAGCTTTTTACAATTGGATTCTTTTTGGATAAGAAGAATAAAATTTCATCGTAAAAGAAAAGTCCAATTATCAACATTGGAATTATTAATAACAAAGGGAATAAAACGGTAAAGGATAAAAAACGAGACTTCTCCTCTTCGGTTTGGTATTGAGAATAAAATTTAACTAACGTATTTTGCATCCCAATTGCAAATAATGGCATGATCACATTTGCACAAGAGGTAATGTAATTCGTTAATCCATAAAAGGTAGCCCCAAGAAAAACAGGATACAAATAAATAGTATTTACACCACCAATTCCAAATCCAATATAAGTAATTACGGTATTCTTTAAAGACTGATTTAATACTATTCCCATTTTATTTCATTGCGAGGCACAAAGCAAACTCACTTTTAAATTACATTTTGCTAATTACTTCAACCAATTCTTTGGTGAGATTTTTTCTGGAATATTTTTGTAATCCAACTCCATTTGAATGCAATTTACCTTCCAAAAACTGCTTATAAAAGTCCAAAATTACACTTTTAAGTTCCATTTTTTCTGAATATTTAAAAAATATACCCGTATTGGTCTCGGTTATGATTTCTGCAAAATCAGATCCATTAGGACCAATAGCAATAATGGGCCGATTTGAAACCATATATTCGAATAATTTTCCGGGGATAATGCTTTTTGTTTCTGGGGAATCAATTTCGATAAGCAGCAAAACTTGCGATTTCCTTTGGTGCGCAATCGCCTCTGCATGCGAAACATAACCCATATTATTCAAATAGAAATTTAATCCAAATTGAGCAATCGTTTGCAAAACTTCCTGACTTACAGCACCAATTAATTTTATTTCTAAATGAGATTTAAAATCTGAAATTTCAGAACACAATTCGGATAAACTTTCCCATAAAATTATAGGATTTCTCTCGGAAAGAAAAGAACCAATATGCGCCAATGTAAATTTAGAATCTAATGGTTGTTTCTCCACTTCTTCCGTATCGTATCCATTGGTAATTATCGCAATTGGTTTATTTGTAATCGCTTGAAATTCTGCTTTAGTGGTTTTACTCGTCACGATAATAGTATCAGCTGTATTCAAAACCTGATGTTCGAGTACTTTGTGCTTTTTATCTGCATAACGAGACAATCGTAAGGATTTATGATAGCCAATAGTCGTCCAAGGATCTCTAAAATCGGCAAACCATTTCAAATCTAATTTTTGCTTTAATTCTAATCCAATAAGGTGTAAACTATGCGGAGGTCCCGAAGTAACAATAGTATTAATATTATTTTCAACAATGTATTTCTCCAAAAAAACTACTGAAGGTTTTACCCAAAAAACACGAGCATCTGGAATAAAAAGATTGCCCCGAATCCAGAGTAATGTTTTATCAAGAAAACTTTGTTTTTTCTGATTGGGAATAATCCCGGAATTCATCTTTTTAGTTTTATTCTTCGAAAGAAATGAAGCTAGTTGATACGGTTCAAAAATATTTTGTTTTAAAATAATGACTTGATCAGAAACGTCCTGAACTAAATTTTGATCCACAATAGGATACGTAGGATTCTCTGGAATATAAACAATTGGCTGAACGCCAAATTCTGGTAAGTACTTGACAAATTTAAGCCAGCGTTGAACGCCAGGCCCTCCAGCTGGTGGCCAATAATAGGTAATAATAAGGATTTTTTTTTGTTTCAAGGTTAGGATTTTGCTGTCATTAATTTTAAATCCATAAAAAACAACTTACTGTTATTATGCAATCCTCTTGAAATAAAAAATAAAGCTGATAATGAAGGTATTAATAATAAAAATCTAAATTTATCCGGATTAATGAAGTACAGAGTTACTATAACTCCAATCATAACTCCTAAAAAAAAGAGCAAAAATAAAATATGCTGAAACGATTTTAAACCAAATAATTCTTTCATAATTTTAATAATTTTTTTGTTATTTAGTTTTTCCAACTCTTTAATATTTATTTGATATTAAGTCTGTTGTTCGCCTTTTTAGCTGATTTTAATAGACTAGAAAGTTCAATTATTGCAATAAGTTTTTCAAAACGTTGTTGATAGCTCAATTGTTTTACTTCTTCAATACATCTTTCCTCCTTAACTGCTGGATGTTCGTGATTTAATTTTACTGTATCCATTTCATTTCAAATTTAGAATCTATTCAAAAAATTATTGGATTAAATTTACAGATAAATATCAGACAGCTAACGCGTTTTTCTTCCTTTCAAAATAAATTCCACCCACTAAAACTAGTAATATTACAATCGAACTAATCAGTGTAATTATGCTACCCGTTTTTATTACTTGCGGCTCAAACTTGAATTCTATGTTGTGTTGCCCAGCCGGAATTTGCAAGCCTCTTAAAACGTAATCAACTCTAATATGATCCACACTTTTTCCATCGATGTAGGCATTCCAGCCTTTTCCATAATACATTTCAGAAAAAATGGCTAATCCTTCTTTTGTGTTTTCCGAGGTATATTTCAAATAATTAGGCTTGTATGTCGCTAAAGTTATAGTTGCTAGACTGTCTTTGGCGAAAGCCGTATTTTTTATTTTAAACTCTTTTTGATTTATTATTGCAACGTTTTTTGAATCTAAACTGTCTAATGCTTTCATCTCTTCATCCGCAGAATTTACCCGTTTTAATTGGCTCACAAACCAAGCATTGCCATTCACATCTGGATTGGCAACTGGAAATTCTTTACCTTCTTTGTCTTTTTGAATTAGATATTTAACATTTAGTAAATTAAGAATCTCAATGTTGTTTTTACTGATTTGATAATCAATTAACTGCTGCACTCTTCGTGGTCGAACCGCGCTGTAGCCGCCTATCGATTTATGAAAATAAGAAGCTCTTGCTCCCATGATATCCCCAACTTCAAAAACACGATAATTTGAAGTATCTTTTAGTATTTCAGCATCTGCTGGCGACTCTTGAAATGGAACCTCAACCTGACTGCGACTTACAAAATCCTTTCCCGAAACATATTTTTTATCTACAAAAAACAAATCGGAAACCATCAAAAGTCCCACAATTAGTATCGCTGTATTTTGAGCGAATCTTTCTTTTATTGACAACCATAATACCAATCCCGTTGCAAGGATAAAAAATCCTGAACGCAATAAATCAGCGCTAAACAAACTCATTCGATCCAGTTTTAAAGCATTGACAAAATCTGGACCATACATTTCCTGATAACTGGCATCATTCCCACCAGAAAAACTGAACATACTTTTACACAAAAACAAAATCACAATAATTCCTAAGCATAAAATTACCGACTCATACAACGCTTTCTCCCGAAGTTTCGGGACATTTTTGTCTAATTGAAAGTAAGACTGCAATCCCATAATTGCCAAAACTGGAAAACATAATTCTAGTACCACTTGAATAGAAGATACAGCTCTAAATTTATCGTACATAGGAACGTAATCAATAAAAAAGTCTGTCAAAATAGGGAAATTTTTACCCCAAGATAACATCAAAGCTACGATCGAACCGGCAAGAAATACATATTTAATCTTTCGTTTATCAATAAACAAAGCTATAATCGCCAGAAAGAAAACTACAATTCCAATATATGCAGGAGCAGCAACAATAGGCTGATCTCCCCAATACGTTGGCATTCCCGAAACAAAATCGGTTGCCTGATCCTCAGGAACTCCCTGCCCAATCATGAATTCATACATATTACTTTCTTTGCCAACTGCTTCATTATTTGAACCCCCAAAAAGTCGAGGTGCAATAAGATTGAAGCTTTCCATAACGCCATAACTGTACTCCGTAATGTAGTCTTTGGACATGGCAGAACTAGTCTCGTTTTTTGAACCGTTTGGATTGAATGTCAGTTCACTTTTGCCACGAATACTAAAATCAGCATACTCATTGGTAGCCATTAAATTGGTAGCATTGGCACCAATAGCTAGAATTCCAGCCACCGCTAATATCCCAAAAGAATACAACAGGGACTTATACTCCTTTTCTTTTATAAAATTATAACAAAAATAAATAGAAAGAATCAATAGAAAGATCAGTAAATAATACGTCATTTGGAAGTGATTCGCATTAATTTCCAGAGCAGTCGCAAAAAGCGTAACCAATCCTCCCAGAATGTATTTTTTTTGAAATACCAGAATAAATCCAGCAATAACCAGTGGCATGTACGCAATAGCATGTGCCTTTGCATTATGACCCACACCAAGAATAATTATTAAATAGGTAGATAAACCAAAGGTTATTGCCCCAAAAAATGCTTTTAATGGATCTATTTTTAACACCAACATCAATCCATAAAACCCAAGAAAATACAAGAATAAATAATCAGCAGGACGCGGCAAAAATCGTAACAAATCATCGATTAGACCAATATAATCGTGTGGGTATTTCGCTCCCAATTGATAAGTAGGCATTCCGCCAAATGCTGAGTTTGTCCAGTAGGGTTCAAGGTCGTCAGTAGCTCTAAAATCATTTTGTTCTTTAGCCATCCCCGTGTACTGAACAATATCCGATTGGAAAATTTGCTTTCCTTGCAATACAGGATAAAAATAAAGAATGGAAATTAGTACAAAACCCAATATAGCTAACGCGTGTGGATAAAATTTATTTAATATTTTCAATGTAAAATGGTTTGAATTAGAGTAAATACAGTGCTAAAAAAGACAAACTTAATCTATTTCTTCGTAATCAACATAATCACCCACTTTTTTGGTTTCGCGAGGATTTTTGGCATTAGCCGTATTGTAAAGCACCTCATCCTTAGTTTGTGTCTTTTTCCAAGAAGCATCTTGCGCCTGTTGTTGTTGCTTTTGCATATTTTCACCTGCTTTTTCAACTACTTTTTTTACCAATAATGGCAGAAACAGTTTTGCTAAAAATCTGAAAATATAATAGAAAGCAATCATATAAAAAAGTGCTTTTATAAAACCCGTAAATGATGCTATTTGCATATCAATATATTTTTTTTCAAAATTAATAAATCCTTATTGAAACTTTGGGACAAAATTAAAATATCATTCTTAAATAAATGATAAAATATAGTACATTTGAAATGCGTTATTACTTTTCAACCAAAAAAAAATTACTATGTTTAAAATAAAAATCTTGCTTATCGCCTTTATTTTACTACAACCAAGTATTCATTATGGTCAACATACAGACGAAATAAACTCTAACAGACCCGGAGAAACCATGTCAGCTTACTCTGTTGGGAAATCAGTAATCCAAATAGAAACAGGTGTTTATGGCATCAAACAGAAGCATAGTTTATTGAAATATAATTCAAATGGTTTTGGTATCGATGCCACATTACGTTGGGGTTTATTCCTAGAAAACCTAGAATTAATAGCTGATATTCAATACCAAAACGAAACCTACAATGAGTTGTTTAGCAGTACCAAAATTGCAGACTTCAAACAAACCGTTTTGGGTGCCAAATATTTAATCTTTGATCCTTTTAAGAATTATGAAAAAAAAATAAATATTCATAGTTGGAAAGCCAATAGAAAATTCAGTTGGCGCCAATTGGTACCAGCGGTTTCTTTATTTGCAGGAGCTAATTTTACGATGGCAGACAACCCATATTCATTTTCTCCAGAATCTAACATATCCCCAAAATTTATCTTGATAACTCAAAACCATTTGGGTGATGGAAGATGGGTTTTTGTAACGAATATCATAGCCGATTATGTTGGTACCGATTTTCCTAGTTATGGCTACATACTAACATTAACTCGCGGGTTTAATGACAAATGGTCTGGATTTGTAGAAAATCAAGGATTTAAAAGTGATTTTTACAGTGATGCGATTGTTCGTGGAGGTGCCGCTTATTTATTAAACAAAGACATGCAAATAGACGCCTCAATTAGTAGCAGCTTGAAAACAACACCATCCATAATGTATGGAGGTATTGGTTTTTCTTGGCGTTATGATGCTAAATATAAAGAAGTGAGAATAAATATTGACAATAAGGACAAAAATACGGGTACTAAAGCAGAAAAAAGAGCCAAAAAGACAAAAAAAGGATAATGATTACAATAAAAGAAGCCGTTACTAAAAGTGAATTAACAGATTATATTAAGTTTCCTTTCTCACTATATAAAAAAAACAAGTATTGGGTACCACCCATTATTGCAGATGAGCTAGAAACGTTCGATAAAACCAAAAATCCGGCTTTTGAAAATGCCGAAGCCTATTTTTACATCGCATACAAAAACAATGAAATTGTTGGTCGGATTGCAGCGATTATTAATTGGAGTGAGGTAAATGATCAACAAAAAAACAAAACTCGTTTTGGTTGGTTTGATGTAATTGACGATATTGAAGTAACAAAAGCATTACTAGAAAAAGTATACGAACTAGGACGAAAAAACAATTTAGACCATATTGAAGGGCCTATGGGTTTTTCAAATTTAGATAAAGTAGGAGTTTTAACGGAAGGTTTTGAGGAAATCGGAACCATGATTACATGGTACAATCATCCGTATTATGCCCGCCATTTTGAGCAATTGGGTTTTAATGTCGAAAAAGAATATTTAGAGAGTAAATTCCCTTTTGAAAACGTAAAATTAGAGTTTTTTGAAAAAGCAAACGACTTGGTAAAAAGAAGGTATCAATTAAGTCCGCTCAATTTTAAAACTACCAAAGAAGTAATGCCCCACGTTGATAAAATGTTTGATTTATTTAACAAATCATACGCTTCATTATCCTCGTTTGTAGCGATCACCGATACTCAAAAAGAATATTTTAAGAAAAAATACATCAGCTTTATCAATCCTGAATTCATAAAATTTGTTGAAGATAAAGACCATAATATTGTAGCGTTTAGTATTGTAATGCCAGATTTTGCTAAGGCTTTACAAAAATCCAAAGGCAAATTGTTTCCTTTCGGATTTATACATTTGCTAAAAGCAAAAAGACAAAGTAAAAGTGTACTTTTTTATCTTATTGGTGTATTGCCAGAGTACCAAAACAAAGCTGTAACCGCAATTCTTTTTAAAGAGTGTTACGAAACATTTAAAGAAAAAGGCATACTCAATTGTTACAGAACTCCAGAATTAGCAAATAACTTGGCTGTTCAAAATTTATGGAAACATTTTGATCCTGTTGTACATAAACGAAGATGTACTTACATCAAGAGCCTATAAAAATTCGGTTTAAGAAATTATTGACTCTGCTGATTATGAATTTATAATAAACCAGACTAGTCGAACTTTCTGTTTTAAACTTATAAATCATAGTTAACAATTATTGCTCGCAATCAACTTTTGTTAATACGACACTATCGCCAAATTTTAACGTTTTTAGGTCTTTGTAAGTTACTTTTCCGCTGGAATCAGTAGTTATGTCTCCAAAACCTTCTACATACGTATTTCCTTTTTTTACAAAAACAATTTGGCGTAAGGAAGAAACTCCCTCCGACATAAAAGTGTAATTGACAATAAGTGTATCGCCTTGCAGTTTTCCTATCACAGTACCGTCATTTTTATCTTTCTCGAAAAATCGATAACACAAGTTCCCCACAACTGATAAATCTTTATCTATTTTCAAATCCATCGTAACTGTATCTTTACTCTTAATCGAAGAATAGCATTCTGATTTTGCTTCTGCAACCACTTCTTCAGTCACCGGTAGACTCGCATTTTTTTCTTTCTTACAGGAAATAAAAAAACTCACAAAAACGAATACTACTATTACTTTTTTCATAATTTTAAAATTTAAGTTATTGAAATATACTATTAATTTTGGAATTAACGCAAAAAAAATCCATCAACTTAAGTTGATGGATAATATTTTAAACTAATAAAATCTGTTAAAACTAGGCGTCTAAATCCACCGTCGTTCTACTTGCAATTTCTTTGTAAGTACCATTTTCTAATTTTTCACGAATCGCTTCAAAAGCAGTAAGTGTTTCATCTACATCTGATAAAGTATGTGATGTAGTAGGAATCATTCTCAATAAAATAATACCTTTTGGAATTACTGGATAAATTACTATCGATAAGAAAATACCGTAATTTTCTCTTAAATCATTCACCATAATCATTGCTTCGGGCACACTTCCTTCCAGATATACTGGAGTAACACAGGTATTTGTATCTCCAATATTGAAGTTGCGCGCTCTTAATCCGTTTTGTAGTGCATTGACATTTTCCCACAGTTTATCTTTTAGACCTGGGTTGTTACGCAACAACTCCAATCGCTTCAACGAACCAATGGTTTGAATCATGGGTAAAGCTTTGGCAAACATTTGAGACCGTAAATTGTATTTCAAATAGTCAATAATATCTTTATCAGCAGCCACAAAAGCACCAATATTAGCCATCGACTTTGCAAAAGTAGAAAAGTATACATCAATACCATCCTGACAATCTTGCTCCTCACCTGCTCCTGCTCCTGTTTTTCCTAAGGTTCCAAAACCATGTGCATCATCAACTAGCAAACGGAAATTGTACTTTTCTTTTAAAGCAACTATTTCTTTAAGTTTACCTTGTTGTCCGCGCATACCAAAAACACCTTCGGTAATAAACAAAATCCCACCGCCTGTTTCAGTAGCCATTTTTGTAGCACGCTGCAGGTTTTTTTCCATACTTTCAAGATCATTGTGCCTGTAGGTATATCTTTTTCCGCTGTGTAAACGCACTCCATCAATTATGCAAGCATGTGCATCTACATCATAAACAATTATGTCATTTCGTGTTACTAACGCATCAATAGTAGACATAATTCCTTGGTATCCAAAATTCAATAAATATGCTGATTCTTTCATTACGAAAGCAGCCAATTCATCCTCTAATTGCTCATGAAATTTAGTATGTCCGCTCATCATTCGGGCTCCCATTGGGTAAGCAGCTCCATATTGAATAGCAGCATCCGTATCTGCTTGACGCACTTCTGGATGATTAGCTAGACCTAAATAATCATTCAAACTCCAATTCAAAATATCTTTTCCACCAAACTGCATTCTTGGTCCCAACTCACCTTCTAATTTAGGAAAAACAAAATACCCTTCAGCTTGTGAAGCCCATTTCCCCAAAGGACCTTTATTGTTTTGAATTCTTTCGAATAAATCTTTTACCATAATACGTAAAGTAATAATTTTAATTTTAAGAAGTTGCAAAAATAATTATTTAATTTTATAAAGGACTTGAAAATAAATTTATTTTTCAAGCAATCTAATCACTTGAAAATTCAAAAATTTCAAACCAAAAAATTTAAACAAAGTAATACTAAAACTCCACGACTCCATTTTTAATAGTGCCGTTTTGCACAAATCAAATGCTAAACATACCAAGCATAACACAATAAACTTTGTATATTTGACTTACTAAAATAAATTTTAAATTTATGTCTAACAATACAAAGGAATTAAAACTAGCAGTGCTTATCGACGCTGACAACGTTCCCTACAGCAATGTAAAAGGTATGATGGAGGAAATAGCCAAATTTGGCACTCCAACTACCAAACGTATTTATGCAGACTGGACCAAACCAAATGCAGGAGGTTGGAAAAGCGTATTACTCGAGTATGCCATTACACCAATACAGCAATACAGTTATACGGTAGGTAAAAATTCATCCGATTCTGCGATGATTATTGACGCTATGGATTTATTGTACTCAGACAAAGTAGATGGATTTTGTATTGTTTCCAGTGATTCTGATTTTACACGATTAGCAATCAGACTTCGTGAATCTGGAATGAAAGTAATTGGAATTGGTGAACAAAAAACACCAAATTCGTTCATTGTTGCATGTGACCGATTTGTTTATATTGAAGTTCTGGATGGAGCCATAAAAAAGAAGTTACCCAAACGAGCAACAACTGATGCTAAAAAAACCACACCAAAAACCCTCAATAAGGTTGATTTACAAACGATAGAACTCATCGAATCTACTATTGAAGATATTGCCGATGATAGTGGCTGGGCGTTTCTTGGAGATGTGGGAAACCTAATTGTCAAGAAAAAACCCGAATTTGATCCACGAAATTACGGATTTTCAAAATTGACACCCATGCTAAAATCGTTAACAGACTTCCTAGAAATAGACGAGAGAGATTCTGATAAAAAAGGGATCAAACACGTTTACGTAAGATTGCGATTTAGTTAGATCATGCCAGTTGTTTAAATTAGCAGTTTTTTTGACTGACATTATCAAATTTGGCAACTAGCATTAAATTAAAAATTACAAGTGATAACATTTCAATTAAATAAACAAATCAAAACATGCAACTCGTTTTCGCTTCAAATAACAAAAATAAGATCTTTGAATTACAAAGTATGCTTCCTGAGAACATAACCATTAGAAGTCTTGAAAGTATTGGTTGTTTTGAAGATATCCCCGAAACTTCTGATACTATTGAAGGTAATGCGATTCTAAAAGCAAATTATGTTACTGAAAAATTCGGTTATGACTGTTTTGCTGATGATACTGGACTTGAAATCGAAACTTTGAATGGAGCACCGGGCGTGCATTCTGCAAGATATGCGGGAGAACAACGCAATGCCGATGATAATATGAATAAAGTATTAGAAAATTTATCTGATACAAATAACAGGAAAGCACAATTCAAAACCGTAATAGCATTAAACATAGACGGAAAACAGCATCTTTTTACAGGAATTGCTCCAGGAGAAATAACTTTAGAAAAAATAGGGAATCAGGGCTTTGGTTATGATCCCATTTTTAGACCGCTACAATACCAAGAGACTTTTGCACAATTATCGTTAGACATTAAAAATAAAATCAGTCACAGGGGGAAAGCTACCCAACAGTTAATTGATTTTTTAAAATTAAATAGATAAACAACATGCAATACAACATTTTGATTACAAAAAAACAACTTTAGTAACACTATTTTAGACTAAAATTTGAAATCAAAATAAACAATTCCTAAATATAAAATATAACTTTCTGACAATCAAATGGTAATAAATTATTAAATCTTAAAATAGCATTAGTTTATATCGATTATTAACAGTAATTTTGCACCCTATTTTAAAAATACATATGAATAAATTTGAACAATTAGGATTGAGTGAATCGTTACTGAAGGCGATTTTAGATCTAGGATTTGAAAATCCGACCGAAGTACAGGAGAAAGCGATTCCCCTATTATTGGAAAAAGACACAGATATGGTTGCGTTGGCTCAGACAGGGACAGGGAAAACGGCAGCATTTGGTTTTCCAGTTATTCAGAAAATTGATGCCAACAACAGGAATACACAAGCATTAATTTTATCTCCAACACGCGAGCTTTGTTTGCAGATTACCAACGAAATTAAAAATTACTCTAAATACGAAAAAGGTATTAATGTAGTAGCAGTTTACGGTGGAGCAAGCATTACAGAACAAGCGAGAGACATAAAGAGAGGCGCACAAATTATTGTGGCGACTCCAGGAAGAATGCAGGATATGATAAACAGAGGGTTAGTAAACATCTCTCAAATCAACTTTTGCATCCTTGACGAAGCTGACGAAATGTTGAACATGGGTTTCTACGAAGATATCGTAAACATCCTATCGACTACGCCAGACGACAAAAACACTTGGTTATTCTCTGCAACAATGCCTGCTGAAGTAGCACGCATTGGAAAACAATTCATGAAAGATCCAATTGAAATTACAGTTGGAACTAAAAATTCAGGTTCTGCTACCGTATCTCACGAATTTTACTTAGTAAATGCTCGTGACCGTTATGAAGCTTTGAAACGTTTAGCCGATTCTAATCCAGACATTTTCTCAGTAGTTTTTTGTAGAACTAAACGAGATACACAAGCTGTTGCCGAAAAATTAATTGAAGACGGATACAGCGCTGCTGCCTTGCATGGAGATTTATCTCAGGCGCAACGTGATGGTGTAATGAAATCTTTTCGCGGTCGTCAAATCCAAATGCTTGTAGCAACTGATGTAGCAGCACGTGGAATTGACGTTGACAATATTACTCACGTAGTAAATTACCAACTTCCTGACGAAATTGAAACCTACAATCACCGTTCTGGTCGTACTGGTCGTGCTGGAAAATTAGGAACATCTATTGTAATTGTTACAAAAAGTGAATTGCGTAAGATTTCTTCAATAGAAAGAATCATAAAACAAAAATTCGAAGAAAAAACAATCCCATCTGGAATTGAAATCTGTGAAATCCAATTGCTGCACTTAGCAAATAAAATTAAAGACACAGAGGTTGATCACGAGATTGACACGTACCTTCCTGCAATTAATAGCGTTCTTGAAGATTTATCGAAAGAAGAATTAATCAAGAAAATGGTATCGGTTGAATTCAATCGTTTTATCAATTACTACAAGAAAAATAGAGACATATCTAACCAATCTTCAGGTTCTGAAAGACGCGAACGCGATGACAGAGACGGTGCTCCAAGAGAAAACAACAATAGTGGTGCAACGAGATATTTTGTAAACATCGGTTCAAGAGATAACTTTGATTGGATGTCATTGAAAGATTACTTGAAAGAAACATTGGACTTAGGTCGTGATGACGTTTTCAAAGTAGATGTAAAAGAAGGTTTCTCTTTCTTTAACACTGATCCAGAACATACCGATAAAGTAATGGAGATATTGAACAACGTACAATTAGAAGGACGTAGAATCAATGTTGAAATTTCTAAAAATGACGGTGGTGGAAGACGTGACCATAACGGAAGAAGCTCAGGCGGAAGTTTTGGAGGCGGAAGAAGTTCAGCTCCAAGAAGAGAAGGAAGCTTTGCTCCAAGACGTGAAGGCTCTAGTGGCGGATTTAACAGCGACAGAAGTTCTGCACCAAGAGAAGGTGGTTTTGGACCAAGAAGTTCATCAGCTCCAAGAAGAGAAGGTGGTTTTACATCAGACAGACCAAGAACAGAAGGTTCATCTGATAGAGCACCAAGACGTTCAGAAAACTTTGGTGACACACCAAGACCAAGAAGACCAAGAAGAGACTAACGTTTAGTTAATTTTCTTATAATTATACTGGAACTACAAAATATTTAATCTTGATTTATTACTTTTAAAGTCTTAAATTAATGTATGAAATATTTTGTAGTTTTTTTATTTTTACTATTGTCCATAACAGCCCATGCCCAAATTCAAGAATCGTCACATAAAGTTGACGGTTTGATTTTAAGCAACACAACAAAACAACCCTTATCTAGTGTTAATATCATAAATGTGAATAAGGTACGCGGTGCTACTACCAATTCTAATGGGTATTTTGAAATCGATGTACAAGTAAATGACACCCTGCACATTACCAGTCTGGGTTTTCAATCCTTGCGGGTTCGCGTGACAAACGACTGGATAAAAAATAAAAGCACCAAAATTCAACTTACTGAAAAAGCTATTGCGCTTGAAGAAGTGATAATTCGCCCTTTTAATCTAACTGGTTATCTTGAAGTAGACACTAAAATTATTCCTGTCAAAGAAAATTATCGTTACAGTATTTCAGGATTAACACAAGGATATGAAGCAGGTGCATATTCGCCGAATGCCTTTGGAAGAGTTCTTGGCTCCATCTTTAATCCGGCGGATATGTTGTATAATTTTTTTGGTAACAAACCCAAAGAACTAAAAAAACTTAAAGAAATGAAGAAGGATGACACTGTCCGTAATCTTCTGGAATCAAAATTTGACAGAGAAACGATTGCCGTACTTTTAGGAATTGACAAAAATGAAATACCTGAAATTTTGCAACGTTGCAACTACTCTGAATCATTCATAAAAACAGCAAACGACCTTCAAATCATGGACGCAATTAGTGGGTGTTATGAAGAATATAAAGTACTAAAAAAGAAATAAAAAAAAAACATATATTGTTACGCAATCCTCAATTCCGAAAGCAGTCAAGGATTTTTTAAAATAATATTTAAAAACAAATCAAAAATATTATTTATATTTACTTAAATCAAAAGTTAAACAAAACTAAAAACCAATATCATGGCAAAAAGTCAAGACGCTAAAAAAACAGCAAAAAAAGAACCGTTAAAAACGGCTAAAGAAAAGAAAGAAGAAAAAAGAGATAAGAAGAACAGTCCTAAAAGAGACTAAAAATTAGTGTTCAGTATTTAGATTATATTGTTCAGTTTCGTTTGTTACTGAACACTGTTTTTTTTTAAATACTGAACACTGAATACTATTTTACTGGAATTTTGGCCAAAATTTCCAGAACAAATTTCCAGAATTTCTGAGAGGAAGAAATACTTGCTCGTTCGTCTGGTGAATGCGCACCGTGAATCGTCGGTCCAAAAGAAATCATATCCATATCCGGATAATTCGTTCCCAGAATCCCACATTCTAATCCGGCATGACAAGCCACTACTTTTGGCTTATCTCCATTTTGTTTCTCATAAATTGAAACTAAAACATCCAAGATATCTGATTCTGAATTTGGTGTCCAACCAGGGTAGGAACCCGAAAATTCCACTTCACAACCCATTAATTCAAAAGCAGAACGCAACCCATTAGCCAAATCAAATTTTGAGGTTTCAACCGAAGAACGTGTTAAACATTGTACTGTAAGTTGTCCTTCACCTACAATTACTTTTGCAACATTGTTTGATGTTTCCACCAAATTATCAAAATCAGCACTCATTCTATACACACCATTATGTGCTGTATACATGGCTCTAACAAAGTAAAATTGAGCAATTGTCGGCATTACTTTAGCAGGAGCCGCCTCCATTTTTTCAAAAACAACTTCAAAATTGGGCTCCGTTGTTTTTAACTCCGTTTTGATTTCGTTTACAATTTGCTGCATGTCAAAAACAAAAGCCTCGTCGTACACTTCAGCAATAATTACTTTTGCTTGACTTTCTCTTGGAATCGCATTCCGCAGACTTCCACCTTTTATTTCCGAGATTTGCAAACCAAAATTATCAAACCCATCAAATAACAAACGGTTCATAATTTTATTAGCATTCCCCAAGCCTTTGTGAATATCCATTCCGGAGTGGCCGCCTTTCAGGCCTTTTATAGTAATTGTATATCCTACAGATCCTTCTGGAGTTTCCTCCTGATCGTACTCAGCAGTAGCCGTCACATCAATTCCTCCTGCACAACCTATGTCTATTTCATCATCTTCTTCGGTATCCATGTTCAACAAGATTTGACCTTGCAGGATTCCTCCTTTTAAGTTCAATGCACCCGTCATTCCGGTCTCCTCATCAATTGTAAACAAAGCTTCTATTGCAGGATGGGGAATATTAGTACTTTCTAAAATTGCCATTATAGCCGCTACACCAAGACCGTTATCAGCACCAAGCGTAGTTCCACGAGCACGAACCCAATCTCCATCTACATACATATCGATTCCTTGTGTATCAAAATCAAATATAGTATCCGAATTTTTTTGATGTACCATATCCAAATGTCCTTGAAGCACAATTGCTTTTCGGTTTTCCATTCCAGTAGTGGCTGGTTTACGGATAATTACGTTGCGAATTTCATCTTCAAACGTTTCCAATCCTAGGCTTTCGCCAAAATTTTTCACGAATGCTATAACTCGATCCTCTTTTTTAGAAGGTCGCGGTACAGCATTTAAATCGGCAAACTTATTCCAAAGCGCTTTTGGTTCCAGATTTCTTATTTCTTGACTCATTTATTAATATTTGAGGTTTTATAATTACAAAGTTCAAAGTTACAAAGTTTAAATTCTTTATTGATACTAATTGATATTGTAATTATATTTACAAGACTAAAATTCATCTTGTGCGAACAAAATATATTCTTTCTATCCTACTTTTTGTCCAGATACTACTCTTACAAGTTCTCCCTTATTTTCCTCTTCAGGTGGAAAAATTTTACAGCAACGGTTTCTATCCAATTGTTTCCCAATTTTTAAGATTAACTATAGGTCGTATTCCATTTTCTTTTGGAGATTTAATGTATATTATTCTTATTGGTTTTATTTTAAAATGGTTTTGGAACCAACGAAAATCGTGGAAATTAAAATGGAAAAGCAATATATTATCTCTATTAAGTTTTGTTTCGGTATTCTATTTTTTGTTTCATTCGCTTTGGGCGTTTAATTATTACCGCCAACCGCTTTTTGAAAAAATGGAAATTTTAAAAGACTATTCCGATGCTGATTTATTGGCTTTCACCAAAAAATTAATCATCAAAACAAACACTATACAAAAACAACTTGCAAATAATGATAGCTTAAAAGTAACCTTCCCATACTCCCAAAATCAAGTTTTCAAGATGAATTTAAATGGTTACAAAAAACTTGCTAAAGAACATTCGTATTTTACATACACCCACTTAAGTATCAAAAAATCACTGATCAGTTTGCCTTTAACTTACATGGGTTTTGGCGGTTATTTGAATCCGTTTACCAATGAAGCACAAGTTAACTATCTTGGCCCAATGTATAGTTTTCCAATGACCGCCAATCATGAAATGGCGCACCAAATGGGTTATGCAAGTGAAAGTGAATGCAATTTTATTGGCTTTCTGGCTTCTGTAAAAAATGATAATTTACACATCCAATATTCAGGTTACAGCATGGCTTTGCGATATTGTTTAAGCAATTGGCAAGCCAAAGACGAGGCTGTTTTTAAACAATTACTAAAAACCGTTCATCCCGGAATTTTAAAAAACTACAAGGAAAGCGAGCAATTCTGGAAGCAATACGACACGATTATCGATAAAGGTTTCCATGCTTTTTATGACCAATTCCTGAAAGTAAACCAACAAAAAGACGGTATGGAAGGCTACAGCAAATTTGTGAATTTGATGGTGAATTATTACAAAGAAAAGAATTTTTAGTCGTAAAGTTTGAAAGTCAAAAGTCTTAAAGTAAAATGCATATCCTTTAACTACTAATTTTGAGATTGTTAAATATTCACAAAGAGATAAAGAGAATTTAGAGCCCTATTTAAATGAGTTAATTTGGTTTTTATGCATGGTATTTAAGTAAAAAGTTAAAATCGAATGACAAACAACCCAAAATTTCTTTTGAGAGTTGACTTCAAGAATTTCTACAATTACATTTCATCACTCGTAAAAGTCGTAAAACTTTTCTTTTTGTAGGGCCTAATGATTAATCTTCCTTCACGATCAAAACGAATATAATTGTAAACCCAGTTTAGGAATACGACTGCTTTATTTTTGAATCCAATAAGGGAAAACAAGTGAACAAACATCCATACAAACCAAGCAAAAACCCCACTGAAATGATATTTAGGTAAATCGACTACGGCTTTATTTCTGCCTATGGTTGCCATAGAACCTTTGTCATTGTATTCAAAAACTTCCATGGGTTTGTTTTCAATTAATTTTACTACGTTTTCACCCAACAATTCGCCTTGTTGCATGGCCGGTTGCGCCATCATAGGATGCCCTTGCGGATAGGCTTCGGATTCCATAGAAGCAATATCGCCAATAGCAAAAATAGTATTATAACCCAAGACTTGATTGAATTCATTTACCCTGATTCGTTCTACTTTTTCAACTAAAGAATTACCGTCCAATCCAGCCACTAGAGCACCTTGCACACCTGCGGTCCAAATCACTGTCGCGGTTTCAAAAGTTAAATCAGAATTTGTAGTAATCGTACGTCCATCATAATTTGTAACGCGTATGTTTTTCCAAATGGTCACACCCAAACTAGTAAGAAATTCTTCGGCAGCTTGAGAGGACTTCTCGCTCATGGTGTTTAGGATTCGGTCCCCACTTTGAATCAAATTAATTTGCATTTTGGCAATATCAAGATCGGGATAATCTTTTTGGAGGATAGCCTTTTTCATCTCGGCTAATGCACCTGCAAGCTCAACTCCTGTTGGTCCGCCTCCTACCAACACAAAATTGATCAGACTATTTTGATCCGCTACATCAGTGGTGAGAACGGCTTGCTCAAAATTTTCAAGAATTAAACTGCGAATATTGAGCGATTGTGGTATGGTTTTCATAGCCATACTGTTCCGCTCAATTTCTTTATTACCAAAATAATTGGTTTTAGAACCGGTAGCAATAACGAGGTAATCGTAACTTAATTCCCCAATCTCAGCGATAATTTTTTGATTTTTAGTATCAATTTCTTGCACATTAGTGAGTCTAAAGTAAAAGTCATCGTATTCTTGAATTACTTTCCGGATGGGATAGGCAATGGAACCGGCTTCAAGTCCGCCTGTAGCTACTTGATATAATAAAGGCTGGAAAGTATGGTAATTATGTTTATCAAGCAGAACCACTTGAACCTTCTTGTTTTTTAATTTTTTGGCTAGTGCAATTCCGGCGAAACCACCGCCTATAATTACTATTCTGGGCAAGGTTGAATTTGGGATATTCATATTCTAGGAGGTTGAGCATTGTTAATATTCAAAGATACAATGTTTTCTTCTGTTGCATTTTATCAAATAGTTTTGAAATTTTTGTTTTTGGGAAAAAGTCTTACGTGGTAAAAACGGGTAGGATAGCCCCGATGGAAATGAAAATCCTTTATTTTTTTTGATTTTTTTCAAAAAAAATAAAGATTGTATTGTACAGCGGGACGAGTATTGCTCATGGAATAAACCTGTTGTGCTCCTCGAAAAAAAAGCGCTACTTTGTAACAAAATCTACTATTGAAATACTAACGTATATATGAGTACCGATCAAGAACAGTCTTTTGTAAAGCAGTTGCAAGAAAATCAGAATATAATCCACAAGATTTGTAGGTTGTATACTAATGGCGATGATGCACACAAGGATTTGTTTCAGGAAATTACGATTCAATTGTGGAAGGCTTTTCCAAAATTTAGAGGTGAAAGTAAATTTTCGACTTGGGCGTATCGAGTTGCTTTGAATACAGCCATTACGTTATACCGAAAAACTAAACGATCCATAAATACGGTTGAATTTGAAAGTAGGCAGCATTTCCTGAATGATGTAGAATATGATTATGAAGAGGAAGAACAATTAAAACTGATGTACAAAGCTGTTTACCAGCTGAATGATATTGAAAAGGCATTGATATTTATGTACCTGGAAGATAAGGATTATCAAGAAATATCAGAAACTTTAGGAATTAGCGAAGTAAATGCAAGGGTGAAAATGAATAGAATAAAAGGAAAATTAAAGAAAATTTTAAATCCAATGGGAATATGAAAGAGCTGGATTTATTAAAAAAAGACTGGCAGAAGAGTGATAATTCTTTTGATCAAGTATCGGAAACCGAGATTTATAACATGATCCATAAAAAATCATCTTCGATTGTGAAGTGGATTTTGATTATTAGCATTTTGGAAGTTTTATTGTGGACCTGTTTGAGTTTTTGTTTTGACTCAGACGGGTATTTAAAGCAGATAGAACAAGCAGAAATTATAACTTTGTTAACTGTTTTGAACTATTTTAATTATGGTGTTGTCCTTGCTTTTATTTACGTATTTTACAAAAATTATATAGCTATAAGTACAACCGTTTCTACAAAACAATTGATGCACGATATCTTAAAGACCAGAAAAACAGTTCAGTATTATGTGTGGTATAACTTAGGAATGATTGTAGTGTATTGTGTCATCGCGTTTACAATTGCTTTTGTTTATAATCCCGAGATGATCTTACTGAAAGATAAAATCGCCACAAATGGAAAAGTCCTGGCAATAACAATCGTTGTTTTAGTTCTGACAATTTTAATGTTTTTAGGAGTATTCTGGCTGTTTTATAGAATACTGTATGGCATCCTAATGCGAAGATTATACAGCAATTACAAAGAATTAAAGAAAATAGATTTATAATTCTTGAAGTTAAAAAAAGAGCTATCTATTTACAGATAGCTCTTTTTTACTTTAATATTCCCATTTTCTTAATCGATTTAAATCTTCTTGTTCTTTGATTTCTTCCGGAGGAATAACTTTGAGAAAAGAAGCATGTTGTTCTATTGCAAACTCTACTTTTTCTACAATTTCTTCTATGGTATCCTTATCATAGTCTATATCTAGTGGTTCTTTGATAATGAAAGACTGTAGAATTCCTTTTTTCTTCATTCGGATTCCCTTTTTGTCAAACGAGCGGCGAAAACCATCTATGACAATAGGAACTACAATAGGCCGGTGTTGTTTAATAATATGCGCTGTTCCCTTGCGAACGGGTTTAAAAGACTTAGTAGTTCCTTGAGGAAATGTGATAACCCAACCATCAGCCAGTGCAATCTTAATATTCTCCGTATCGCTTGGATTGATGTCTTTTTTCTCCTTGACATCAACTCCTTTAGCGCGCCAAGTTCTCTCTACAGAAATTGCTCCGGCATACGCCATAATTCTTGGCAATAATCCCGCTTGCATAGTTTCTTTAGCAGCTACATAATAGATATTCATTTTAGGTTGCCACAAATAGCAAACATTCTTGATAGTATCATCGCGACCACTTAAACTCGCATTGAAAACATGGAACATCGCAACAACATCAGCAAAATAGGTTTGGTGATTGGAAATAAAAAGCACATTAGTGTCTGGTAAATTTCTAATAATCTCCGAACCTTCGATTTGCAATTCATTAAATCCCCGATACCTTCTATGCGTTACAGCACCAAAAATTCGGATGAGCCATTTTTTTATAAATAATAGGTGTCCGAACGGATTTCTCTTCAACAATCCCATAAAATTGTGTGTTTTTTTGTGAATTTGAATGACAAATTTACGAAAATTATATTTGAAGTTAAAGGCTGAATTGTAACGATATTTTGATAAAAACTAAGGGCTAATTACTTTTTTGACTTTAGCATTCCTATTTTCGAAACAGCACCTCGTTTACAACCTCTTTTAACTCACTCATTATCATTGCCGTAGCACCCCAAACAATATGCTCTTCGATTTTGAAAGCAGGAATAGTGATATTATCAGCGTATGATGTGGACAAATTTGTTTTTACTACAAGTGCATCATCTAAAAAAACCGACAACGGCAATTCTATAATATGTGCCACTTCAGAAGGTTGTGGAATAAAAACCAATTCTTCATGACTAATACCCAAAAAAGGATACACCATGAAGTTGCTAGGCGGAATGTATAATTCTGTAAATGGTTTTAGAATTTTAATTTTATTAGGATGAATTCCTATTTCCTCATGGGTTTCCCGCAATGCTGTTTGAGCAAAACTTTCATCTTCCAGTTCGTACTTACCTCCTGGAAATGCTATTTGAGCAGAATGAATCCCTTCATAGGAATTTCGGACTATTAATGCCAAATGTGTTATTTCTTTTTTAGGATAAAAAAGCATCATTACTGCGGCTGTTCGTGGTTTTTTATCTTCAATATTGATGTTTTTCAAGCTATCTAATCGCTCTAAAGGAGCCATTTTTATATGTGCATCAAAAGCAGGAAGCTTTGCTTCAATTAATTTAGGAACATACTGTAAAAATTCTTGAAAATTCATAATCAAAGTCTATTTTTGCAAGTGAAGTAGAAGCTAAATATAGCTTAAAAATACATTTCTACAAATTTTTCTATTACCAAAAAAGGCATTACCCATGTACAGCAAAGAGGAAACACAGCGACTAAAAAGAGAATTCTGGATTGCATTCGCAGAAAAATATCCCAGAAAATGGGTTTTATACGACACTAAAATAAAAGATTTCTCTTTTAAATTTTATGTAGATAATAAAAAAGCACAAGTTTTAATAGATATTGAACATCGCAATGACGAAAAAAGAATTGCTTATTTTGAAAAACTCGAAGCTTTAAAAAATATTCTTGAAGATGAATTTATTCAAAACTTAGTTTTCGAAAAAGAACACACTCTGGAAAGTGGCAAAACAATTAGCAGAATTTGGGTTGAAAAGCTAGGAGTCGGTGTTAGTAATCGCTATTATTGGGATGAAATCTTTGATTTTTACAATAAAAAAATGAATGCTCTAGAACTGTTTTATTTAGAGTACGATGATTTTATAAAAGATATTGAAAAGCTATAAATTAGTAAACAAATCAAATACAAGTGCTTCGATACACTTCATCACACATTAAAAATATTATACACAATAATCCGATCTTCATAATTGATATACAATTGCTTCCTATTTTCTTGTTTTTTTCTAGTAATGATAGAAACGGTACAATCGAGGCCTTCATTGTCTTTGCAAGTAAACGAATATACAATGTCGGTATCGTTCTCTTCTATAGGCTGATAATCTATGATTTCAAATAATTGAATAATCTGAGAATAGACTACAATTCTATTTTTATTAGTGTCCAAAGAGACTAAAATAGTAACCAAATCTAAATCAGTCCACTTACCCCATTTTCCTTTTTCTGTTTTTTCTAAAACACTAAAGCCAGTGGTTTTAAACTTATAATTTTGCCCATAAGATTGCTGTAATCCCAATATTAAAAATAAAAATCCGATATATATTTTAGCTTTCGTCATCCTTTAAAAATCAAAATTAATCACCTCTCTCTTAGCTGATTCAAAATCAGTCATCATTTCCTCTATAATTGCAGCGGCTGATTTAATCTCATGAATTAATCCTGCTATTTGCCCAATCTCTAACTCTCCTTCAATTAAATCTCCCTCAAACATACCTCGTTTTGCTCTTGCTCTTCCTAATAATCCAAGTAATTCTTCTTTACTAGGTCCTTTTTCATACAATTGCTGCACATCATGATAAAATTTATTTTTAATCAAGCGAACTGGAGCAAGCTCTTTTAAAGTCAATTGAGTATCGCCTTCTTTAACATTAACAATTGTTTCCTTAAAATTATCATGTGCTGAAGATTCAAGAGATGCTGCAAATCTACTCCCTACCTGGACTCCATCGGCTCCTAAAATCATCGTGGCCAGCATTCCGCGTCCAGTAGCAATACCTCCTGCGGCTAGCAATGGAATTGTAATTTTTTCTTTTACTATTGGAATCAACGCCAGTGTAGTAGTTTCCTCTCTTCCATTATGTCCACCGGCTTCAAAACCTTCAGCAACAATTGCATCAACTCCTGCGTCTTGCGCTTTTAATGCAAAAACAGAGCTACTAACTACATGAACAACAGTTATGCCATTTTCTTTCAAGTAAGCCGTCCATGTTTTTGGGTTTCCTGCCGATGTGAAAACAATCTTTACGCCTTCGGCTACAATAATTTTCATAATTTCCTCGATATTGGGATACAACATCGGAACGTTTACACCAAAGGGCTTGGATGTTGCCTTTTGACATTTTTTAATGTGTTCGCGCAACACTTCGGGATACATAGAACCTGCTCCAATCAAGCCTAAACCTCCAGCGTTACTTACTGCACTGGCTAGTTTATAACCACTATTCCAAATCATTCCGCCTTGGACAATTGGATATTTAATCTTAAAAAGTGTTGTGATTTTATTCATGAACAAATTGAACTATGATTTTTTAATTATTTTTCCTTTTTTTGAAAAACCATTCGTTTCCAAAATATAAAAATACAACCCTTCTTGTAACGATTTCAAAGAAATAGCTGCTTTTTCTTGCGTGATACTTTGCTCCAATACTTTTTGTCCTAAAATAGAGTAAATACCAATTATTCCGGTAGTAAATTTTACAGGTAATGCAAACGAAATAGTATCGCTAGCTGGATTAGGATACACTACAAAATCATCATTATTTGATTCGATTACTAATTGATTACGAACAGCCAAAGCAAAATCAGGAATACCATAGCCATATTGATTATTGGGCGCAGAAAATCTATCTGATGCCTTCACAATTAATTCTCTTATCTCTCGATTTGTTTTTTGAGGAAAGGCCTGCCACAAACAAGCAACCATTCCTGCCATGATTGGACTAGAAAAAGAAGTTCCATTCGCTGTAACAATATTTCCAGCCGAATCTGAGACTACTGCTGCTTGTCCTTGAGCCATGATATCGGGTTTAATTCTTCCATCAAAAGAAGGACCTCTCGAACTAAACGAAGTCAAAACTTCTAATGAATTCACCGCACCTATGGCTAATACTGAAATACCATCTGCAGGAACTGCAATATAAGGATTAGAAGAGTTACCTGAATTTCCAGCAGAAGTGACTAACAAAATACCTCTACTGAACGCAACTTCTGATCCACGGGTCATAAAAGCAGTGGTTCCATTCATTTCGCTATACGTGTGATTGTACGCTTGATTATCAAAATCAAAATACCCCAAAGAGGTATTGATAATATCGACTCCTAAACTATCAGCTCTCTCTGCGGCTTCAACCCAAAGTGATTCTTCGACAGGATTTTCAGATGCTGTATCTTCTGTAATAAATAAATAATAAGAAGCGTCTGGCGCAGTTCCCACTAGTGAATTTTCCTTGTAACCGCCCATTGTGGAAAGCACTAAGGTTCCATGTGAATCTGCAGTATACACATTTGGATTTCGTGTTACATAATTATAACCTCCCAAAATCTGGTTGTTGGTTCGTAATCTCTGAAAAGGCTGTGCAGTATTTACACCGGGAAATCCACCATCCATTACTGCGATAATTTTACCTGAGCCTGTATAGTTTTGTTGATGTAAAGCTTGTCCGTTGAGCATCTGAATTTGATTCGATGAAGAACCGTAAGCATAGTCAATCTTTATTTTCTGTGCTTTATTTACCTTTTCAGTTTTTGAATTTTTGGCTATTCTTGCAGTTTGGTTTAATGATTTATCCGCAAAATCAACTTTACTCACAAAAGGCAACGAAACTAATGCAATAATATTAGCTTGAGATCCACGAATATGAAGCGCATTCAGCCACTTCGATTTTGCCATAACTGTTATCCCCGAAGCATTTTTTACCTGACTTATATATGTTAACTCAACAGGAACATCTTTGAAATCTAATGGTATATTTTGATTGGTTCTTCGATCCAACGCTCTTTGAGACAGCATTTTTAATGGATCATTAGTAAACGTTTGAGAATTAGGTTTGGCGTTAAAATAAACCCAAGCATCTTGTTGTGAAAAACCAGTTGCAGTTAGCAGTAAAAAAAGAAAAAGATAAATTTTTTTCATATTTAAATTTGTTATTTAAAGCTCCTATATTTTCAAATTTCGTGATGATTTATTACTTTTTTTTTAAACTTTCCTGAATTTACAAAATTCCAAAAAAATGTATTCTTATATCCTATTTTGAATTAAACACTACATTAAGAAATTACTCCAGACCCAACTAATTCTTCCCCTAGATACCAAGCTACAAATTGCCCTTTGGTTATTGCAGATTGTGGTTCATCAAAAGCTACGTACATCCCATTTTCAAATTGATGCAAAGTAGCACGCTGCAATGGCTGCCTGTAGCGTATCCTTGCCATTACTTGCATCGTTTCTCCATTGAGTAAAGATAAATCTTTTCGAATCCAATGCACCTCTGCTTTATCAATAAATAAGGCTTTTTTGAAAAGTCCAGGATGCTGACTGGTTAATCCCGTATAAATCGTATTCGTATCTACATCGGTAGCTATGATGAACAAAGGATCAGTTGTTCCACCCACATTTAAGCCCTTCCGTTGTCCGGTAGTAAAATAATGAGCTCCTTGATGTTTTCCAACAACTTTACCCATTTGTGGAGTATAAAGTGTTATAGAAGCAAGCACTTTTAACTCCTCTTCAATTGATAAACCTGTAGGTATTTCAGTGTTGAAAACCGAATCATTTTTATCAATTTGAATGATTAAGCCTTCTTTGGGTTGCAATTTTTGCTGTAAAAACTCTGGTAAACGCACTTTTCCAATAAAACACAAACCTTGCGAATCTTTCTTTTCGGCAGTAATTAGCTCCATTTCAGTTGCTATTTCTCGAACTTCAGGCTTGGTTAATGCTCCAATAGGAAACAAAGATTTCGCTAATTGCTCTTGCGATAATTGACATAGAAAATAAGATTGATCTTTATTAGAATCGGCACCTGCTATAAGTTGATAAACCGTTTCTCCGTTAACTTCGATTTCACTTTTTTGGCAATAATGCCCGGTCGCTACAAAATCAGCGCCAAGACTTAATGCAATTTTCATAAAAACTTCAAATTTTATTTCGCGGTTACAAAGAACGTCAGGATTTGGAGTACGTCCTTTCTCGTATTCGCTAAACATATAGTCGACTATTTTCTCTTGGTATTCTACACTTAAATCAACCGTTTGGAAAGGAATTCCTAATTTTTCAGCCACTAATAAAGCATCGTTACTGTCCTCTAGCCAGGGGCATTCATTTGAAATCGTTACCGAATCATCATGCCAATTTTTCATAAAAAGTCCAATAACTTCATATCCTTGTTGCTGCAATAAGTACGCTGCAACGCTTGAATCTACACCTCCAGAAAGTCCAACAACTACACGCTTCATCTTCAAAAAATTATAATTTTATAAGAATACGAAGTTACAAAACATTTACAACAGTACTTGTTACGGATGTTGTTATTTATTTTTGGATTTCATTGCATTTTCAGGAAAACTCATGTTCGTTTCTTTAACCAATTTTTCTTTTTCAAAAAATTGCCAAATTCCCGATTTTTTGCCGTTTACGAATTGTCCTTTTGAAACAACATTACCATTCACATCGCTAAAAATAGCTAAACCACTGTAGATATTATTCTTAAAAATCGACTCTTCAAGAATAACCCCTTTTTCAGTGTGTTTTTTGTAAAAACCATTTTTCAAATTATTTTTATAACTTATTTCTTCCGCAATCTTACCACTAATATAAAAAACGGTGCGCAATCCATCGAGCTTACCCTTACTATAATTCTCCGTTGTCATTATATTCTGTGAAGCTTGGTGGTAGTATTTCCACTGTCCTTCAAATAATTTATTGACTACTTTACCCTCACTAACTTTATTTTTATTTTGATCATAAAAAATTGTGTAGGCTGAATTGTCTTTTGCATTAAATTCCCTGGTAGCTATGATAGATTTGAATTTTGTATCATCGTAAAAACTAAAAATTCCAATTTCCTTACCGTGATCAAACGTCCCTTCGTATCGAGGTCTTTTTGATTCCTCAAAAACGCCTTTCCATAGTCCATGCTTTTTTCCGTTTTGATCCAACTTGTTGAATTCGGTTTGCCCTAAAATATTTTGGCTAAAAAACATTACAGCTAAAAGGACAATAAAATTGATGTGGTGTTTTTTCATTTTTACTTAATGTTTATACATTCTTATAAAACTAATAATTTACATTTTTATTTTAGCAAATTTAAGAATTAATTACAAAGGACATATATTCAACTTCTAAGAGTGCAGTGTAACGCTGATGTATTCCCGCAACAAATCATAATAAACAACTGTACGTAACTTTGATTATCTAAAAAGCAGTTTAAAATCTTTAACAGCAATACATACGAATACCATAAGTGTTGATTTGAATTATGGAAACAAAAAAAAGCTCTCATTTCTGAGAGCTTGTGTAGGAATTACTTTTTCTTTTGCTGTGCTTTTTGAGTTTCGGCTTGTTCCATCACTTCTTGCAGTTTTTTCTGGAATTTACCTTGTTTTTTCGGCTCTTTCAACTTGTTTTCTTGAATTTGAGCGTGAATCTTATCACTGTCGATAAAGTACTTTTTGATGACAATCATAATTCCGATAGTAATCAAATTTGAAATGAAGTTATACAAACTCAATCCTGCACCGTAACTATTAAAGAAAAACAACATCATTATGGGCGAAACATAAATCATTATTTTCATCATTTTTGCCATATCTGGCATTCCCTCTTGTTGTGGAGCAGCCATTTGTTGATCTCCAGAGGTCATTTTCATGTAAAAGAAAATAGCGATTGAAGCCAAAATAGGAAACAAACTAATATGATCTCCATAAAATGGCACATGAAAAGGCAACTTAGCCACCTCATCAAAAGAAGATAAATCATCTGCCCAAAGGAAACTTTTTTGTCTCAACTCAAAGGCAGAAGGGAAAAATTGAAAGGAGGCATACATAAAAGGAAGCTGAATCAATGCTGGAATACAACCCGCCATTGGATTTACACCCGCTTTGTTGTATAATTTCATTGTTTCTTGTTGCTTTTTCATGGGGTCTTTTTTTAATTTTTCTCCCAATTCAGCAATTTCAGGACGCAATACTTTCATCTTAGCCTGCGATAAGAATGACTTGAAAGTAATTGGCGACATAGCTAATTTTATCAGTATTGTAAAAATAATAATTGCAATTCCGTAAGCGATGTAAGTACTTAAAAATCCAAATAATGGAATGAAAATAAATTTATTGATCCACCCGAAAATTCCCCAACCCAATGGAATAATTTTATCTAAATTTTTGTCGTAATTTTTTAAAGTTTGGTAATCGGATGGCCCAAAATACCAACTCATTTTATAATCAATTTCACCATTAGTAAAAGCCAAAGGCACATTTGCCTTAAACTTTTTGATGAAAGTAGTATCTACTTTTTCATCTAAAACTAATTTTGTCGAAGTTAATTTTGATGTTACAAAAGGCGTATTAGTCAAAAGTATAGTCGAAAAGAAATGTTGTTTGAATGCAATGTATTTTACATTTTCAGGGATCTCCTCCTTGTTTTCACCATCACTTACGTTATTGAATTTTTCTTCTCCATACTCATAATTAAGCAGGGTATAACGGTCTTCGTAGGAAATACTTTTTTCAGTTCTAAAGGTCTTCAAGTTCCATTCTAGATCCAATGGCTTAGCCGTATTCAATACTTTATTCAATCCTTGAGAACGAATATCAAAACCAATCATGTACTCATTAGGTTTTAAAATATACTTGTATTCTAGAAATTCATTGGCACCAGCCTTTAATTTCATAGACAAAACTTGGTCTGAACCAATTTTTGTTAATGATGGCTCAAAATACAAATCTTTAGTATTTAAAGTACGATTATCTGAAGTGAGTAATTGTACGTTTAAATTTGCATTATTATTTTTTATAAGTTGAACTAACTGACCTGAACCTTTTTTAAATTTTTCGAATTTTTTTAAAGTAGCTTCAACAATATAGCCTCCTTTGTTGGCAATTGTTAATTTTACCAATTCATTTTCGATAGTAGTCACTCCGGCTTTTGCAGAAGGCAAGGTAGCAGAGTAGGCAAAATTACCCAATGTTTTTTGCAATTGGGCCAATTGGGTAGAATCTCCAGTTGCTGCTACAGCAATTGCAGCTTTTTCAACAATTTTTGCTTCTATAGCTTTTGCTTTTGCCGTTTTAATCTGTAACTCTTTTTGAGCTTTTTCAGCTGCAACCACTTTTGGATCCGGTTGGTTTTGGTACATGATAAAAACTAAAATACCAAAAATTAATGCAAAACCGATAATTGAATTGAGGTCAAATTTTTTTTGTTCCATTATAATATTTAAAAGTGTTTAATCTATTAGTACCAAATTTCAGTAAATGTTTCACTACATGCTTACTATTTCTTCTTTGCTTGTACAGCCGCTGCAACAAAATTAACAAAAATAGGGTGCGGATTGGCAACGGTACTTTTGTATTCTGGATGGTATTGTACTCCTATGAAAAACGGATGATCTTTAATTTCTACAATCTCAACCAATCCGGTATCTGGATTTATCCCAGTAGCCAGCAATCCTGCTTTTTGCAATTGTTCTACATAACTACTGTTGTACTCGTAACGGTGACGGTGACGCTCTGAAATAGTCTCTTTCCCATATATTTTATAGGCCAATGATTCTTTTTTGATGTCGCATTTCCATGCTCCAAGACGCATTGTTCCTCCTTTATCAGTAACTGTTTTTTGTTCCTCCATAAGGTTTACAACCGGATGAGCTGTATGTTCGTTCATTTCAGTTGAATTGGCATCTGCAAACCCCAATACATTTCTAGCGTACTCTATAATTGCCATTTGCATACCCAAACAAATTCCGAAAAACGGAACTTTATTTTCACGAGCATAGCGTACTGCTGCAATTTTCCCTTCTATTCCTCTTTCTCCGAAACCGGGAGCTACAAGAATTGCGTCCAAATTAGAGAATTTTTCTTTAATGTTATTGGCATCAATATGTTCTGAATGGATCGAAATTACATTTACTTTGGTTTCATTGGCAGCTCCTGCATGAATAAACGCCTCCAAAATTGATTTATAACAATCTTGCATTTCTACGTATTTCCCAACCAAACCAATATTTACTGTATGCTTAGGATTTTTCAAACGCTTTAAAAATATATTCCAATTTTTTAAATCAGGAGCAGCTTTTTTAGGCAAATCTAACTTTTTCAAAGCAACCACATCTAGTCCTTCTTCCAACATTAAATTTGGAACCTCATAAATTGTATACGCATCAATAGATTGAATAACAGCCTCTCTTTTTACATTGCAAAATAAAGCCAATTTATTGCGCAATTCCTCTGAAATTTCATGCTCGGTTCTACAAACTAAAATGTCTGCTTTGATACCGCTTTCCATCAAGGTTTTTACGGAATGCTGTGTTGGCTTTGTTTTTAACTCACCAGCAGCAGCTAGGTACGGTACTAAAGTTAGGTGAATAACAATTCCGTTATGCTCTCCTAACTCCCAAACCAGTTGACGAACCGATTCTATATAAGGTAGGGATTCTATATCCCCTACTGTTCCACCTATCTCTGTAATCACAATATCATAATCGCCAGAATTTCCCAGCAATTGCATTCTATCTTTGATTTCATTAGTAATATGAGGTACGACTTGGACCGTTTTACCAAGAAATTCTCCTCTTCTTTCTTTTTCAATAACCGAGAGATAAATCCTTCCAGTAGTGACATTATTGGCTTGCGAAGTAGGAACATTCAAAAAACGCTCGTAATGTCCTAAATCTAAATCGGTTTCTGCGCCATCATCAGTTACATAACATTCTCCGTGCTCATAAGGATTTAATGTTCCTGGATCTACATTAATATAGGGGTCAAACTTTTGGATGGTTGTACGGTATCCTCTTGCTTGTAACAATTTTGCCAATGATGCCGCTATGATTCCTTTCCCTAGGGAAGAAGTCACACCACCAGTGACAAAAATATATTTCGTTTGATTCATTCTGTTGTTGTTTGTGTTGTAGTTGTGTAAAAAACTTGGCAAAAATACAATTATAAATTGAGATAAAGCTAATTTGAAAATGAGATAATTTGGAAATTTAAGATTCCAATCAGACACTAATTTTAACTTCAGAATAGTATTGATTTCCCAATTTATAGTGGTTTTGGGTATCTTTTTTTAATATTTCGAATCAATTCCTCTAACCCATTTAGTTTCAGTTCGTATATGAGTTGCAGTTGTAGTCCTAACTCTCCTTTCGGGAATCCTTTATTACTATACCACACCACGTAGTATTCCGGCAAGTCAATGAGATATTTTCCTTCGTATTTACCAAAAGGCATTTTGGTATGCGCTAATTTGATAAGTTGTTTTTGATTTTGTTCCATTTTTTATAAAAAGAAGCGAGAGACAAGAAACAAGAACCATTAATGAATCTTATTTCTTGTCTCTTGCGCTACAAATCTATTTATTTCCAGTTAAAACTAATGCGTTTTTCTATTTCAGGGTGCAAACTCAAAAATACTGGACAAGTCATGGCAACCCTTTCAAGAATAGTTTTGTTTTTAAGATCAGTCGTACCGCACATCTCAAAAACAATAGCTATTACACCAATGCGTCTGGGTTCTACCTGCATAATTTTAGTCACTTCGGCAGTAGAACCCTGTAAATCAACTTCTAAATCACGAGATTTTATACCCATAACGGTCATCATACAACTTGCCAAAGCATTCGCAACTGTATCTGTTGGTGAGAAAGCGGCTCCTTTACCGTTATTGTCTAATGGAGCATCCGATAGTATTTCAGTTCCTGATTGTAGGTGAATAGATGAAGTCCTTAAATCCCCCAAGTACGTTACTTTTGATGTCATTAGTTGGCTTGTTTTATGGTTAAATCGGTATCGTAGTATAAAATATACACACCTTTATTAATATAGCCACCATCTTCTTTTTTATAAAATTCGAACTTGTTATCTACTTGTTCTGTTGCTGTACTTTCAATAGTTTCTTGATATTTTTTATCTTGTGATAAACGCATCATCGTGTCAAAAGTGATATCAAATCCGCGTGTTGCAAAAGTGCTCGGATATATTTTATTTTTTCTTTTAAATTCTTTTTCAAAAATCATGGCTTCAGGCGATTGGTTCTCACGCGTCACAGATGGATACATTAATTTCAATTTGGCTAAGCTCTGAAAGCTAATTTCATCAGTGTCTAATGTTTCGTTGGGTTCTAAAATAACCAATTGTACTTTAAACGCTCCCATTGCATTTAATAAAACGGACATACTAGCTTTGATCATTGCTGTATTTTCCGTTTCCATTACTACATAATTGATGCGATCTTTAACAAATAAACTTTTAAGATTTTCGGCAGATACACCACCATTTGCAGTAAGCGTTGAAAACTTAACGTCCTTATGATTTTCTTGAATAAATTGTATCACCGAACCTTTTTTCTTATCTACGACCGCTATAATATTACCATTTTTAGCTCTCATAAAATCGAATACCGCATTTTTAACTACAGTGGACGTTGGAATCGTTTGCAACATATTGCTAAATGAAGCGCCTGTATCCTTAGATAACGGCGAAATCACTGGTACTTCGTAGCTGTTCAGTAATTCGGCTGTTTTCTCCACATTACTTTGATAGAATGGCCCAATTATAGCAGCAGCATTTTCCAAATTATTAGCTTTTATAAGAGCTGCAACATTAGAGCCGTTTTTAGTTTCTTGAGAATCAAAAATACTCACATCAACAGCTAGTCCCAATTGTTTAGCCGAATCAATTGCGATCAAAGCGCCAGCATAAAAATCCAATGTCATATTTAAAAACTTGTCTTTTTTCAGACGCATTGCAGTCGAATTGATCGTATCTCCTTCAATTTTTGAAAGGTTGAAAGGCAAAAGCAAAACCAATTTTTTTCTATCATTCAAACAGTTTTGTTTTGACAATGAAACATAAGCCTTTTTAGTTTCTGATTCTTGTGGAATAATTGCTGTTGCAGGCACTCTTAAAACCATTCCTACTTCAACACCTTTAGCTAAATCAGGATTTAATGCAATCATTTCTTCTTGCGATAATCCAGCCATTTTAGACAACCTGAACAAAGTTTCTTTTGGCCTGACCGTATACTCTATATATTTAATTTTTGGAGTTGGTTCTGGAGTAAGGACTTTTATCATTTCTTTGACAGGCTCCACTACTGCACTTTTCTCTAATTTTGGTAACGAAGTAGATGGATTACCTTTAATAATCAATTTGAAACCAACTGGTAAATTTGCAACTACCTCAGGATTTTTTTTCTCTAATTCATCAATGCTAATATCATATTTTTTAGCAATTGAATACTTAGTTTCTTTTGGTAAAACTTCATGAAAAATAACTTGATTTTGCACTGAATTTGAAGTCTTCTGACCAATTAAAGCCGGAATAACAAGCGTTTGCCCAATTTGTAATCCCTCTTTTTCCAAAAATGGATTTGCTTTTTTTAATGCTTCGTCAGAAACATTATATTTTTTTTCAATACCATATAAAGTCTCTTTCGGCGCGACAACATGCGTAACCATTTTTGCAATTGGCTTCTTTTGTCCAGCAAGTTTTTGTTGGCTTTTGCTTTTTGGAATCAACAAAATACTATTGGGATTTAATCCACTTTGTGCATCGGGATTTAATTGAAAGATGTCATACGGAGTAACATTATACTTTTGTGCAATCTGGCTGATTGTCTCCCCTTTCTCCACTTTATGAGTCGTCGTTTTTTCTTGTGAAAAAACACTAGAATTAAAAAGCAAAGCCATAATACAAGTCGCAAAAAAATATTTCATCCTTTTTATATCTAAATTATTCAATTCTTAATAACGAACGGTATCAAATTTTATTCCAAAAATCTGATACCGTTTTATAGCCAACAGTAAAAAAAGTGTTGGCCTAAAGATTGGATTTTAATCTAAGGTCTTATTCCCACTCAATAGTTGCTGGTGGTTTTGAACTAATATCATACACCACTCTATTCACTCCTTTTACCTTATTGATAATGTCGTTTGACACTTTCATCAAAAAATCGTACGGCAAATGCACCCAGTCAGCGGTCATGCCATCTGTAGATTCAACGGCACGAAGCGCAATTACTTTCTCATACGTACGCTCGTCACCCATAACACCTACACTATTCACAGGAAGTAAAATTGCTCCTGCTTGCCACACTTTATCATACAATCCCCAAGATTTTAACCCATCTATAAAAACGGCATCCACATCTTGCAAAATTTGCACTTTTTCTGGCGTTATGTCCCCCAAAATACGAATCGACAATCCAGGTCCTGGGAAAGGATGTCTTCCTAATAACTCTGGATCAATACCCAATGAAGCTCCTACTCTTCGTACTTCATCTTTAAAAAGCATGCGCAAAGGCTCTACAATTTTTAATTTCATATAATCAGGCAAACCGCCTACGTTATGATGCGATTTTATAGTTGCTGAAGGTCCTTTTACCGAAACTGATTCAATTACATCCGGATAAATTGTTCCTTGCGCTAACCATTTTACATCTTTAATCAAGTGCGATTCATCATCAAAAACTTCAATAAATACGCGTCCAATAATTTTACGTTTGGTTTCTGGGTCGCTTACACCTGCTAATTCAGACAAGAAACGGTCTCCAGCATCAACTCCTTTTACATTCAAACCCATTCCTTTATATTGGTCTAATACATTCCGGAATTCGTTTTTGCGAAGCAAACCATTATTTACAAAAATACAGTATAGGTTTTTTCCAATTGCCTGATGCAATAAAACCGCTGCTACGGTAGAATCTACTCCACCTGAAAGACCAAGAACTACTTTATCGTCTTGCAACTTCTCCTTTAATTCTGCTACCATTTCTTCGACGAAAGCACCAGGAGTGAAATTTTGAGGAACTTCTGCGATTTTTACTAAAAAGTTTTCCAGCATTTTTGATCCATCCGTAGAATGGAAAACTTCAGGATGGTACTGAATTGCATAAGTGGTTTCACCTTCAATTTTGTAAGCTGCAAATTCTACATCATGCGTGCTTGCTAATTTTACTCCGTTAACTGGTAGCGCTTTGATGCTATCACTATGACTCATCCAAACTTGACTGTTTTCTGAAACCCCTTCAAAGAAAACTTCATTTTCTTTAATGAAATTCAAATTAGCTCTACCATACTCTCTTGTATTTGAGGCTGCTACTTCGCCACCACTAAAATGAGCTAAGTATTGTGCTCCGTAACATACGGCCAGCAATGGTAGTTTTCCTCTAATTTGAGATAAGTCTGGATGTGGTGCATTTTCTGACCGAACAGAAAAAGGACTTCCTCCCAGTATTACTGCTTTGTAAGAGGATAAATCACTCGGAAAATGATTGTAAGGAAAAATTTCGCAGAATATATTTAATTCGCGAACTCTACGCGCAATAAGCTGTGTGTATTGCGATCCGAAATCTAAAATAAGTACGTTGTGTTGCATGCGCAAAAATACTTTTTATATTTTGATTTGAAAATTGAATTCTGAAAAAAATTCTTTTTCTTTGTGCAGTTTAAATTCTTAATCAAAGAAAGTAGTGTAAGCTAAAAAACCTAATTCAGAATATTTACGTAAGTTAACGCACAAACATTTTAAAAATTCATCCCCAATAAAACCCATTTCTATGAAAACAAAAATTTATTTATCAGTAATTACCTTAGTGCTTTTGATAACATCCTGTAATGCTATCGATAATTTATTGACTTTTACAATAGACAATCAAACTACTTTTAAAATTAGCAGTGGATTCCCAATTGGCACAGCTTTCAGCGTAATTACACCAGATGTACCTACCAATTCAAGTTCTACTTTTGAAAACAATAATACTAAGGCAGACTTGGTAAAAGATGTAAAATTAAGCGAATTAAAATTAACGATTACAAATCCAACTGATAAGTCTTTTAGCTTTTTGAAATCCGTTCGTTTGTTTATCTCAACGGATGCAAATGATGAAATACAATTAGCTTACTTGGAAAATATTAATTCAACAACCAACATTTTAAATCTGATCTGCACGGAGCAAAGGCTGGACAAATATATAAAGGCACCTTCCTATAGAATAAGAACCGAAGCCGTTTTAAAAGAAAGTATCGCACAAGACATTACGGTAAAAGCAGATATGAAATTTAGAGTTACCGCTGATCCATTTTAGGGTTTGACTATTATTCTTTTGCAACTACAATTGTAGCCTTAAAACCTGTTCCAAGATTCCATTGACTAGCCGAAATCAGACCGCCGTTATCATCGTAGATCTGAAATTCGGCAGTCTTTAAATCAACATTATTCTTTAACAATTATAAACTTCCCTTTTATTCCTGCATCCCAATTTTCCCAAAAATCAGATTTAATAAATTTTCCTTCTGCATCATAAATTTGGAATTCAGCGGTATTTCCTCCTAATAAACCTTTGTTAAGAGCTTCAATTTCAAACGTATTTATTCCTTCTCTAAAAAATATTTTAAATTCCTGAAAATTTTCCTTCATTACCAATTTTTCTTCTACAACAGCACCATTAAGTGATGATCTGGCTAAATCTCCATCAATCTGTCCAAAATCACGAAATTTAATTACAAAGTATTTTGATTTAGTTCTAATTTCTCCAAAATTTACATCGATTTTAACTAAAAATCTGGAATCTTCCCTCAAACCCTGCTTAACTAATGTTTTATTTAAATCCTTTTCCATTTTATCCATATAAACATCTCCTGGATTAATAAAATCATTTTTTGGCGTCATGTTTATAGTGTTTTTTTCTCCAATTATCAATACTGAACTAGGTGTTTTAATTTCAGGACTTTTAAAAACATTTGGAGTATAAATTTGCGGTATCTCAGTTTCAGGAGGAACTACTTTTTTAATTTTAGGAGCACTATTTTTAAGCGGTATTGCTTTAAATTTTTTACTAAATTCAATCTGACTATAGCTTTTTGAAGAAATAGTAATACTAATTATTATAAAAAAAAGAATCTGCTTCATATATAAGAGAACATTGATAAGTCAATATTAATTAAGGATTTAAAACTAAAAACACAATGTAAACAACAAAATGCCATAAATTTATTTATCGAATTTAAAAAAGAACGTTACTAATCTTTCATTAACATTAAGGTCCCTTTGAAATTTTTCCCAAGATTCCATTGATTATCAAAAATAATACTTCCCTTATCATCAAACACTTGAAATTCTGCTGTATTAGGAGGTGCAAACCCTTCATTTAATGCCTCAAAATCAATCTTATTAACACCTTTTTCTAATTTTATCTCAAAACCTTTAAAATCTCCATCCAAAACAACCTCGAAATCTAGTACTTTATCATTTAAATATACTCTAATCTTATCCCCATCAACATAAGCAGCATCTCTATACCTCACTTTTGCTGTAAGAGAACCAGTTTTAAAACTCCCTAAATTTTGGTTTCTTTTATACGTAACAACATCTGAATTTTCTGGTTTTTTATTAATTCTATTAGGATTTAAGAAATCAATTTTTGTTACATCTAGAGAAACGTCTTGTTCCTTTACATCCTTTTGACTTATCTTTTGAGTTAGATCTACTTTTGGAAGTGATTCTTTTTCAATTTTGGGAGCATTGCTTTTTGGTGCAATAGGCTTAAATTTTGAATTAAATTCATTTTGAGCAGAGCCACTCAAAGTTATACCTACCAATAACATTAAATATAAAATCCTTTTCATAATTTCTTAAAATTTGATGATCCTTGCTGGTAAAAATTTAAAAATAGAAAACCAATTGTATTTATTCAAAAATCAAGCAACAATTTAACTTTCATTTATAATTCTCAAATGCCCAAAATATTACATTTTATTCAACTAATCAGCTAAATAATCCTGTGGTTTTTATTTTATTTTAATTTAAAATCGGTATTTTTATTTTACTTTTTTTCTAAAGTGCAAATAGTATGCCACAGCCAAAAATACATTTTTTTGCTAAACACTTTTTAAAATCATAAATAATGAAAAGAGAAAATATAGTGACCGGCTCACCGTGGGAAAATAAAATGGGATACTGTCGTGCCGTTCGCATTGATAATATTATTGAGGTGTCAGGGACAGTAGCTATTGTGGACGGTGAAAAAGTGAAGGCAAATGATGCTTATGCCCAAACACTAAATATTTTAGAACGCGTCGAAAAAGTTTTGGAAGATCTTGATGCAAGTATAAAAGACGTTATTCGAACACGAATATTTACAACAGATATCAATACATTTGAGGCTGTTGCGGCAGCTCATTCACAATTTTTTAAAGACATAAAACCAACTACAGGTTTCTACGGAATTAATCAACTTATAGCGCCTGAATATCTGGTTGAAATTGAATTTACAGCAGTAGTCGCTAAAAAATAATTTATCCCAGAAGGATTATAATACTTTTGCATAAACTCTCCTTTCATAAAAGTAATGAACATAGAAAACGTTACAAAAATACTGCTGGGCTCGCTCAAATGGATTCTCATTAGTGTTTTAATAGGCATAACAACAGGTTCTGCATCCGCCTTTTTTTTAATTGCACTGGATTGGGTTACAAACTGCAGAGCGCATAATAATTGGCTGATTTGGCTTTTACCAATAGGTGGCTTACTCATTGGTTACGGTTATTATTACTGGGGGAAAGATGTAGCAAAAGGCAACAATTTGTTGCTGGAGGAATACGAAAATCCGCAAAAAAAAATTCCTTTAACAATGGCTCCTTTGGTACTTTTTGGCACCTTAGTCACACATCTTTTTGGCGGTTCGGCGGGACGAGAAGGAACAGCTGTGCAAATGGGTGGCACCATTGCCGATCAATTTACAAGTGTTTTCAAACTGGATGCTACGGAAAGGAAAACAATTCTCATTCTTGGCATCAGTGCTGGTTTTGCTTCCGTTTTTGGCACTCCATTAGCGGCCGCTTTGTTCGCATTAGAAATACTTTTTTTTAGTAAAATCAGTTTCAAGAGTATTCCATTATCTTTTTTGACCGCTTATATTTCTTATTTCACAGTTGAATTTTGGAACATAAAACATACCCCTTACAGCATTCCAATACTACCAGAAATGAATTTTACAACTTTATTTTGGATAATTGGAGTGAGTATTCTTTTTGGTTTAACCGCCATGTTATTTTCTCGAAGCACACATTTTTGGGGTCATTTATTTATAAAAAACATTCACTTTCCTCCGCTTCGTCCTTTTATTGGTGGAATAATTCTTTCGGTGGCTATCTACTGCATTGGAACTACAAAATATATAGGTTTAGGAGTCCCAATGATTGTTGATTCGTTTTCTAATCCAAATGCTTCGCATGATTTTCTTCTAAAAATACTATTCACCGGATTCACGCTCGGAGCAGGATTCAAAGGTGGCGAAGTAACACCACTATTTTTTGTGGGCGCTACACTGGGAAGCGCTCTATCACTGGTTGTTCCGTTACCCATAGCACTTTTGGCTGGAATGGGATTTGTCGCTGTTTTTGCAGGAGCAACACACACTCCAATTGCCTGTACTGTAATGGGAATGGAGCTTTTTGGGATTGAAAGTGGGGTTTTTATTGGTCTTGCATGTTACACCTCTTATTTTGCCTCTGGTTCAGTTGGAATTTACAACGCTCAAATAGTAAAAGGGGCAAAATATCATTTGTATCAAAAATTTAAAAAAGGATATAATGATTATTTGTAATCCGTGAAATTCCTGTTAATGATTTCAACATTACATTAAAAAAATGTAATTTCGCAACCTATGAAAACACAAGACATTCACGAGATTCAGCAGTTATTAGCAACACCAAAAAAAATTGCTATAATCCCACACCGAGGTCCAGACGGAGACGCCATGGGTTCTACTTTAGGATTGTATCATTTTTTATTAAAAAACAACCATCATCCTCAGGTAATTTCACCCAACGAATTCCCCGATTTCCTGGCGTGGATGCCAGGTTCAGAGACCGTCAAAATATACGAAAAAGACAAAGAAAATTGTACTAAAATATTAGAAGAGGCCGAGATCATTTTTACTTTAGATTTTAATGCACTACACCGAACTGGTGAAATGGAACAACTGTTAGCGACCCTAAAAGCTCCTTTCATTATGATTGATCATCATCAAAAACCAGATGATTATGCTACATTCACCTATTCTGATACTTCCTTTGGTTCAACTTGCGAAATGATTTACAACTTCATTTCTCTTCTTGGAAAAAAAGGAGATATCGACAAAACTATTGGAACCTGTATTTATACCGGAATTCTCACCGATTCAGGTTCTTTCCGTTTTCCGAAAACAACAGGAACAACGCACAGAATTATTGCTGAATTAATAGATTTAGGTGTCGAAAATACCGAGATTCCATCTTTATTATTTGACAATAGCTCCTACGGTAGATTACAACTATTAGGCAGAGCATTACAGAACATGAAAGTTTTTACAGCCCATCACACGGCGTACACTACCCTTACACAAGCCGAATTGAATTCATTTGATTACGTAAAAGGCGACACCGAAGGAATAGTAAATTACGGATTAAGCATAAAAGGAATCGTTTTTACTGCTATATTTATCGAAAATAAAGAAGAAAAAATCATCAAGATTTCGTTTCGTTCCCAAGGTGATTTTGATGTCAATCAATTTGCAAGAGATCATTTCAATGGTGGCGGCCATCGCAATGCAGCAGGCGGAAAATCAGAAGTATCGATGGAAGAAACAATACGTAAATTTGAAGATTTAGTAACAAAACTAACACTATAAAACATGTCAAAATCTAGTAGGTTGATCGTGTTTGGATGCATTTTATCCATTTTTATCATAGGTTGCAAACAGCATCAGGATGCTAGAAAGCCGCTGTCACACACTTCGGGCAGCTTTATGAAAAAATCTATCGAACGGAACAAAAAGCTTGTCGCCAGCGAAGAAACTGATATTGAGGCACTAATCAAAAGGGATCCAGAAGTAACATACATTGCTTCCAAAAAAGGATATTGGTACACGTATGAGAACAAAAATACATTGGATTCTCTAACTCCCAAAAAAGGAGATGTTGCCTTTTTTGATTACGAAATCAAAGATTTAAAAGGAAATGTGATCTACTCTGAATTAGAATTAAGACCGCAAATCTATTATGTTGACAAGCAAAATATCATGATGGGATTGCGCGATGGCATTAAATTAATGCGCAAAAATGAAAAAGTGCGCTTCCTTTTCCCATCAAATATGGGGTATGGTTATCATGGTGACGATAAAAAAATTGGCACGAACCAACCCTTACTTTGTATTGTCACATTACGCGATTTCAAGTCTGAAATTTTGTATAAAAAAGAAAGTGAATTAAAACTAAAAATACCGGTAGCAAAACCACCCATTAAGACAGAAATCCCAGCTGTTGTTGCGCCTACAGACACCATAACTCAATAAAATTAAAGTAAGAAATGAAAAAAAACATCCTATTCGCATTCCTAGTTATTGCTTCCTTATACTCTTGTAAAGAAGAACACAACAATCTTCCTGATGGTTTGTATGCAAAAATAGAAACTAACAAAGGGGAAATTATTGTACAATTAGATTTCGAAAAAGCACCAATCACAGTTGCCAATTATGTGGCTTTGGCCGAAGGAAAAAATCAATTTGTAACGAATGAAAACCTAAAAGGTAAACCGTTTTTTGACGGATTAAAATTTCATAGAGTGATTCCAGAATTTATGATTCAAACAGGTGATCCCCTTGGAACAGGTTCCGGTGATACTGGTTATAAGTTTAAAGATGAATTCTCCGATTTAAAATTTGATAAAGGCGGAGTTTTGGCTATGGCCAATAACGGGCCGACTACCAACAGCAGCCAATTTTTCATTACACACGTTGCAACGCCTTGGTTAGAAGGAAAGCATACCATTTTTGGTCATGTAGTGGAGAAAGGAATGGATGTGGTAAATACTATTGTTCAAAATGATTACATCAATAAAGTGACAATTATCCGAAATGGAGAAGCGGCTAAAAAGTTCAATGCAGTAAAAACATTCACAGATTATTTTGCAGTAGAATCAGAAAATCAAAAGAAAAAGGAAGCTATTGACGCTGAAAACAAAAAAGTGTATGACACAAAATATAAAGAAGTTCGCGAAAATAAAATTGCATATTTTGCCACTCTAAAAGCCAAAGCTACCAAAACACCAACTGGATTGCAATACACAATCACTAAAAAAAGTGGTGGCAAGAAGCCTGCAAATGGCGCAAATGTTTTCATACATTACGCTGGTTTTCTTGAAGACGGAGAATTATTTGATGCTAGTATCGAAAGTGTTGCTAAAACATTTGGAAAATACGACGAAAATAGAGCGGCTCAAAACGGATATCAACCTATCCCATTTCAAGCAGGAAGAAAAGATGGCATGATTCCTGGTTTCATCGAAGGGCTAGAGCAATTGTCTTTTGGCGATAAAGCCATAATTTTTATTCCATCCCGTTTAGGATATGGATCAGCAGGAGCAGGAGGAGTGATACCGCCAAACACCAACATCATTTTTGAAATTGAATTATTAGAAACAATACCACAACAATAGTAGCTTAAAAAGCGATATCTTAAATACACCACAAAATGAAATCTAAAATTCTGTTCTTATTATTTCTGGGAATGTTCAACTTGCATTCTCAAACTACAAAAAAAGGGACGCCTGTAAAAAAAACGGCTACAGCTGTTAAATCGATCTCTAAACCAACGGTTAAAAAACCTGTAGTAATAGAGGGAATTTTTGCTACCATCGCCACTAACAAAGGGAATATTGTATTAGAATTAGAATACAAAAAAACACCTGTAACAGTTGCAAATTTTATCGCTTTAGCGGAAGGCAAAAATACTTTTGTAACTCCAGAAAATCTCAAAGGAAAACCATTTTTTGATGGTTTAAAATTTCACCGCGTCATCAAAGATTTCATGATTCAAGGTGGAGATCCTTCTGGAAATGGTTCTGGAGGTCCTGGATACGCATTTAAAGATGAATTCACAGATTTAAAACACAATAAAGCCGGAATTTTGTCTATGGCCAATTCTGGACCAGGAACTAATGGAAGTCAGTTTTTTATCACGTACAAAGAAACTTCTTGGTTAGACGGAAAACACACTGTTTTTGGTCATGTTACGGAAGGAATGAATGTGTTGAACGCTATTGCTGCAAATGATGTTATAACCAAGGTAACTATTGATAGAAAAGGCGCTTTAGCCAAAAAATTTGATGCCCCAAAAGTGTTCACGGACTATTTCAATTATAAATCCGAAGACCAAAAAAAACAGGACATCATTAATGTGGAGAATAAAGCCAAACAAGCTGCGCTTCTGGCAGAAGCTAAAAGAGTATATACAGCAACATACGGCCCAGTAATCGATGCAAAAAAAGCATATTTGGCAACTGTCAAAACAACAGCAACTACCACTCCAACTGGATTGACCTATAAAATAATCCAAAAAGGAACAGGAATAAAACCAGCAAACGGAACAACATTCTATTTCAATTACGCTGGCTATTTTGAGGACGGAACCTTATTTGATAGCAATTACGAAGAAGTAAACAAAGTCTATGGGAAATTTGATGCCAATCGTGCTGCACAAAACGGATACCAATCCTTCCCATTTGAAGCGGGTAAAAAAGACGGAATGATTCCTGGATTTATTGAAGGATTGGATAATATGGGATTTGGTGATAAAGCAATCGTTTTTATTCCGGCCAATTTGGCGTACGGAGAAAGAGGCGCAGGTGGTGTAATTCCGCCAAATACAATGCTTATTTTCGAATTGGAAATGCTAGAAAAGCAACCCACTGCGAAACAATAAAGTTTAAAAAGTAGATTATAAAAAACCCGATAGATTTTGAAATCTATCGGGTTTTTTGTTTGATAAACCAAAATATTTTCTCGTTAATTCAACATCAAGTTATCATCGACCTACACCATACTGAAATTTGATGCTAGACTACGTCGAAATTTGTCATTCTGACGAAGGAAGAATCTCGACAACTTGAATATTCCACTTATGGCCATTCCTCCCCGCAGGAATAACAAATAAACTTATAAATTTAAATGAGAAAATAAATTATTTCTTCCCGAATTTCCAGTCAAATTCGTCTTTTTGATTGATAATAGCACCAATTTCAAATTTCACCACCTCATCAAATTCCGTTTGAAAAATCATCCAATTTTCTTCATTGAAATAATTCTCAAACGTATCAAATTCTTCCTGAGTGAATTTAGTTATGGCTTTTGCTGCCAAATCTTTCTTTACCTCACTTATTTTTCTATTGATTATTTTATGTCCCAACAACTCCAGCTCTTGACTTGAAGCAACAATATACCCCAGTTTAAACTCTTCTTCTACATAGAAAGTCAAGCGCATTTTTAGTTTGTTGTATGCAAAAATAACATTATCATCCTCGTCTTTGTAATTGCGATCTGGCTTGCCATACAGCGCAGTCACATCATTTTGTTTCATTCCGAAAATGAGCTTCTCAATTCCGTTTTTTGGATTTATTTTCATTGTAGTGTTTATGTTTAAATTATTATTGCTACCAATTAGGTGTTGCATTACGCTTTCGCCAAATGTGGAATCGCATAGAGAACCTATCTTGACCTGGCTTGCAAAGTTCGGAAAGATTTTTACAAAGTCGGCTACTTTTCGATAGTAAAAATTAATCCAAACTAGAACTGTACTCCCCAAACTAATTTGTAACGGACTAAACCACAATAAAAGCTTCACCTTCGATGAAATTCTATGAATTGAATTTTAAATCATAGTACCACAAAAAATCCAGTGACTTTGTAAGAAAATTTTAATACATTTGAAATAATTAAAACAACGTAAATCTTCGCTTATTAACTCTTATTGGGCGTATTGGCCAAAGATTATTTCGTTTACACATAAGTTGTGCGATATTAAAAAAAAAAAAAATAACCAAAAATGAAATTAACGGAACTGTATAAATTAAGGCACAATTTTATTGTAATTGGCTTAACAGGAAGGACTGGGTCAGGATGCACAAAAATTGCTGAATTACTTTCAAATGATTTTCCTAATCTTAAAAAAGGAATTAAAGAAATTGGAGATATAAAAAATCCAATTACTGCAAGAAAAATGGAAATATGTTTGCAATATCTATCATATGGAGATAACTGGAAACCTTTCGAAATAATAAAATATAAAGATGTTTTAATATTTTATTTGATTGCTTATTTTGGAAGTGATAAAGAGTTATTAAAAAAATTATTATTGAAATTTTATAAAGAAAGTAAAAATGATGATAACATTTCACTTGTAGATAAAGTAAGTGAAGAAGTATTTCAAACATTAAACAACAAATCAGTTTTAGTCGAAATTATAAAATTAAAAGGTAGATTTAAAAACATAAAAGGTAAAGATGAACTAGTAAAATTAAATAATCTTTTTTTCGGAAAAGATTTCAAAGATATTTCTGCAAAAATTTCATTTATTTTAGAATCTAATGGATATTATAAAAGAACATTACTACTTCACTTCATAAGTTGTAATATTAGAAATAGTGGAGACCCGCACAATATTGACGAAATTTCCAAAATCGATTATATTTATACAGTAGCTGAATTAATAAATAGATTAATCAAAGCTCGCAAAACCGTAAATGATATTAATAAAAAACCAACTAAAATAATTATTGATTCATTACGGAATTCTTTAGAAATAATGTTTTTCAAAGAGCGTTATTCAGCATTTTATATGGTAGCATCCAAAGAAGGAAACAACAGAAATAGAGAAAGAGTTATAAAACGATTGCCATTTAATTTATCTGAATTAGAAAAAAAAGAAGTAGCAGACAATCTTTTAGATTTAGATTCAATAGAATATAAAACTGGAGACCACAGTAAAGGTAAATTTGCTAGTCCTGATGTATATAATTGTATACAAAAAAGTGAAATACATATAGTTAATAATAATAAAGAAGATGACACTGAATTTGATGACTTTTATTCTGTTGAAGAGCAATTATTAAAGATGATTTCATTAATTCAACAACCTGGAATTATCACACCTTCAGCAAGTGAAAGATGTATGCAAATAGCCTTCAATGCAAAATTAAATTCTGGTTGTATTTCAAGACAAGTTGGTGCAGTAGTTACTGATTTAAACTACTCAATTAAAGCGGTAGGTTGGAATGACGTACCTCAAGGGCAAACTCCGTGTAATTTGAGGAATTCAAATGATTATTTCAATGCAAATCTTTCTGAAATTCATTATTCTAATTTTGAGAGAGGGGTTAAACTGGAAAGTATAGATGTTGATTATAAATATAAAAATAATGGTCCAAAAGTATTTCCTCAAGCCATTAAAGATTATTATAATGAAAAAGATACATCAATAGAAAATGAAAATCTAGAAGGCAAAAATTGCTCATTTTGTTTTAAATCCATTCATAATCATTATGAAGGAGAAAAAAATCAGGTACATACAAAATCACTTCACGCCGAGGAAAATGCAATGTTACAAATTTCTAAATATGGAGGACAACCACTTAATGGAGGTATCTTATTCACAACTGCAAGTCCTTGCGAATTATGTTCAAAAAAAGCAATGCAATTAGGCATAGAAAAAGTATATTATATTGACCCATATCCAGGAATATCAGAGCCTCAAATTCTTACAAATAATAGAAACTTAAAAATGAAGCTGTTGAATTTTAAGGGAGCTATTGGAAAAGCATATAATAAATTATATGAGCCATTTATGGCCTACAAGGATGAAGTAACCATTATGCTTGAAAATCAGCCAATTGTATATAATGAAAAATCTAAAATTAATGAGTTCATATCAGAATTAAAAAATGAAGAGTTAAAAAATATTTTGCAAGATTTCTTAAAAGAAAAACAAGTAGATGAAAATAAACTTTTAGAACAACTTAAAAAATAAAAACATCGCACAACACACGTCTTGCGCCATTTGCGAATTTAGTGGAATTATCGTTTTTAAAACGTATTTTCGTTCAGCCGAAAATACTCGTCTTCGTAAGTCGCAAACGGCGCAAGGCGCGATAACGTTATGAGCAATGCTGCCAAAAGATAACCAAACAAAAAATAGACAATGAACGAAGATTTTGAAACATTTAAAGAAGACATTTCGTGGTTTATCAAACAGTATGATAAAGTTGATTTTTTACAAACTGAAAACAAACTTCAACCATCTCAAAACTTTCAAAATACGTTTCCTGTATTAACTCAATTAATACAACAGGCTCGAATTTTAAATTTGAACATAAACAATCAAACATACAAACTTTTTTCGTGGACTAACAAAAGTGATTTAAGTTGTGGTTGGTTGAATAAAATTGAAAAAAATCCTAACACCAAATTGTACTTAATAGAAGAACATAAACTTTTACTTAGCGAAATTGGTGGAATTCAAGAATCTTATAACCAACCTGAACCAAGTCTTTGTAACAACCAAAACTTTATGTTTATTGAATCTGAATGTTCCAAAGGAATTGGCGGTTGGGATGAGTATTACGAAGAAATGTGCAACGAGGAAAACAAAATACAAATAGAATTCAAAGATTTTATTTCTTTTGTTCAAGAGGCAAACGGAGATGTAACATTATATAATCCCAAAAATAGCGAAGTATTCCTTTTTGCTCACGACCATTCTTTTGACAATGTAGAATTTTTAGAAAACCAACCAGAATATACTTTTCATAAAATAAACAACATTACAAATTTTGTGGACTATGTTGAAGCTTTAGCCACAGAATGGAAAAACGAAATCAAGTAAAAAAGCACAGCTCACTACAGATAAGGTCTCGTTGCTTGCGTTGCACAAACAATGAAAGACGTGTTAAACGAAACCTATTTCATGCCGTCAACACTTATGAAATTTCCGTAAACTTTTTTTTAAAACAACAAAAATGAAAAAAATTAAATTCGATAACATACAAGCCAACTGGTTTTTAACTTCGCTAATTGTATTATCGTTAATTTGTCTTATGGTTGGTAGTTTTGAACTTATTACATTTGAAAACCCCATCATAAATAGAAGAATTAGTGCTATTGGCTTCGCATCACAAGCCTTGTTTTTCTCTAGAACTTTCTGGTATAAAAATTATTTGCAATGGAATAAAAAAGGAATGTTCATTCGCATAAACTCCTTCTCAGGAAAATCAATTGCCTTCAAAACCATTGAAAGTACCAAATTAGAAAATAATCTTTTGACCATTTATAAAAATGATGGCAACAGCTTTGCTTTTGACCTTAGTGCCATTGACGAAAATGATTCGAAAAAATTATATGATATAATCCATCACTATTGCTGCTGATCTCCAAGAATTTAATGCGAAAATTGTTAAATCCCTTTAACTAAAAATTTTTCAATACAGCTGCATTTTCAAATTTGCTTTTACGGCATCAAACCATTCTGACCTTAAAATACTTAGAATAATACTGTCTCTTCGGAGGTCACTATCTGCTGTAGGCATGTTACTGCGCAAGATACCTTCTACTTTACAACCAATACTTTTCATCGCAGCAATGCTTCGTTCATTGTTATGGTCTGCACGAAACTCCACACGCTCCATTCCCAAGGTTTCAAACGCATATTGCAATAGCAAAAATTTGCAATGCTTGTTTAATCCCGTTCCCCTAAATGCTCCACCGTACCACGTGTAGCCCAATTGTACTGTTTTAAAATCAAAATTAATGTCATAAAAACGGGTACTTCCCGCATACTTTCCAGATTTTTTGTCGAATACAATGAATGGAAATTCAGTTTTGTTGTTGCGCGCTTTCAAAGCAAGATGTATGTAGTGCTCCAGATTTTCTCGGCCATTAGCGCGGACCAAAGAATAGTGCCACGTCTCCGGCTCGTTCATCGAAATGTCGATCAGGTTTTCCACATCTGCTTCTTGTAGCGGTCTTAGTAACACCATTTCATCCTCTAAAACAACGGATTGAGAAAAATCAAAATTTGCATTCATGACAGTTCGTTTTCAGTAATCAAATGAGTTCAAATATAATTTTTAATTCGATCGCAAAAGCAATAAACTGTACCGTAATAATCATTTTAAAATGCCAATCATCTGTTTTTTGAATTCATTTTTAATTCAAAGCTAAAACTATCGCAGTTCAGGCAATTAAAACCCAAAACAATCAAACTCTTAAAATCTTATTATTTGTTCATCCCTTAATGGTTTAAAATAAATGCAGTACCCGTTTTCTTAAAACAATTGCCTTAATGTTGCTTTTACTATTCCCATATTTTCAAAATTTTCCTTACTTTCACAGTCCAAAGTAGAACACATCCGATGATACAAACTACTCTGAATAAAAACGTAAAATATGAAACCAGTACAGTTATTTCTTTGCTATTTATTGCTCATTACCATTGTTCCCTCCTATTCTCAAAATCAAAAAGTACCTGAATTTAAAGTAGCTTTCGAGAAATTTACTTTAGATAACGGCTTGCAAGTTATCTTGCACATCGACCGATCTGATCCCGTTGTTGCCGTTGCATTGACAAGTCACGTAGGCTCAGCGAGAGAAAAAGCAGGACGAACTGGTTTTGCACATTTGTTTGAGCATTTACTTTTTTTAGAATCAGAAAATCTTGGTAAAGGCGGATTGGATAAAATGAGTGCGCGTATTGGTGGCGAAGGGGCTAATGGTTCTACAAGTCGAGATCGAACGAATTATTTTCAAACTGTTCCCAAAGATGCTTTGGAAAAAATGATTTGGGCCGAAGCGGACAAGTTAGGGTATTTCATCAATACAGTGACTGAACCAGTTTTGGCTAAAGAAAAACAAGTCGTTAAAAACGAAAAAAGACAGAGCTACGATAACAGACCGTACGGTCATAATTTTTCGGTAATTTCAAAAAATCTATATCCTGCAACGCATCCTTACAATTGGGATGTGATTGGTTCGTTAGAGGATTTACAAAATGCAACTCTTGAAGATGTAAAAAGTTTTTATAACCGCTGGTATGTGCCTAATAATGTTACATTGACTATTGCAGGAGATTTTGATGTGAAACAAACCAAAGCGTGGGTCGAAAAATACTTTGGAGAAATAAAACGTGGCGAAGCGATTCCTAAAATGGAAAAACAACCCGTACAATTAACCGAAACAAAAAAACTGTATTATGAGGATAATTTTGCCAAGTTGCCTCAGCTCACACTAACTTGGCCTTCGGTTTACGAATACCATCCAGACAGTTATGCGCTAGAAGTGCTGGCTAATTATCTTTCGAAAGGTAAAAAAGCGCCTTTATATAAAACCTTAGTTGAAGATAAGAAAGTGACTGATGCCGCTGATTTGTTTCAATACAATTCTGAAATAGCGGGTCAGTATATGCTCAGCGTAACGGCTTTCCAAAAAACAAATTTAAACGATGTCATGAACGGCATTAATGAAGCTTTTAAAAACTTTGAAGCCGAAGGGATTTCACAACAAGATTTAGACCGAATTAAAGCCGGACAAGAAACCGCTTTTTACACTAATTTATCGAGTGTTTTAGGAAAAGGTTTTCAACTGGCACAATACGAGATTTTTGCGGGAACACCCGATTATATCAATCAAGATGTAAAAAATATTCTAGCTGTAACTAAGCAAGATGTAATGCGGGTCTATGAAAAATACATTAAAGGGAAAAATTATGTAGCCACTAGTTTTGTTCCAAAAGGACAAGCCAATTTAATTTTAGAGGGTTCGACTGTTGCTGCCGTGGTCGAAGAAAAAATAATAGAAGGTAAAGAGGATTCTTTTGATGCCAGCATATCAGCTACTTACAAAAAAACGCCTTCTACATTTGATCGCAGCGTAGAACCTGCTTATGGCGAAAGTCCAGATGTAAAATTACCAATCGTGTGGAAAAATAAGCTATCCTCTGGAATCAGCGTGTTGGGTATTGACAACCGTGAAGTGCCACTTGTGCAGTTTCAAGTGCAAATAAAAGGCGGCATGTTACTTGAAAACACTGATAAAATTGGTATTTCAAATATGCTTGCCGATTTAATGACAAAAGGAACCAAGAATAAAACTCCGGAACAATTAGAAAATGCTATTGAAAGTTTGGGTGCTACCATCCGAGCATATGCGACCGATGAATCGATCTTCATTTCAGTTAATACATTAGCTAAAAATTACAATGCCACTATGGGACTTGTTCAAGAAATACTGCTACAACCGCGCTGGGACGCCAAAGAATTTGATTTGATCAAGCAAAGTACGTTGAGTCAAATTTTACAGCAAAAAGCGGATCCCAACAGCATTGCAAGGAACGAATACAAGAAATTAATTTACGGAACGGGTTCTATTTTAGCAAATAACCGCATTGGTACCGAAAACTCAGTAAACCGTATCACATTAGACGATCTAAAAAAATATTACACTCAAAACATGGCACCGTCCGTTACCAATTTTCAAATTGTTGGGGCCATTGGCAAAACCGATGTTACCAATTCATTGGCGACTCTAAATAAAAATTGGGTAGCCAAAAAAGTTGTGGTTCCTGTAGTTGCTACAACAAAATATGATACAACATCAAAAATTTATTTTTATGATGTTCCGGGTGCTAAGCAATCTGTAATTCGTATTGGCTATCCTGCTCTTGCGGCAATAGATCCCGATTTTTATCCAGCACAAATCTTGAATTACCGTTTAGGAGGTGGTAGTTTTGCCTCTCAATTGACGCAACAATTGCGCGAAGGAAAAGGCTATACCTATGGCATTAGCTCTTCGTTTAGTGGTTCTAGAAATAAAGGTCCGTTTACAATTGCAAGTGGTGTCCGGTCTAACGTGACCTTTGAATCAGTGAATTTAATCAAAGATATTTTAATGCAATACGGTAAAAATTTCAACGATACCGATCTGGAAGTAACAAAAGGCTATTTGATAAAAAGTAATGCAAGAGCTTTTGAAACACTATCTTCTAAACTGGAAATGCTGTACGATATTAATAATTACAAGTACTCGAATGATTACGCGAAGCAGCAAGAAAACATCGTAAAGAAAATTACAATTGACGAACTAAAAAAGTTTTCCGAAATGTATTTGAATGCGAACAAAATGATTTATTTGATTGTAGGTGATGCAGAAACTCAGTTGAAAAAACTGGAGCAAGTAGGTTTTGGAACGCCAATTCTTTTGAACACACCTGCGGTGAAATAATTAGATTTTAAACTTATTTGGGTAAAGCAACGCTGCTTGTTTTAGCCCAGATCGAAGTGAAAATCCTTACTGCAAAAAAGATAATTTTTCTTGTCCTGAAAGAGCGACCAACGGAAGCTCCTTTCAGGATTTAGAAAAATATTTTTTTTAAGGAAGAATTGAAACGTAGAGCTGGATAAGCTCCTAGAAATTTTACTCATTCATTTCGTCATAACGCTGCGGTACCTGTGGGTCATACGCCGGGCATTTGAATTCCTCCATAGTATCTGACAGGAGATTCATGGTTTTACCTTCGGTTCCATAACAATCAATTTGAATGCTTTGCGGCGTAGTTTTAATGTGAAAAGCGCCTTTTCCACTTTTATTTTTCCAACTGTTTTCGTCTACTTTTTCCCAGTTTGAGAATACCGAAGCAATTCTATTCAAGATCACTTGAACAGGTATTTCCTCTAGTCCTTCAACGATTTCTTGCTCTACAAGTGCTTCATAAACCAAGTGATGATTCAGATAAATTCCGTCCTGATATTTCCAAAAAAACAATTCGTACATAAATAAAAAATTAAAAGATTGAACTTCAATTGAAGCTTTTTAATATTCGAAAGTTCCGTATTCGCTGGTAATTGTGAGTTTTTTTGAAGTAGCAACCTCTACTCTTCCCACGATTTGTGCATCGACATTAAACGATTTTGAAATCTCGATAATAGCTTCTGCAATAGCTTCGGGAACGTAAATTTCCATTCGGTGGCCACAATTAAAAACTTGGTACATTTCTTTCCAATCTGTTTTTGATTGCTCTTGTATCAATTGAAAAAGTGGCGGTACTGGAAATAAATTGTCTTTTATAATATGTAGTTTTTCTACGAAATGCAAAATTTTAGTTTGCGCACCGCCACTGCAATGCACCATTCCGTGAATTTCATTAGAAGAATATTGGTCTAAAATTTTCTTAATGATTGGAGCGTACGTTCTGGTTGGAGATAATACTAATTGTCCTGCATTAATTGGCGAATTTTCAACAGCATCCGTCAAGTTAACTTGTCCGGAATAGATTAATTCTTCGGGAACAGCAGCATCAAAACTCTCTGGATATTTGGTTGCCAAATACTTCCCAAAAACATCATGCCGTGCTGATGTTAGTCCGTTGCTTCCCATTCCGCCATTATAGCTTTTTTCATATGTCGCTTGACCAAAAGAAGCCATTCCTACAATTACATCGCCCGCTTGAATATTGGCATTATCAATTACTTTGCTACGTTTCATACGAGCGGTTACTGTTGAATCTACAATGATAGTTCGAACAATATCACCTACATCAGCGGTTTCCCCACCTGTAGAATGAATGGTCACACCAAAAATATCAAGTTCTTTGATTAGTTCTTCCGTTCCGTTGATAATAGCCGAAATCACTTCCGCAGGGATGAGATTTTTATTTCTTCCGATGGTGGAGGAAAGTAAAATATTATCTGTTGCGCCTACGCACAATAAATCGTCAATATTCATAATTAACGCATCTTGCGCAATGCCTTTCCATACCGAGATATCGCCTGTTTCTTTCCAATACATGTACGCCAAAGATGACTTTGTGCCCGCTCCGTCCGCGTGCATAATCAAACAATAATCTTCATCTTGTGTTAAATAATCAGGAACAATTTTGCAAAAAGCTTGTGGAAACAATCCTTTATCAATGTTTTTTATGGCATTGTGCACATCTTCTTTGGATGCTGAAACACCGCGAAGCGCATATCTTTTTGAAGTATCTGAACTCATGTAGTATAGTTGTGAAGCCTGCTTTTAGGCAGATAGTTGTGGCGCAAAGATACTAATTTGATTTAGGAATTAGGAACAAGGTTTTAGGATTTTTGCACTATTTTTGAAGGATCAAAATCTCGACTCTGCGGTTAGCCGCACATTCTTTTTCGTTTTTTTCGGGTGGTTCAAAAATAAGTCTATTTCTATAAAAATCTTTATATCTAGATTAATGTGTGATTTGAGTACTCAACTTATAATTGCATTTATTAACTCATGTTACGCAAAAATATAATAAAAATTGATAGTTTTAACACTTCAATTGTTGATAACTTTTGGCAGAAAACGATATGGAAAATTTCGCAGATTTATACAGTGATTATTT
>JAFCUE010000027.1:0-64007 GCA_051990185.1 Flavobacterium sp. DT2-2 | reverse complement strand
TTCATCTAGGATCGATTGTTGCTCAAATGCGGGTAATCCTTCAAATAATACTTTTATTTCTTCTGTAGCTCTCATACTTCGAAGATAATAAAAAATGCTGTATTAAATAGAATTAAGCGGTAAAAAATGACATTGCCGTTTTCAGTTATGATAAGAGAATCATTTCACAAATGAAAACAGGAACCGTAAACGAAGCAACACTTACTTTTGATGATTTTATTACCGATGCGACGTCTGTCTTGTTGTTCTTTAAAAATCAAAAAAAATACAACAAAATTATAATCGCTGGACACAGTGAAGGTTCTTTAATAGGAATTATTGCCGCCAAGGACAAAGCAGATGGTTTCATTTCATTAGCTGGAGCTGGAAGAACTATTGATGCTGTTTTAGTTGAACAAATAACAAAACAAGCGCCTTTTCTAAAAGAAGAAACACAAAAAAATCTCGATATTCTGAAAAGCGGAAAAACTTTCGAATTAAAAAATCCGATGTTAGCTTCCATTTTTAGAGAAAGCATTCAACCCTACATGATTTCGTGGATGAAATACGATCCGCAAATTGAAATTGCAAAATTAGAAATGCCAATAGTAATAATTAACGGAACCAAGGATAAACAAGTTTCAGTTCAAGAAGCAGAACTGCTAAAAAAAGCAAAGCCGAAAGCTGAACTCGTTTTCATTGAAAACATGAATCATGTGTTTAAAGAAATCAAAGGTGATGACGCTGAAAACATGAAATCCTATACTAATGCTGATTTACCAATAGTTCCAAAATTGACAAGCGCAATAACAGCCTTTGTAAAATCGTTATAAACTGTAACAATTTTATAGTTGGGAAGACTAACTTCTAAAAAAGTAACAATAAATGAAAAGAATAATTTTTGCATTAGCATTTGCTTCCGTTCTTTGGAGCTGTAAAACAGGAACCTTAGCTGTAACTGCTGCAGCAAAAGAACAAGTACAAGTTGCCATTAATTTAAATGACATTAAAGAGGACAAAGTATTGGTTACCATTACCTCACCAAAGATTACATCCGATGAAGTAACGTATAGCATACCTAAGATTGTCCCTGGAACGTATTCTATTGATGATTACGGGAAGTATATCGAAGAATTCAAAGCATTTGATAGTAAAGGAATCGCATTAATGGTAACCAAAACAGATGACAATACCTGGAATATCAAAAATGCAAAATCATTGGCAAAAATTACTTATTTGGTAAACGATACCTTTGATACTGAAAAAGGTGGCGGTTTTGGTCAAAACGATGTTTTTTCACCAGCAGGAACCAACATTGATGCCGGAAAAAACTTCATGTTAAACATGCATGGTTTTGTGGGTTATTTCCAAGATAAAAAAGATCTTCCGTACCGCGTGACTATAACGCATCCAGAAACATTATGGGGCGCAACTTCCATGACAGATCTAGATGCCAGCGCAACAATGGATGTGTTTACCACTCCTCGATACGCTGCGTTGGTAGAAAATCCAATCATGTATGCAAAACCAGACTATACCACCTTTACCGTTGATGGAATGGAAATTTTAATTAGCGTTTACTCACCATCAGGAAAAGTTACTGCAGAAAGTATTACCCCAGAGATGAAAACGATGATGATTGCGCAAAAAACATTTTTAGGAAAAATAAATGCAACTAAAAAATATACCGTGCTTTTGTACTTATCTAGCATGTCACCTGGCGATGCCAAAGGATTTGGAGCTTTAGAACATCCTACTGCAACTACGGTTGTTTTGCCTGAAATAATGGCTAAGGAAGAATTGGTCAAATCCATGAAAGATGTCGTTTCACATGAATTTTTTCATATTGTAACACCGCTAACTATACATTCAAAAGAGATTCATTATTTTGATTACAACACACCTAAAATGTCAGAGCATTTATGGATGTATGAAGGTGTAACAGAATATTTTGCCAATCTTTTTCAAATCAATCAAGGGCTAATCCCTGAAGAAGAATTTTATTCGCGCCTAGCAGAAAAAATTGAAAATGCAAATGCGATGAATGATACAATGCCATTCACGACGATGAGTGCTAATGTATTGACAGAACCGTATAAAGCACAATACTTGAATGTCTACGAAAAAGGTGCACTTATTGGTATGTGTATCGATATCATTATCCGAGAAAAAAGTAATGGCACAAGAGGAATTTTAGATTTGATGCAAAAATTATCAAATGAATATGGTGTAGCTAAACCGTTTGATGATGCTGACCTTTTTGCAAAAATAACTTCCTTTACCTATCCCGAAGTAGGTGCGTTTTTGGCCACTTATGTATCCGGATCAACTCCAATTCCGTACCAAACCTATTTATCAAAAGTTGGTGTTACAAAATCAGTCGAAAAAGTACCTGGAAATGTATTTCTAAAAGGACAAACGCCATATATTACAGTCAATCAAGCGACCAAAGAAATTATCGTTCTTCCAAATATAGAGTTGAATGTTTTCTATACCAACCTGGGACTGAAAGGTGGAGATATTATAGTATCCATCAATGAAAAACCGTATTCATTGGATACTATTTATGAAATGATCACGGAAAGCACCAACTGGAAAGAAAATGATGCAATTACTGTGAAAATAAAACGCGATGGTAAAGAGCAAATCATAACCGGAACAGTAAGATTTCCGTATGAGGAGAAAGAAGGTCTCAAGGCTACAGATAGGACCAAAAATACTTTAAAAGAAGCTTGGTTGAAATCTTAATTTCATAAACTGTTTAAAGAAATACCAATTTTAGACTGCCTCCAAAAAGTTAGACACTATTTGGGGGTATTTTTTTTGAAAATTGAATGCATTAGCAAAATCATTCCAACAATTTTCTTTATTTTGCACCACAATAATAATTACTAGAAAATAATAGCGATGGAATCGCAAAATTTAAAATTAATCAAAAAAAAATAGCGAAACCTTTGCTTCACAAACAAATTAACTTCATATGAAAAAATCGATTATTGCATTTGTCACACTTATTCTTCTGGCCTCTTGCAACAACAATACATCAAAAACCAACTTACTTATTACGGGAAATATTAAAGGACTAAAAAAAGGTACTTTGTATATCCAGAGAATCCTTGATAATAAATTAGTAGCGATTGACACCATAAAAATGGATGGAAACTCCTCTTTTGAAAGCAATTTAGACCTTAAGTCTCCGGAAATGCTATATTTATTTTTGGATAGAGGCGTAACCAATTCCTTAGATAATAATTTACCATTTTTTGCTGAACCAGGAAACATAACTATTGAAACAAGTTTAGATCGGTATTTATCTGATGCAAAAATCAAAGGATCAAAAAATCAGGAAATATATGAAGAGTATAAAAAAATCAATACCCGCTACACAGACGAAAATCTTTCCTTAATTGAGCAAAAATTCAATGCCATCAAAAGTAAAAATACAAAAAAAATTGATAGTATAAACACAAGACAAGATTCTAACATCAAAAGAAAGTATTTATTTGCCACTAATTTTGCGCTAAATAATAGAAAGTTCGAAGTAGCGCCTTTTATAGCACTTTCAGAAATATACGATATCAATATCAAATATTTAGATACAATACAAAAATCAATGTCTCCTGAAGTAGCAAAATCATTATATGGAAAAAAGCTAACACAATATATTGCAAGTATTAAAAGTCAAAAATAGAAAGTACCATCTGACTTTTACTTTTACTTTTACTTTTACTTTTACTTTTACTTATTTAAAACAAAAAAATCATCTTGCTTTCACAAGATGATTTTTTTTGTTTCTAAACTCAGGCAATTCTTAAGGCACAATAAAACAAAGTTAGTTGTAAGTACAAACTACATGCCGCCCATTGCTGCACCGCCAATAATGGCCCCAATGATCATTAAAAGGTATAAAGAAAAAACAACTAGGGTCATGATGCCAATAAACTTGTAATGTGATTTTAAGTATTGAAATGAAATCGTCAATTTATCGGAATCGTTTGTGGCACATGCGATTTTAGCATTTGAGGCAAACTTGTTTAAATAATATACTGGAAAGAAATAGATAGCGCCAATGAGTAAATAAATGACAGTCATTACTATCCCAAAAGAGCTACCCATAACACTCATGGCAGGATTCATTTTTCCCATGGCAGAGAATAGTGTACCTGCAAATAAACCTGCTAGAACTATAAAACCAATTCCAACATACCCCAAAATAGATAAAAAATAAGCCCATTTTGCGGTTTCTTTCAAAAAGTCTTTTGCAGACTCATTTAGTTTCATTTCTAAATTCTCAGTAATTAAATGCTCTTCCATAATTTATGTATTTTAGTTAGTTGTCAAATTTAACATAAAAAATACGACATCCAAATAAAAAGAATTTTATTCATGTAGTACTAAAAACAAAAAACCATCCCGTATAAAAGGGATGGTTTTATTAAGAGCCGGCGGAGGGACTCGAACCCACGACCTGCTGATTACAAATCAGCTGCTCTAGCCAACTGAGCTACGCTGGCGACTCATTACGGGTGCAAATATAAGTCTGAATTTCTATTTTGCAAAACAAATTCAAACTTTTTTTACTTTTTTTTGACTACAATTCGTTGATTTTAGCAATCAATTGATTAGCAGTTTGTTCCAATTCTACGTTGATTTGTTTGAAATGTGCTTTTTTATTTTCAACTTTTTTTGCATTCACTTTTGTGATTAAGGCATCAAAAGCAGCGATAGCTTCATCAATTAAATCATTAGTTTCAGTTGTTGGTTTTCCTGTTGTAGAAATTTCGAACAAGTAAACTGCTTCAATAATATCTCCTAAAACGTAGTTGATGTCTTTTTTTAAATTTTTAACGTTTGCCATTTTTATTTTTTTAAAATTTGAATTTTAATTTGCGTCTGCAAAAGTACACATAATCTTTCTATTACCGACTATGAAATGTAAATTTCTAAAATTGAAGCTTTTCCACTGAGAATGAATGCATTCATTGCTGCGGGAATCAAGACCGTATCTCCTTTTTTATATTGCGTTTTTAAATTGTTATATTCTATTTCAAATGTTCCTTCTACACACATAAATACCGTAAAGGATTTTCCAGTTTTAGAAATCGAAATCTCTCCATCTAACGGAATAAAATTAGTCGTAAAATAAGGACAGTCCACAATTTTGTTTGAACTATTTATTTTCTTAGTATACTCTTTCTTTGTTTCTACATTATTATAATTGATGGCTTCCAAAGCTAAATCAACATGTAATTCTCGTGTATTACCACTAGCATCTACCCTGTCAAAATCATAGAGACGATACGTAATATCCGAAGTTTGTTGAATCTCAGCAACCACTAATCCCGCGCCAATAGCGTGAACTGTTCCTGTTTCTAAAAAGAAAACGTCACCTGATTTCACTTTTACATCGTCCAGAATAGAAAGTAAGGTTTTGTTTTCTAGATTTTCTAAATACTCACCGGCATTCGATTTTTCTTTAAAACCCACAATTATTCGGGCGTCTTCATCTGCTTGCATGATGTACCACATTTCGGTTTTACCAAAAGAATGATGCCTTTTTTTAGCCAACTCATCATTTGGATGTACTTGTATCGACAAATCTTCACGAGCATCTAAATATTTGAAAAGCAACGGAAATTGTTTTCCAAATCTGGCATAAACTGCTGTTCCTAATATTGCTTCTGGGTCATTATCAATAATAGCAGTCAATGATTTGCGTTTCCATGCTCCGTTTGCAACAACACTTACATCGCCTTCAACAGTAGACAACTCCCAACTTTCTCCAGTAATAGCTGATTTTATGGATTTATTAAGTAGTATCTTCAGTTTTTCACCTCCCCAGATTCTTTCTTTAAAAATGGGTTCAAATTGCAGGGGATATAATTTCATAATACTTTGACTTTTATTTTGGAGTGGCAAAAATATAAAACGAAGTTTTCATTTACATACCTCCGCCATCATATTCTTTACTAGAATATTTGCTAAATGGTAGAGTGTATAGCAAAAAATAATTTTGTTATCTAGACGGCTAATTTTTTAATGGCTTCTAGCGCTTTGGGAATATGTTTCGTAGCCAGCATACTGTCAAAAATCATTTGAACCACTCCACTTTTATCGGTGACATAGGTAACTCTTCCCGGAAGTAATCCGAACATTCCGGTGGGGACACCAAAAAGTTTTCTGATTTTTTTATCTGAATCTGACAAAAGAATAAAAGGCAGTTTGAATTGTTTAGCAAATTTTTGATGTGAGCCAACACTATCACTACTAATTCCTATCACCTCCGCACCAAAATCCTTAAAATCTTCATATAAATCTCTAAAACTACAGGCTTCAGTAGTACATCCTGGTGTATTATCTTTTGGATAAAAATAAATCACAAGCGGCTTTTGACCTACTAGACTTTTACTATCAAATTCATTCCCTGTAGCATCCTTAGCAATAAAATGGGGAATGGTATCCCCTACTTTTAATTCTTTCATTCTCCTTTATACGTTACAAAATTTCTAGGGGTTTCATAAAGAACCACTTCTAGTTCAAATTCTGGTTTGATTCTCTTTCTTATTTTATTCCAAATAACGACTACTATATTTTCAGCAGTTGGATTCAAATCCTGAAAATCTGGCACATCAAGATTTAGATTTTTATGATCAAACTGATTTTCTACATCTTCTTTGATAATGTCGCTTAAAAACTTTACATCCATGACATATCCTGTTTCGGGATCAATCCGGCCTGTTACACTAACTATTAATTCATAGTTATGACCATGAAAATTAGGATTATTACACTTCCCAAAAATTGCATCGTTTTGTTCCCATGTCCAATCCTTGCGGTGTAATCTGTGAGCCGCATTAAAATGGGCTTTGCGCGAAATAGTAACTTTCATGATATAAAATTTAAGATTGCACTGCGTTTGTAAATCTATTTTTAATGTCCTGTTATTGATCTTCTCGCGACAGTGCTATATTTTGTGGTCTTCTAGATAATGATAAAACTCATCGAAAATAATTTTGAACCAAACCGTATACAAAGCCGGATGCGTTTCCATATCTGATTTGACATCCTCGATTTTCATCCACTTCCAGTCTTCTACTTCCTCTCGATTTATATTTGGCGCATCGTTACAATACCCAATCATAACGTGATCAAGCTCATGCTCTGTTAAACCATTATCAAAAGGAGCTTTATAAATAAAATGAAAAAGCTCTTTGAGCTCTGTATTAAAACCCATTTCTTCAAATAAACGACGACTTCCTGCTTGAATATTAGTTTCTCCTTCGCGCTGATGACTGCAACACGTATTAGTCCATAGCAAAGGAGAATGGTATTTTTGACTGGCACGCTGTTGCAACATAATTTCATTCTTGCTGTTTAAAACAAAAACTGAAAAAGCACGATGTAAAACTGCTTTTTCATGTGCTTCAAGTTTAGGCATCAATCCGATCTGCTCATCGTTTCGATTAACTAATATTACGTTTTCTTCTACCATAGGAATCTTTAACTGATCAAAAATACAAAAAAGATTATTAGAGACGGGGGCTTTAACGTTCTGTTTCGAATTGTTGAAGTGAAATTATTTTGTTGCTAATCTAAGCAAATTCATTGTTTACTTTCAAAAGTTTTTTTTGTAATTTTAATCACTATTATAAACATTATGATGCAACAAATAATCATTCGAAAAGCACATCCAAACGATTTGGAAAAACTCCTCGAATTCGAACAAGGAATTATTACCGCCGAACGTCCATTTGACCCTACTTTAAGAGCCGAAAAAATAAATTATTACGATATCGAAAAAATGATTTCAGCACTTGATGTAGAAGTATTGGTAGCCGAAATTGGCTCAGAAATTGTTAGCTCCGGATATGCGCGAATAGAGATCGCGAAACCTTATTTGAATCATCTGAACTATGCCTATTTAGGATTTATGTACACAGTTGCTGATCACAGAGGAAAAGGAGTAAACGCTAAAATTATTGAAGCCCTCAAAAAGTGGTGCAACCTGCAAAATGTATTCGAAATGAAACTAGATGTATACAACGACAATATTTCGGCAATTAAGGCGTATGAGAAATCAGGGTTCAAAAAACACCTTATCAACATGCGAATGGTTTTATAACAATAAGGTTTTGTTAAATCTAAATCCAGAACTGTATTTCACCCGTAAATAACGATAGTTAAAACTTACTTAAATAACTATTAATTTGCAAAGTAGGCGACATTTTTTGGTTCAAAATCGCTTTACATTTGTAGTATAAAAAAAATTATGAGAACAACAACCCGTTTTTTAAGCATATTATTTTCACTCCCTTTATTCATGTTCACAGCCTGTGGACAAACGACAAATAAAAAGGACTATACAAAAAAATCTATCGCAATGGGAAATTCAATCAACAAACCAGGGAATCCCTATTATTCTAATACAGACACTAAAAAACTGAAGATTAGTGATGCCGAGTGGAAAAAGATTTTACCCGAAGATGTCTATGAAGTATCCCGTAACGCAGATACCGAAAGACCTTTTACAGGAAAATATTGGGACACCGATGAAAAAGGAACGTATTACTGCGCCGCGTGTGGAAATAAACTTTTTCGCTCAGGGGCTAAATTTTCGAGCAATTGTGGTTGGCCAAGTTTTTTCGAACAAGACAGTAAAGGCAGCGTTGTTTACAAAACGGACAACACTCTTGGAATGGAAAGAATCGAAGCCCTTTGCGGAAGATGCGATGGGCATTTAGGACATCTTTTTGATGATGGACCTGCGCCTACTGGCAAAAGATACTGCATGAATTCTATCGCACTTGACTTCATACCTGATACCAAATAAAATGAAAAAAATATTCTTACTGTGTCTAATAACCGCTACTAGTCTATTCGCACAAAAACCAGCAAACAAACAATCCAATTTTGAAACCATTACGCTAGCGGGAGGTTGCTATTGGTGTGTTGAGGCTGTTTATGAAAATTTAATTGGAGTAAAATCAGCCGTATCTGGTTACGCTGGTGGTAAAAATACCAATCCTACTTATGAAGATGTTTCTACAGGAAAATCGGGCTATGCCGAAGTAGTGCAAATAACCTATGATAAAAACGTCACAAATCTTGATGAAATTTTTAAAGTATTCTTTACAGTACATGATCCAACTACACTAAACCGACAAGGGGCTGATGTAGGAACACAATACCGTTCTGCTATTTTTTTTAAAAATGAGATGCAAAAAAAAGCAGCACAATCGGTTATTACTGCGATGAAAAAAGCTAAAATTTATGACAACGCAATCGTAACAACATTAGAACCTCTCACTAAATTTTACAAAGCGGAAGACTACCATCAAAATTACTATGTAAACAATAAAAGCCAACCGTATTGCCAAATGGTGATCCAGCCTAAAATGGAAAAGTTTGAAAAACTTTTTAAAAGCCGATTGAAAAAAAAATAAAATACCAAACCAACGCCTTGTACTTTAAAACAAGGCGTTTTTTTTTGCTCACAAAAAAATTAAATTACCATAATCGTTCATGCGACTGAAAACATTAAAATTTTGTTATATTTGTTTAAAGCTAAATCAATTGGCAGCGCTTTAAACTGAATTTAAGTACAATAAATTGCCATTTACCAACCAAAACTACCTTACAATTCATGAAAAAAATCATTCTTTTCACAAGCATATCTTTATTCTCCGTTATTGCATCTGCGCAAAACACAGCGCTAAAATCTAAAATTGCCACAAAAGCAGCTTCATTAGAATCCAAAGTTATTTCTTGGAGAAGAGACTTTCACCAAAATCCTGAATTAGGAAATCGCGAATTTAAAACCGCTGATAAAATTGCAGCCCATTTGCGCAGTTTAGGCATCGAAGTACAAACCGGAATCGCAAAAACAGGTGTTGTAGGTATTTTAAAAGGAGGCAAACCAGGACCAGTTATAGCTCTTCGAGCAGATATTGATGCGTTGCCGGTAAAAGAGCGAGTAGCAATTCCATTCGCTTCCAAAGTAGAGGGAGAATACAACGGAAAAATAGTTCCAGTAATGCATGCCTGTGGTCATGATACCCATACTGCAATACTGATGGGAACTGCCGAAATTTTAGCTTCTATAAAAAGTGAATTAAAAGGGACTGTAAAATTTATTTTCCAACCAGCTGAAGAAGGCCCACCAGAAGGTGAAGAAGGAGGAGCAAAATTGATGGTTAAAGAAGGCGTTTTAGAAAACCCTAAAGTCGAGGCAATTTTTGGGTTGCACATCAACGCTCAAACCGAAGTAGGCAAAATAAAATATCGCTCCGGTGGCACTATGGCAGCATCTGACTGGTTTACCATAAAAATTAAAGGCAAACAAACGCATGGTGCCTATCCATGGTTAGGCATTGATCCCATTGCAACAGCAGCTCAAATGATTATGGCCATTCAAACAATTGTAAGCCGAAATATAAACATAGCTGAATCCCCAGCAGTCATTAGTGTAGGACAAATCAACGCCGGAGTAAGAAGCAACGTAATTCCAGAAGAGCTGATGATGACAGGTACCATTCGTTCTCTGGATGTTAAAGTTCAAGAACAGTTGCATTCCAGATTGAAACAAGTAGTAGGTGCTGTCGCTGAAAGTGCCGGAGCAACTGCAGATGTAAATATAACAAACCAAACGCTCATTACGTATAATGATCCCACATTGACAGAAAAAATGATTCCTACACTTGAATCGACAGCAGGTAAAGAAAATGTATCCATAACACCCGCAGTTACTGGTGCTGAGGACTTTTCCTATTATCAAGAAAAAATTCCAGGTTTGTACTTTTTTATTGGTGGTGCACCAAAAGGCAAACCAATATCGGAGACCGCGCCGCACCATACGCCAGATTTTTACATCGATGAAAGCGGTTTTCTGTTAGGAATGAAAGTTTTATCCAACTTAACGGTCGATTACATGGAAATGCAATCAAAAAAGTAATCAAGTACACATTTCAAATACTTGTGATGCAAGTAAAAGAGTTCTATTGTCAGTTCGAGCGCAATCGAGTACTACAAGTCAATCTAGACTTATCTTAAATTTAGCGCAGCCAAAAAACTCGATTTAAATAATTTTAATTAAAATGTGTAAAATTATTTGATAATTTCTTAATCTCTGTTGGTTACTTTTCGAAATTATATATTTTGCCATCTAACATTTTTGTAAAAAATTGAATTATGACCCAAATTAGATCTTTCTTCAGATATAAAATACTAGTTACAATAGCGTTACTTTTCATTCAAAATATAGCAATTGCTCAAGAAAAGAAAGTTGCCCCTACTACTAATGAACTGTATCGTGAAATAGAACAAATGGACGAGATTATGTTCAATGCCTTTAATGAAAAAGATTTTGAAAAATTTAAATCTTTATTTACCAGTGACTTAGAGTGGTTTCAAGACAATGGCGGATTGTTAAACTATGAAACAGTTTTTACTAATTTTTCTAATATGTTTAAAAATGAAAATAGATTAACGCGAAAACTTGTCAAAGGAACACTCGAAGTACATCCTATAAAAGACTACGGCGCAATTGAAACAGGAATGCACGAGTTCCGTCATATGGAAAACGGAAAGGAAGAAATTGGAACCTTTAAATTTCTTATGATTTGGCAAAAAAAAGACAATCAATGGAAGATTTCAAGAGTGGTGAGTTACAATCACTAGCGTAAATCACAACTTATTATGCAACTTTCAAACTGAAGTTTAATAGTCAAAAATACTTGGCAAATAAGTACTTAAGCATTCCAAAATAGGATGTTTTGCAAGTTAATTGAAATTTGTTTAAACATGCTTTTTTATTGATTCAAAATCGCTCCAATCATCAGCGCACATTTTTCTCCATCTATAGCTGCAGAAATTATTCCGCCTGCATAACCCGCTCCTTCGCCACAAGGATACAGGCCTTTTATTTGAACATGTTCGTACGTTAGTGGATCTCTTGGAATACGCACTGGTGATGAAGTTCTTGATTCTGGTGCATGAAGTACAGCCTCATTAGTCAAGTATCCACGCATGGATTTTCCAAATTCTGTAAATCCTTCTCGCAATATGTTTGTTAAAAATTTGGGAAAAACCTCTCCCATTTCTACTGATGTCGTTCCGGGCACATAAGACGTTTTAGGAATATCTGAGGAAACTCTCTTTTGTGTAAAATCAATCATACGCTGTGCTGGTACTTTTTGACTTTGCTTCGCCTGCTCGCTATAGCTCAAGCCTCCTGCCAAATGCCATGCGTTTTGCTCAATGCTTTTTTGGAATTCCATCCCGGCTAGAGCACCAAATTTTGCAAACGGTTTGAAATCCTCTAACTGTAGCTCAATTACGATTCCAGAATTAGCGGTAGCCTGATCCCTTTTTGACGGCGACCAACCATTAGTTACTACTTCTCCGGGACTTGTTGCACAAGGTGCAATCACGCCGCCTGGACACATACAAAAAGAATACATTCCCCTACCTCCTACTTGCTTTACGATTGAATATGGTGCTGGTGGCAAATAATCGCCCCGATAATCACAACTATACTGAATGCTATCTATCAAGGTTTGTGGATGCTCTGCTCGTACGCCCAAGGCAAATGGTTTGGCCTCAATAAAAATTTGTTTTCTATCTAATAATTCGAAAATATCACGCGCCGAATGTCCGGTGGCCAAAATCATTTTGCTGGCTAAAATCGTCTCTCCAGTATGCGTAACCATCCCTTGGATTTCATTATTTTTTACTAAAATATCGGTCAAACGAGTTTCAAATAATACTTGTCCGCCACATTCTATAATTTTCTCTCGAATATCTTGAATGATTTGTGGTAATTTATTGGTTCCAATATGTGGATGTGCCTCAATCAAGATATCTGGCGAAGCGCCAAAGGCAACAAACAGTTCTAAAACCCGAGTAACATCACCCCTTTTTTTAGAACGTGTGTATAATTTTCCATCAGAATACGTTCCTGCGCCACCTTCTCCAAAACAATAATTAGAATCTTCGTTGACAAGATGATCTACATTAATCGCTTTCAAATCTCTTCGGCGTCCACGAACGTCCTTTCCACGTTCAACCACAATTGGTTTTAAACCCAATTCGATCAATTGTAAAGCGGCAAATAATCCTGCAGGACCAGCTCCAACTACTAGTACTTCTTGAGCATTTGTTACATTTTTATATTCTGGTATATTTATTTTTTCTTGAATTACCGCTTCTCCAATAAAATAAACATCCGCTTTGATATTGAACTTTATCGCTTTTTGACGGGCATCAATAGAGCGTTTTAAAACTATAACTTTTTGAATTTCTTGTGCTGAGGTATTGAAAAACTTTGCAACGTGATCATTCAATAATGATTCATTATGAACTACTTCTGGTGATACTTGGGTTTGGATTTCGCGAGGCATAGTACGATTTTTGGCAAAAATAGTAATTTGAAAATTGTTATCGTAGTTTTACCGTCCAACAACAAATAAAATGTCTAGAAAAATAAAACTAATTTGGGATTTCCGTGGGCCAGCCTCAGCGAAAACAGCAGAACATCACGAAATTCATTTGAAAGAATACATTGTCATTGAAAAACTACCATTGAACATCACCGGTTTTGAAAGGCAAGGCGAAATGCAAGCCATTGCTTTCATGGTGGTAACTGATGATCATATGATCCAGGTTCGCGATGCTTTAAAACCCCATCGAGGAGAATTGTATCTGGAATAAATATGTTTTATAACTTTTGGATAGTTTCAAAAAACAATTGACTCAATTTTTCATCAGCCATTCCTGCAACTGCCATTATTTCAGGAATATTAACCGGTTTTAAATTGTCTGGATCACATTCATCAGTAATTACACTAATCGCGGCACAAGGTAATCCTAATTGATTAGCTACTATGACCTCGGGCGTGGTACTCATTCCTACCATATCGGCTCCAATAAACCCCAAATACCTGTATTCAGCTCTGGTTTCTAATTGAGGTCCAAAAACAGAGGCATACACTCCTTTTTTTAGATTTACACCTAAGTCTACTGCTTGCTCTATCAAAATACTATTCAATCGTTCATTATATGGCGCACTCATATCTGGAAAAATACCACCATATTCAAAACTATTCAAGCCAGAAAGAGGACTGCCTCCTTGTAAATTGATGTGATCATCAAGCAAAATTAAATCGCCTTTTTTAAAACTCTTATTAATACCGCCTGCAGCGTTACTGAGTAATAATTGCTGTATTCCTACCTTTTGCAAAACACGAATCGGAAACGTTATTTGTTGTAAAGTATAGCCTTCATAAAGATGGAATCTGCCTTGCATAACAATAACTTTTTTAGAACCTATCGTTCCATATAATAATTTCCCCTTATGAAATTCTACTGTAGAAACCGGAAAGTGTGGGATTTCAGCATAATCAATGGTCTGTTCTACTTCTAAATAATCTAAAAATTTCCCTAAACCTGTTCCCAAAACGACACCTACTTCTGGATTTAATATTCCTTTTGAAATCAGATAATCAGCCGACTGCGAAATTTGTTCTAAATATGTCATACTTTAAAAAACTATTGTTGGTAAATTTCGTAAATATTAATAGATTTACAAAAAACATGCTATGAAACATCTAGTAATATTATTTTTTTTTACACATATGGGTTGGTCTCAAAACACAGATTATATTAGAATCTCTCAAAAACTTATAGAATCTCTCAAATCTAAAGAAACTAATACTAAGGAATATTTAGACATCATTGCTAATGCAAATGAAGGGGAGTTAATCAAACAATTGCGAACTGATGATTTAAAAAAGACTTTTTTTATTAATGTTTACAATGGTTTCACTAATTATTCTTTAAAAAAAATCCAGCACAATACAAAAACAGAGGAGAATTTTTTAAATCCGAGCAGTTTACTATTGCCGGGAATAAAGTAAGCTTAGATCTTATCGAACATGGGTTCTTGCGAAAATCGAGTGTTAAATTGAGTATGGGAAAATTGAGTAAAATTTTCCCTCCTACCATAGAAAAAAAATACCGTGTCGACAAAATCGATTACAGAATTCATTTTGCTTTAAATTGCGGAGCTAAAAGTTGTCCACCCGTTTCTGCATATGACCCAAAAAACATAAATGAGCAATTAGACAAGTCAACAAAGAGTTATTTATTGACAGATGCTAAATACGATAAGACAAAAAATATTTTGTTTGTGCCTTCTTTGATGAGCTGGTTTAGAGGTGACTTTGGAAATAAAAAAGGAATTTTAAAAATTTGTAGTGACCTAAAAATCATTCCAAAAGAGGCAGATCCAAAGTTAGAATACAATGATTACGATTGGACTTTATATTTAGAAAATTTTAAATAATAATAAAAATAATAATACTTATGGACAAGAATTATTACAATTCAGACGATTTAAAAAAATTTGGTAACATAGTCGATTTTCAAAAGGAAATGGGCGAAAAATTCTTTGGGTATTACGGCGAAGTTTTCAAAGAAGGTGCCTTGACCGCTAGAGAAAAATCATTGATTGCGTTGGCAGTATCCCATGCTGTTCAATGTCCGTATTGTATAGACGCTTACAGCTCTGATGCTTATGAAAAAGGATACAGTGAGGCTCAAATGATGGAAGCGGTTCATGTTGCAGCTGCCATCCGCGGTGGTGCAAGCTTAGTTCACGGAGTTCAAATGATGAATAAAGTTAAGAAAATTAGTTTATGAGTGAGTTTAAAAAAATAAAACTAAAATCTTTAAAAGCCAACTCTAATTCGTTATCTAAAGCTGCCAATCAACTTATTCTTTTGGAACAAAATCCAGAGGAGTTCACTCCTTTTAGAACTAAACTAAATGAAATTAATTTGAATCCTCTAGAGCCCACAGCTCTTGAAGTTTTTCAGATTAATCTAGGTAAAATGTGCAACCAAGTTTGTACGCATTGCCATGTAGATGCAGGTCCCGATCGTAAAGAGATCATGACCAAAGAGACCATGAAAATAATTGTCGAAATCCTTAAATTAAATCCTAATTACAAAGTTGTGGATATGACGGGCGGTGCACCAGAGATGAATCCAGATTTTAGGTGGTTTGTCGAGGAAATTAGTGCACTAGGCATTCAAATGTATGTACGATGCAATCTAACGATCATCACTGCCAATAAAAAATACAATGACTTACCGGAATTCTTCAAAAAACACAACGTGGAAGTAATATCCTCTTTACCTTCTTACTCTAAAGATAGAACAGATAAACAACGAGGTGATGGTGTTTTTGAAAGTTCCATCAAAGCTTTGAAAATGCTGAATGAAATAGGATATGGTAAAGAGGGTTCCGGCTTAACATTAAATTTAGTTTACAATCCTGCAGGTGCTTTTTTACCTCCAGATCAAAATGCCCTCGAAAAAGAGTATAAACTTGCACTTGAAAAAGATTTTGGTATTGCGTTCAATAATTTATTTGCGATAACTAATTTACCAGTATCTCGCTATTTGGATTACTTAGTCTCCTCCGGAAATTTTGAAGACTATATGAGTAAACTTATTGATGCTTTTAATCCAACAGCCGCATTAAATGTGATGTGTAGAAACACCATCTCAATTGGTTGGGATGGGTATATCTATGATTGTGATTTCAATCAAATGTTAGAACTAAAAGTAGCTTGCAGAGATTCACAACACATTTCAGAATACAATTCAGATTCGCTATTAAACAGAAATATCATTGTTAGTAATCATTGTTATGGATGTACGGCTGGCTCTGGAAGTAGCTGTGGCGGTGCAGTTGCTTAATTAATGGAAGCTAAAAATATATAAGTCAACCTAGATTACACCAAACAAAAACAAACTTTAGAAGTTCAACAATTAAAAATAGTGTTCTACAAGCTGGGAACAAAACCTGAAAAACTAGTTAATAAAATGGAAAATTATTTAGACGCAACCGTCAACTTATACCGAGATGCAGCATTAACCCCAGATGTAGGATTGTGCTGTACAACAACACCTATTTGGAAATTTCCAGGCCTTGAAATTCCAAAAATAATGCAAGAAATGAATTATGGTTGCGGAAGCACTATTTCAGCTCAAGACTTGATCAACAATCCAAAAATTTTGTATGTAGGAGTTGGAGGCGGAATGGAATTACTGCAATTCTCCTATTTTTCTCGTCAAAAAGGGGGTGTAGTAGGTGTAGATGTTGTCGACGAAATGCTGGAAGCTTCACGCCAAAATTTTTTAATCGCAGAGCAAGAAAATGATTGGTTCAAAAGCGAATTTGTAGAACTTAAAAAAGGTGATGCTTTAAACTTACCAATAGAAGATGAAAGCATAGACATTGCAGCCCAAAACTGCTTGTTCAATATTTTTAAGACGGATGACTTGAAAAAAGCATTACAAGAAATGTATCGAGTGCTAAAACCACGAGGACGATTAGTGATGAGCGATCCTACTTGTGAGCAAGAAATGAATGAAACCTTGAGAAACGATGACCACCTGAGAGCCCTTTGCCTGAGCGGAAGCATCCCAATTAAGGAATACATACAAATGCTAACCGATGTTGGTTTTGGTACTATCGAAATTAGAGGTAGAAGACCATACCGAATCTTAGATACTGAAAATTACGCCACTGATGAATTAATTTTTATCGAAAGTATTGAAGTTTGTGCGATCAAAGATCCAATGCCTAGTGATGGAGCCTGTGTATTTACAGGTAAAGCAGCTATATTTTATGGCAAAGATGCTTATTTTGATGATAAAATAGGACATGTGTTAATGAAAAATCAACCTTTAGCTGTTTGTGATAAAACCGCACAAGCACTTACTGATTTGAACAGAGACGATATTTACATTAGCGAATCAACCTTTCACTATAACGGTGGAGGCTGTTGCTAAAACAACAAAAGCTGCAACTATGATTTTAGTTGCAGCTTTTTATTATACTTTTTATGCAAAATAAAAATGCCATACTACTCTTTACCAAAAATCCAGAACTGGGAAAAGTGAAAACGCGCCTAGCAAAAACCATCGGCAACGAAAGAGCACTTGAAATTTATAAAAAACTTTTGACTCATACTCAATCTATTGCTAGTCCAATTGATGCAGACAAATTTGTCTTTTATTCGGATAATATCAATAATGATGATCAATGGAGCGCAGCTGATTATTATAAAAAACTACAGTTTAACGGGGACTTAGGCCAGCGCATGGCTGCTGCATTTCAAGAAGCTTTTAGCCTTGGCTATCAATCGGTTTGTATTATCGGGAGCGATTGTTATGAATTGACCTCAACAATAATTTCTGAAGCTTTTTCAAAATTAGCGGATCATGATGTTGTTATCGGACCTACTTATGATGGAGGTTATTATTTATTGGGAATGAAACTTTTGTATAAACCTCTTTTTCTAAATAAAAGCTGGAGTACAGATTCTGTTTTTTCAGATACCATAAATGATTTTGATACGCTCTCGTTGACATCATATAGATTAATAAAATTATCAGATGTAGACGAAGAAAAAGATTTACCTAAACATTGGAAATAAAATACATTGTATCATCTCTTTAAAATAGCTGCATCCCTAGCAATAAAAATCTATTGTCGAAAAACTGTGGCTTATTTTGATCCAAATTTTGTTTTGGATGGACCAAAAATCATAGCGTGCAATCATCCTAACTCTTTTTTTGATGCAATAAATATTGCGGTTCAATATCCCAAACCCATTTATTTTCTTGCTCGAGGTGATGCATTTAAAAAACCGTTGGTAGCACGATTTTTAAAAAGCTTGCATTTAATTCCCATTTACAGACTAAGTGAAGGAAAAGAAAATCTAAGTAAAAATATGGAGACTTTTGAAATGTGTTTGACTTTGCTGAAGCAGAATCAAACTATTTTAATTTTTTCTGAGGGAATTTGTGTCAACGAATGGAATCTAAGACCTTTGAAAAAAGGGACCGCCCGACTGGCTTTACTCGCTTTAAAGGACGGTATAACAAACTTAGAAATAATGCCTACCAACATCAATTATTCTTCATTTTCAATAAACCCAAAAGACAGTATTCTTTATTTTAACGCGAGTTTCAAACCTGAAACTTTAACTAAAAACCCAGAAACTGCATTCTACAATTCTTTTACCGAGTTGCTAAAAGTTGGTATTTTACAAAAAATGATTGTAAAAAACGATCTTACGGATGTTACTTTATTTCCTAAGTCAAATTCAATAGTAACTAAAGTTAAGAAGATTTCGGTGGCTATTCTGGCATTAATTGGCTTTTTAGGGAATTATTGGATCTACCGCATTTTTAAAAGAATGGCTTTGAAGAAAACAAAAAATACGGTGTTTTACGATTCAGTGTTATTTGGAATGTTACTGCTTTTTTACCCTATTATCATTGTACTGCTTTCTATAGTAATTACAGTCCTTCTCAATTTTAAAATTGGACTTTTATTTTTCATCACAATGCCAATAAGTGCGTGGTTCTACAAACTTTACAAGAGTTTTTAAATCACTTTACTTTACTCAAGGCCAGCATTTTTATCATCCAATCTGGCAATGGTTTTTCCTGATTTCGCTTTCTTAAATCTAAATACCAACCCATTTTTTTCAGGATAGGCACTCTATGTGTTTCAACGAGTTCAATTAAGGTACCATCTGGATCCTCAATGTAACAAAATCGCCCAGAGGCATTATCCATTGCAAAGGTATTATTGCTGTCAACAGTGAAATCTAATCCACGACTTTGGACATGTTTTTTTAAATCGTCCATGGCTATAACATCAAAACAAAGGTGAATAAAACCACAATCACCCCAATAGCGATTGTTGTATATTTTTGGTGCCTGCAGATCTAAATTTTGAATCAATTCAATCGTAACATTTCCTAATAATTTATTAAAAGCACCTTTGCCAGTAGCGCTTTTATGGAGTCCAACTTTTCTGAAATTATGATTATTTTCATTCATTTGGAAATCATAAAGCACGGTATCTAACCCAAGGATAGTTTGGTAAAACTCGATCGACTTTTCTATATTTGACACTCCAATTACAGCACCAATCACACCTCCCAAATCATGTTTATCTTTTTGAAACCAATCATTGGATGGGACTATTTTAAATGAATTGTCTTGGGTATCTGTCACGTAAAAATAGCGAATACCACTTTCGCAACTATTTAATTTTGAAGTATTTAGTCCCGAAATATTAGAAAGCCTTTGATGTGATTTAGAAATATCAGCCGATTTAATAATGGCAGCAAAAATTCCGATATCACCTAAATTGACCGTATGTGCTTTGCTCGGAACTCGATCCAAGAACTGCCACAGCTCCAAACCGCCACCACCTTGTAAATTCATCGTCAAGATTGCTCTTCTATTGTATTCTTGGTCGCCTGTATATTGCGTCATTAAACTGGCTTTCGCTTCATCATCAAAAATTAAAACATCCATTCCAAATAAATGTTTGTAGGTATGTTTAGCCGTTTCGGCGTCACATACTCCTATTCCAATTTGTTGAATTCCTGATAAAAATTGATGCATACACTAATTAAATTATTTTTGTAACCCTTTTGAATGTGCGATTGTATAGTAGAGCGAAGGAACAAACCACCATAACCATAACAAGAGTCGCTCCGCTTGCCCAATAATAACCGTTTTTTTATTGGATTTTATACCACTAATTATTTTTCTGGCACAAACATCGACTTTCATACCAACTTCATTGTTCGCATCTGTTGCACCAAATCGCTGACCGTCACCCATTAAGGCATTTTTAGAAATATTGGTATCTATCCTTCCTGGATATACTATGGAAACAGTAATATTGGTTTTATACAATTCACATTGAAGTGTTTCTAAATATCCTTTAATAGCGTGTTTAGATGCAGCATAACCAGAACGTAGCGGGAAACCCATTAAACCAGCAATACTACTAATTACGGTCATATTGCCTTTATTGTGTTTTTTAAAATGAGGCAATATAGCTTGTGTAATTGCAACAGGAGCAAAATAATTGAGGTCCATTAATTTTTTATAAACAGCAATAGCCGTTTCTGATGCTTCGTCGCGCTGACTAATTCCCGCACTTTGGACCACGCAGTCAATAGTACCTTCTAGTGCTAAAGCACGAGTTACAAGATCGGGTAAACCATCTAAATTCAATAAATCATACGGTAAAATATAGACTTTTGAATAGTTCAATTCGGATACTACAGCCTTCAAAAGTGATTCATTAGAAGATGTTAAAATAAGTGTTGCACCTTGTTGAGACAATTGAATGGCTAATTCTTTGCCAATACCAGATGAAGCTCCGGTTATCCATACCACTTTATCTTTAAAATGCATTTTTTCGGTAGCTTAAAAGTTCTTTATATTCATTGATCATATCCGATTGAGAAGCACCTTTTTTATACATCTTAACTATTTTTAAATTTGCGAGCTGAACGGTTAACCATGAGTTTTCTTCATATTTTCTAGCAGAAACTAACGTTGCTTTTGGAATAAGTTTGAAAGCAGCCTTTTTCCAAAGACGCTCCAAGTAGTCATAGTATTCCGTAATAAACATTTCCTCATTGTATGAGCCTCCTTGTTCCCACACTTTTTTGGTTACAAAAATGCCTTGGTCACCACCTCTAAAAAAAAGATAATTGAAATGTGTGAAAAACGAGTTTATTTTGAGTAAAAAACTAGAACTATCAAACCGTGTTCTAAAACTGCCACAATCGAAATTGTTTTGAAGTGCATTTTCTATCAGATCAAAAAAAGTAGGTGGTGGTAAACAATCTGCATGCACAAAAAATAAAATCATACCAGTAGCATTTTGTGCACCATAATTCATTTGACTAGCACGCCCTTTGAGTGGGGAGTGCAAAACCTTTATTCCTAAACTTTCCGCTAGTGAAATGGTATTATCTGTACTGCCAGCATCTGAAATAATTATTTCATATGCTCTGTCCAAAAGATTATTTTGCAAATACGTGATTGTCTTTTCAAGTAGTGCTGCTTCATTAAAAGTGGGGATAATAATACTTAAAATCATACAGACAAGTTTATAATATCCTAATAAAGTTTTGCAAGTGAGAGCCTATTAATTTGCTACTTCACTAATGAATTTAATACGCATTAATCGCAGTTCATCAATATCATAATCGCCATCAAATTCTTTGAGTGCATGTTCTATATTATCCGATTCCGATTCCATGAAATAGTCATGAATTTCTTCTTGTTGCTCATCGTCAAGCATATCATCAATCCAATACTTAATATTCAGCTTGGTTCCAGAGTACACTATTTGTTCCATTTCTTTAATCAAATCATCCATCTTCAACCCCTTTGCGGAAGCAATATCATCCAGCGATAATTTTCTATCAATGTTTTGAATAATATACAATTTATTGACCGAGTTGACTCCAGTAGACTTGACTACCAAATCTTCTGGACGAATAATATCATTATCAGCGACATAACGACTGATTAATTCTAAGAATGCTGCGCCATATTTTTTAGCTTTACCTTCTCCTACTCCATGAGTATTAATTAATTCCTCTTGTGAAATAGGATATTTCAGAGCCATATCTTCAAGTGAAGGATCCTGAAATACCACAAATGGAGGTACGCCTAATTTTTTAGCTACTTTTTTACGTAAATCACGTAACATAGCCATTAATACTTCATCGGCAGTACCACCAGCTTTGGCAGCAGTAACTATGGCTTCATCTTCTGACTCGTTGTATTCATGATCTTCAGACATCATAAAGGATTCCTTATTCTTGATAAAATCCAATCCCTTTTCAGTAATTTTTACAATACCATACGTCTCAATGTCTTTGGATAAAAAGCCAGCTACAAGTACTTGCCTTAGTAACGCCATCCAATATTTTTCATCATATTCCGAACCACAACCAAAAAACGATTGCGTGTCTGTTCTATGTGCTTTTATTACTGCATTAACACGCCCAATTAAGGTAAAAACAACTTCTTTCGATTTGTATAAATGTTTGGTATCGCGAACTACTTCTAATAATTTAACAACTTGATCGCACGCTTCTACTTTTGTTTTTGGATTGCGAACATTGTCATCCATATCAGCACCATCGCCTGTCACTTCATCAAATTCCTCTCCAAAATAATGCAACAGGAACCTCCTTCTAGACATTGACGTTTCGGCGTAAGCCACTACCTCCTGCAATAAAGCAAAACCAATCTCTTGTTCTGCTACAGGTTTGCCTGACATGAATTTTTCTAATTTTTCAACATCTTTATACGAGTAATACGCTAAACAGTGACCTTCGCCGCCGTCACGACCTGCACGACCTGTTTCTTGATAATAACTTTCCAGTGATTTAGGGATGTCATGGTGAATGACAAAACGCACATCTGGTTTGTCAATTCCCATCCCAAAAGCAATGGTGGCAACTACAACATCCACATCTTCCATCAGGAACATGTCTTGATGTCTAGCGCGAGTTTTGGCATCTAATCCCGCATGATACGGCACGGCACTAATTCCGTTTACTTGTAACACTTCAGCGATAGCTTCTACTTTTTTTCGGCTCAAGCAATAAATAATTCCTGATTTTCCTTTGTGTTGTTTGATGAAACGAATAATATCCGATTCTATATTTTTTGTTTTGGTGCGTACTTCGTAATATAAATTTGGCCTGTTAAAGGATGCTTTAAAAGTAGTCGCATCAGACATGTCTAAGTTTTTGAGAATATCTTCTTGTACTTTTGGCGTAGCTGTTGCGGTAAGACCAATAATAGGAACATCTCCTAATTGCTTAATGATGTGCTTTAGATTTCGATATTCCGGTCTAAAATCATGACCCCATTCAGAAATACAATGCGCTTCATCTATAGCTACAAAAGAAATAGTTACATTTTTAAGAAAGTTAATATTCTCCTCCTTTGTCAAGGATTCAGGCGCCACATAAAGCAACTTTGTTAATCCAGAAGTAATGTCTTTTTTTACTTGTGTAATTTCAGTTTTGGTAAGAGATGAATTTAATACATGAGCCACTCCATTTTCTGAGGATAAACTTCGAATGGCATCTACTTGATTTTTCATTAAAGCAATTAGAGGCGAAACTACTATAGCAGTACCCTCTTGAAGCAAAGCAGGCAATTGATAACAAAGTGATTTCCCTCCTCCTGTAGGCATGATCACAAATGTATTCTCTTGGTTTAAGATACATTTTATGACTTGTTCCTGCAGCCCCTTAAATTGGCTGAAGCCAAAATATTTCTTTAATTCTTTGTGTATGTCAATTTCGTTTAAATTCATTCTTTATTATGTAGTATTTTGTATAAATTTGCGATACCTAAAGGTACAAATTTCTTTCACACACACAAATTTTAATCATTCTGTTTTGATATCTAAAGAAAATATATTGGCTAGCGCCAAAAAAACTATTTTATCGGAAAGCAAATCTATTGCCAAACTAGCTGATTTTCTTGATGAAAACTTTATTGTAGCGACACAAAATATCTACAATTCTAAAGGAAGATTAATTGTTACGGGAATAGGAAAAAGTGCCATTATTGCTCAGAAAATGGTCGCTACATTTAACTCTACTGGAACGCCATCGCTATTTCTTCATGCCTCAGAGGCAATACACGGGGATTTAGGAATGATTCAAAATGATGACAGTATCATTTGTATTTCCAAAAGCGGTAACAGTCCCGAGATTAAGGTTCTGGTGCCACTTTTAAAACGATTTGGAAATACAGTAATAGCCATCACAGGAAACACGGATTCTTTTCTGGCAAAAGGCGCCGATTTTGTTTTAAACACCACAGTAGATTCTGAAGCTTGTCCTAATAATTTAGCGCCAACAAACAGCACCACAGCACAATTAGTTATGGGTGATGCACTTGCTGTTTGCTTAATGGAAATGCGCAATTTTAAGCCAGAAGATTTTGCTGTTTACCATCCTGGTGGCGCATTAGGTAAAAAATTATTGTTGCGTGTAAAAGATATATTAGAACATACTCTAAAACCTATGGTTTCGCCTGATGCGTCGATTAAAAAGGTTATTTTCGAAATATCTGAAAAACGCTTAGGTGTTACTGCTGTGGTCGATGGAGCTAGAGTAGTAGGAATTATCACAGATGGAGACATTAGACGCATGTTGAACGACAGAGATTCATTTGCCGATTTGACTGCAAAAGACATTATGACCAAAAATCCCAAATTAATTCCATCTACCGCCATGGTAGTAGATGCATTGAATATCTTGGAAGATTTTTCCATCACACAATTAGTTGTGGTCGATGAAGGTGAGTACCAGGGAGTGTTACATTTACATGATATTTTAAAAGAAGGAATACTATAATGGCAAAAAAAAACTTAAACGAAATGTCGTTTTTAGATCATCTTGAAGAATTAAGATGGTTATTGGTTCGAAGCACTATTGCAATTTTAATCCTTGCAACTGTGACCTTTTTTGTAAGTGATTACATATTTGACGTCATCATTTTTGGTCCAACCAATGCTAATTTCATTACCTATCGGTTTTTTTGTGACCTGTCTAATCAATTGGGTTTTGCGGAGAGTATTTGTGTGACAGACATGCCTTTCATCATTCAAAATACTAATATGGAGGGCCAAATCAACGTTTTGATTTGGACTTGTATCACTGCTGGATTTATTCTGGGTTTTCCATTCATCCTATGGGAAGTATGGAAATTCATCAGTCCTGCCTTGTATGAAAAAGAGAAAAAACACGCACAACTTTTTATTGTCTCCTCTTCGTTACTTTTCTTTTTAGGAGTATTGTTTGGCTACTTTGTCATTGTACCCATGTCTGTGAACTTTTTTGCTACATTCACCGTAAGCACGGTCGTCAAAAATCAGTTTAGTATCGACTCGTACATAGGAATGGTAAAAACAAGTGTAATCGCTTGCGGGTTATTTTTTGAATTACCCATAATTATCTATTTCCTGACCAAGTTAGGATTAGTCACACCGACTTTCTTAAGGAAATATTGGAAATATGCTGTAATTATTATTCTTATTGTAGCAGCTATTGTTACTCCTCCAGACGTTGTGAGTCAAATTATTGTAACCATTCCGATGTTGTTAATCTATGAAGCAAGTATCTTCATTTCAAAAATAGTAGTGAAAAATCAAAAAAAAGTAAATGGCTGATATAATAGAAGAATTCAACGAGTACCGTTCTAAAATGAACGAAAAATTATTGGCAGACAATAATAAAATTGTAAAACGCATTTTTAATCTAGATACCAATGCCTATGCCGCTGGAGCACTAGATGTAAAAACAAAAGAACTTCTGGGATTAGTAGCATCGGCTGTTTTACGTTGTGATGACTGTGTAAAATACCATTTGGAAACCAGCCACAAAGAAGGTGTTACCAAAGAAGAAATGATGGAAGCCATGGGAATTGCAACTCTAGTTGGCGGAACAATTGTAGTTCCTCATTTACGAAGAGCCTATGAATTTTGGGAAGCATTGGAAGAAGCAGCAACTAAATAATTTGTTAAGAAGTTGAATCGTTTAATTGTTTATTCGTTTATTTGACACGATTAAACAGTTAAACGATTAAACAGTTTAAACGATTAAACTAAAAAAAATGAAATTAAGAGCCGAAAATCTAATCAAAACCTATAAAGGAAGAAGTGTAGTAAAAGGCATTTCGGTAGAAGTGAATCAAGGCGAAATCGTGGGACTTCTTGGTCCAAACGGTGCCGGGAAAACAACTTCGTTTTATATGATTGTAGGATTGGTTAAACCAAATTCAGGGAATATATTTCTAGATAATCTGAATATTACGGATTACCCAATGTACAAGAGAGCACAACAGGGAATTGGTTATTTAGCACAAGAAGCTTCTGTTTTTAGAAAATTAAGTATTGAAGATAACATTTTAAGCGTACTGCAATTGACCAAACTTTCTAAAGCAGAACAAGTCGCAAAAATGGAAAGTCTAATTGAAGAATTTAGTTTAGAACACATTCGCACCAATCGTGGGGATTTACTATCAGGTGGCGAACGCCGTCGTACCGAAATTGCCCGCTGTCTGGCAACAGATCCAAAATTTATATTATTGGATGAACCATTTGCCGGTGTAGATCCTGTGGCTGTTGAAGACATTCAAAGAATTGTAGCACAATTAAAAAATAAAAACATCGGGATCCTTATCACGGACCACAATGTACAGGAAACCCTAGCCATTACGGATAAAACCTACCTGATGTTTGAAGGAGGAATTCTAAAAGCTGGTATCCCAGAAGAATTAGTAGAAGATGAAATGGTACGTCGTGTGTATTTAGGTCAAAATTTTGAGTTGAGAAAAAAGAAATTGGAGTTTTAGAAAAGTGCAGAATAATTTTTTTGCGCTTGCAATATATAGCAATTAGAAAACAATCATTTCAAAAAACTTATATCTAAAAAACTATACCTTTGAAATATGAATATAATTAACCAAAATAAAGAAACAATTAAAAATTTATGTGAAACACATAATGTAGAAAAGTTATATCTTTTTGGTTCTGCAACAACTTCTTCTTTTAATGAAAAAAGTGACATTGATTTTTTAGTAAAATTTAAATCTTTTGATTTAAAACTATACTTCATTAATTATATCGACCTCAAAAACAAACTTAAAAATTTACTGAATAGGGAAATTGATTTAGTAGAAGAACAAACTTTAAAAAACCCCTACTTAATAAGTTCTATTGATGAAAATAAAGAATTGATTTATGGATAAAAAAATCCTGAAATGGCTATATGACGTTAAAGTATCTATTGATGAGATAAATAGTTATTTTACACAAGATAGAATGGATTTTTTTGAATACAGAAAAAACTTAATGAGAAAAAGAGCCGTAGAACGGAATCTTGAAATCATTGGAGAAGCCATAAATAGAATATTAAAAACCGACAGTTCTTACACTTCAAAAATTACTGATGCAACCGCAATCGTTGGATTAAGAAATCAGGTTATTCATGCTTATGATAATATATCTGATGAAACTATTTGGGCTATACTCACTAATCACTTACCAAAATTAAAAATCGAAGTAGATACGTTATTGAAAGACAACTAAAAAACTACTCGACAGTAATATACCGCAGCTGTTGCAAATCACCATTGTAAATATTGACATCAACATTTCCTTTAATTCCGGGAACTGATGCTTTTTCGGTAAATTGCCAAAACAACCAATCTTCGGCTATTTCTTCTCTGTAAAAATTATAATTGGCAATCCAAAAAAGATAATCGCTGAACTCTTCTTTCAAAAAATCATCGTAATACCGTTCGCCTGTATAAATGATAGGTTTTACACCATAATGCGCTTCTACAGCATTTAACCATCTTTTCAATCCTAATTTAAGATTTTCAATCGACTGATTTTTAGGAAGTTTTTCGATGTCTAAAACGGGAGGCAGATCGCCTTTTTGAAGTTGTACTGTTTTAATAAAGAGTGCCGCTTGTTCGAGTGAATTTTCATTGGGACGATAGTAATGATAGGCACCGCGAATCATTTTATTTTCTTTGGCGCCAAGCCAATTTCTATTAAACTGAAGATCTTTCCTGTCTTTTCCAACAGTAGCCCGAATAAACACAAAATGCAATGGGTATTTTTTTTCTAAAGTGTCAACATAACTCCAACGGATCCTACCTTGGTATTCAGATACATCTAAACCGATACTTTTTCCCTCATGTTTTTCCAAAACCTGATAGTTTCGAACATCAGAAATACGTTTAGCTTCACTTTCTCCCCGCAGTATTTTATCGGATTTAAAACTAAAATAATACGCTAAACCACCCCTGTAATGATACACTGTTACAGCAAAAAGCATAAAAAAAATAGCAGCAATAGAGTAACGCAAAAACTTTCCAGAAAGATATGAGGTACTCCTTTTGGGTTTACGACCGACTGTGATTTTTTGTCTAACCGTTTTTCTTTTCATCCAGAAATCTACTTTTTAAGCCTTTTATTATTCACTGCAGACAACAAAACATAAAAAATAATAACTAACGGAATTCCTAAATAGCGCAAGAATATCAATAGTAAAAGTGACAAAGTCAAAAAGACAATTTGAAGTGCATTTTCTTTAAAACTAAATTTCTTGATCTTCAAAGAAAATAAGGGGATTTCAGCATTCAACATATAAACACTTAAAACAGTAATCACTAATAAGAACCAAGGAGTTGTCAATAGTTCGATGATAATCAAAGAATCAGTATACTTCAACACCAAAGGCAAACTTAAAATAAACAAGGCATTTGCTGGCGTTGGCAAACCTATAAAAGAGTCGGTTTGACGGGTGTCAATATTAAAATTTGCCAAGCGGTAACACGATCCTAAAGCGATCAAAAAACCCAAATAAGGAAACCATTGTAAATGCGCTACTGCTGCTGTAGAGGAATGATCAATCATCATTTGAAACATCACTAAACCCGGTACTACACCGCTAGTAACCATGTCTGCCAAAGAATCCAACTGCAAACCAAGCGGACTCGAAACGTGAAACAACCGTGCAAAAAAACCATCAAAAAAATCTAAGAAGATACCCAAGCAAACAAAATAAAATGCCATTTCAAAATCTCGATTGAATGCAAAAACAAGAGCGATACAACCACAGAAAAGGTTAAGTAAAGTAATCGTGTTGGGGATGTGTTTTTTTATTGTCATAAGTATGCTATTTGGTAAACCAGAGTTGGCAAATTTAGTATAATATGTGGATGGAAAATACGTTTTGTAATGAAGATTTACAAGAAACCCGTCTGGCATTATTGTTAACCGTTCCAAAAATTAAGAACAAATGAATTTCTACAGAGACACTAGCTCTAATAACCCTATTTTTTACAGCTAATTCATTCTCAAATTTATTTATTAGAATGAATAAATAAGCTCGCTAAAAAATTATATTTTTGATAAAAATTAAACAGTCCTATCGATTGTAAAAAAGAACCCATTGAAAACAAGTTTCCTAATAGCCGCGGTATTGGTCAGCACACTACATTACAGCCAAACCGTCCGGAAATACTCGAATGAGTTTATGAATATAGGCGTGGATGCCAAATCATTAGGTATGTCTAACACGATGGTGGCCGCGACTAGAGACGTGAATTCTGGGTATTGGAATCCTGCTGGATTAATGCTTCTAGAAGATCAACAAGTGGCAGCTATGCATGCCAATTATTTTGCCAATATAGCCCAATACGATTACTTGGCTTATGCTAGCCCTATTGATGACCGAAGTGCTTGGGGAATTTCGTTAATTCGTTTTGGTGTTGACGATATTTTAAATACAACAGAATTAATCGACAGTCAAGGCAATATTGATTACAATCGCATCAGTCTTTTTTCAACGGCGGACTATGGCTTTACTTTTTCGTACGCTCGAAAACTGCCTGTTCCCGGATTTCAATATGGTGTAAACGCAAAAGTAATCCGAAGAATTATAGGTAAATTTGCCAACTCCTGGGGTTTTGGTTTTGATGTGGGTGTACAATTTGAAAAAAACAATTGGCAATTTGGATTGATGCTACGCGACATAACGACAACCTATAATGTGTGGAGTATAGACGAAGAAGAATACCAAAAAATTGCCAATGCAATACCAGGAGAAAACCAAGAATTACCGGAAAGTACCGAGATAACAGCCCCAAAAGCACAATTGGGAATCGCTAAAAAATTCATTATTCGATACGACTATAGCATTCTGGCTGCTGCCAATATGAACATGCGATTTGCTAAAACCAATGACCTTATTGCTGCCGATTTTGTAAGTATTGATCCGGCTTTAGGATTAGAATTTGGCTACACTGATTTGGTTTTCGTTCGTGCTGGTGTTGGTAATTTTCAAAATGTACAACAACTTGATAATTCTGAAAAAATAGGTTTTCAACCCAATATTGGATTGGGATTCAAATACAAAGGCATCCAAATTGATTATGCACTTACCGATCTAGGCGATCAAAGCGCAGCGTTGTACTCTAATATATTTTCCATTAAGGTGGACTTGGGCATGTTCCGAAATTAATTTAAAATGAAAAAATTCAAAAAAATGAACTTCCCTTCCTTCAAAAAAACTGTGCTGCTTTTTCTTTTGAGTTGTACAACTAGTTATAGTTTTGCACAAAGCATTTCCTTATCTAGTGAAGCAAAAGTTAGCATTATTACTTGTGGAACGGGAAATGAATCGTACTCTCTTTTTGGACATACAGCTATTCGCGTAAGTGATCCGGTTTTGGCCCTTGATGTGGTATACAATTATGGCGCTTTTGATTTTAGTACTCCAAATTTTGTTCTGAAATTCATAAAAGGTGATTTGCAATATTTTGCAGTTACACATCCCTATGTGGAATTCATTAATCAATATGGATACGAACAGCGATCGGTTTTTGAGCAGGAACTTACTATTTCACTAGCCATGAAACAAAAATTATTTGATAACTTGAACACCTCTTTAGCATCGGGGGATAGCCATTACACCTATAAGTTTATAGACAAAAACTGCACTTCGATGGTTGTTGATATTATCAATAAAACACTAAACACAACCGCTATTGTCAAAAATACAGATACAGATCGTACCTACAGAACCATTTTATTTCCCTATTTCGACGGTCATTTTTATGAAAAACTAGGAACCAGCGTTATCTTTGGTACTAAAGTAGATGAAATGGGAACCAAAATTTTCCTACCCTTTGAACTGCTTAAAAGCCTACAAAAAGTTTCTTTTGAAAGCCATCCTTTAGTCTCAGAAAATAAAACTTTGCTAGAGTTCAAAAAAGAAACACCGATTTCGTGGTGGAATAATCCCTACACCTATATTATCTTTCTTGCATTTATTGTAGTGCTAAACAAGAAACCTATCAATCTATTTTACCTCAGCGTAATGGGATTATTAGGGGTTTTCTTTACTTGGATTGGTTTGTATTCGTCACATTTAGAATTAGGCTATAATTACAATATATTGCTTTTTAATCCCTCATTATTAGGGCTGCTTTATTTCTATTGGAACAAAAACAAAAAAGGAATTTATAATCTGGCGGTAGTAAATGTGCTCTTTTTAATTATCTACATTTTCGTATTGATAAACAAAGCACATTTTCTGTTAGTATTACCTTTAGTTGTATGCAACGGATTTATTTTAATTAGAATAGCTATTCAGAATAAAAAACGCATTCCAATTATCATATAAAATTCACTAAAATTTTATTCGACTGTGTAACAAGTACTTATGTTACAAATAGCAAAGGCACTATCAGAATTTGAAATAGCAATAATTTAAAGATTTGAATCACTGTCCTCTGTAAAACAAAACAGTAGTAATTGTTTTGAAAGCAATGCTTAAATCGAGAAAAATACTTCGGTGTTTTATATAATACAAGTCGTATTGTAATTTTATCAAACTCTCATCTATACTGGCACCATACGAATAGTTCACTTGTGCCCATCCTGTGAGACCCGGTTTTATGATATGCCGTGTTTCATAAAAAGGCATAATCTCAGCAATTTCTTTAACGAAAAAAGGACGCTCAGGTCTGGGACCAATCACAGCCATATCGCCTTTTAAAATATTTATAAATTGAGGAAATTCATCAATTCTAGTTTTTCTTAAAAATTTACCAAACACCGTCACTCGATTATCATTAGTAGTTGTAAAAACAGCACCATTCTTTTCGGCGTTGCTAACCATAGTCCTAAATTTAAAAATTTCGAAAACAACGCCATCTTTTCCCACACGCTCTTGGGTATAAAACAACTTCCCACGATTTCCTATAATGTTTCCTAGAACCACAAATGGAGTTACTATAATACCAATGCTTGCACCTAGCAATGAAATTAAAATTTCAAAAATCCGAACACTAATAAGGTAGAGTTTGTTTTGATTGCTTCGGCTAAAAGGAAAGAAACAATAAAAATCCCGAGACATATACTGTACCGGAATGCGTTGCGTTTTACTTTCATATACCTGAGTATATTCTCTAATAATGATGCTTGATTCTAATAAACGAAGTAATTGATGATACAAATCAGGAGTCATTCCCTCCGTTTTTTGGGATGCAATCACTACTTCGGATATGTTGTTTTGTTTCACAAAAGAGAATAAGGAATCTCTTTTTATATTTTTACAATAGGGATAATCTGTTGTGGAGTCTTCAGCAGTATCGGCATTAACGAATGCTATTATTTTATAGTGAGGATCAATGTTCTCTAATCCTGAAATCAATTCTTCAACCTGCTCGGTATCACAAATTAAAACTGCATTTTGAAAGAAACGATTAGAAGCTAAAAACGAAACATAAAACATACGCCACAAAAAGAGAGACAAAAAAACAATTAGATAAAATAAAACAATCTGAAATCTTTTCGAAGGAAGTTCGGGAGAATAAATAGGTGTTAATAAATACACCAAAACAGTTGTCGATGCAGTAAGGATTAAACTCTTGAATACTTGAAACTGATTGCTGGCAACTTGAAGATTATACATTTCGAAAATAGTACCGAAAAAATTAAGGTAAACACCGAGAAATACCATCCAATACCAAGTATTTGTAGCTCGAACTAAATAGTCTACATCAAAATAATTTCCAATTAAAATTAAAAAAAGAAAAACAAAAAATATATCGAAAACTCGAAGGATCATCTTTCGCTCTGATATTTCAAAATGTATTTTGTTATCTAAAAACATAGTTCCTATAGCTTTACAATTGCAATTTAGTGCTTTTGATTTTAAATAAATTTAAGAAATCTTACTATTTTTAACAAATTTTAAATAATTAGCTATTACGATTCTTATCTGTTAAATTTGAAGTCCAAACTTGAAAAGTAATTGTACCAAACAAGCATTAAAAAGTTGAATACTTCTGATAAAATTTGTAGTTGTTACCATCAATCATCTCTCTTTTTGCTAGGAGATCCCAATTGAATATTCAATAATGATAAGGAATAAACAAAAGCAGGTGCAGCGGTTCGCATGGCGGCATGATTTATGGTCAAAAACCAAAAAGCAACAAAACACAACAAAAACATATTAAACTTGTTCTCTAAGTACAATACCAAAGGGGTGAAAAATAAAATCACTAATCCTAAGATTCCAAGCGTTCCGTGTTCGGCCAGCATACGCGTAATTTCATCATGAGACAAGACTCTAACTCCCGTTTCGTCCTCTCTAATTTCGGCTCCTTTGCCCACTCCCACACCAAAAATAGGATTTTTAAAGAAGCTATCAATCTCGTTTTGAGCCACATCCTCCCTTCCTGTAAATTGACTTTCTTTAGCCCTTCCTGCAGCATCTTGATTTGCATACCGCTTGTCAATGAGTCCACCCGTTTGGTAAGAAGTATAGGTCCAAGTAGCTATCATAGCAAAAATCATAAGAACAATAATGTAATTGAGTTTGACCCTACCACTAAAATTAGATTTAAAATATAAAAAAGCCAACAACAAAATAATCATCAAAAAACCCGTAATCATGCCACCTCTGGAAAACGTAACCATGCCCCGATACGTGATATTTAAAACAAGTATAACGTTAAGAATGATTTGGAATTTTGTTTTAGAATCTAAGATGATTCTCGAAAAAAAAATAAACATCCCCAATCCTAAAATAGTAGCCACTTGATTGGGCCCGTAACCACCTGAAGTTTCAAAACTAGACTGCGTACTGGTAATCACATCGCGAATATTAGGAGTATAGAACGTTAAATAAACCATACAGGAAACAATAGGCAAGCCCATACTTAACAAAACCGTATTAATTTCTTCAAGTGCCATCTTACGTCTAAAAGTGTATAAAGAAGCTAGACCTAAACAAACTGGACCTGAAATATTAAATGCTATCGCCTTTCTAATATTCGTATCAAAATTCAAAGTAAAAGTTGAAATAATAACACTTGGTACAAGCAAAAGCAGGAAAATCCAATAAGGTACTGCACCTTTCGAAAAACCACTGTAAAACATCCCGATAAAAATAAAAACAATAACCCCATACTTAGAAATCTCATACAAGGGATTGCCATCGGTCATTCTCAAAAAAACTTCACTCCCTACAACATAAGCCGCTGCAATCACTGCTTCATTATTTCTATTTTGGTTTTTTATTACGTAATAAACCCCGAATATAAAAATCGCATACCCATAAATCTTTGCTGTAAAAGGAAACAAAAAGCCCAGTGCACCAACCACTACATGGAAAAGAATTAAATAAAGATAGGATTGATCCTCTTTTTTCATTTGTAACTATTTTGCAACCAATTTAAATACTTCGCGATAACGGCTTTTTCTGAATTATGATCCATCACAGTGCGGTAAAAGGCTTGACCAAACTTCAATTGCAACAATTCATTTTCGATTAATATCACCAAAGCCTCATAAAATAAGGACTCTTGTTGTGGCGCAATAATAAAACCGTTTTTGCCGTGTGAAACTAAAGAGGGTATTTCTCCTACACCAGTAACCACTATCGGTTTTTGATGCCATCCGTACTCCAAAAGTGTAACGGGTAATCCCTCTGATTGTGACGTAAGAATCCCTATTGTTGATTGCTTCAATATATGGACTATATCATTTTTGCTACCGTAAAGAAACACATTTTTTTTTAAATCAAATGCTACAATTAGATCCTTAATTTTCTGGGAATAATCATCATTAAAATCTTTCCCAACCAAGTGAAAGGTCCACTCAGGATGGGATAATTTCAATTTACAAGCGACGTTTAATAACAAAAAATGATCTTTCTGCAATCTCAAATTAGCCAAAGAAAGGATTCGCTTACCATTAATTCCTTTTAAAAAAGTAGTTTCCGAATTACTTTTCTCTTCTGATGGAAAGTTGGGTAAATAAAGAGTGTTTTTAAACTTTAACTTACCCTCAGACCACCCTTTTAGTTTTTGATTGACAGCAATAATACCACTAAAAAAGGGAGTAATTAATCTTAAAAAAAATAAAGGTCTACGCTGCAAAAACTCACTGTCACCGTAGTGATCGTGCCAAATAATATGCAAATTGGGACAGCTTAGTTTTAGTAAAAAAGCGATAAAAAAGGAGGTACTATGCGCATGAACAACAGTCACGCGAAACTGTTTTACAAAATTTCGTAGTTTAAGCAAAGCGACAAAATCAACTTTTCTTTTTTTATTTAGAAACAAATACGGAACATTAGTGTTGATTTGATTTCGCAAATCACCTTCCTTTCGAGTTACAACCAGTGCCGAAAAATCAATTTCATTAGCCAACGCATTGGCATAATTTACTGCCATCCGCTCTGCGCCTCCTGCCTCAAGGGAATCTATAATTTGAACAATGCGCATTATTTTAAGATCTTTAGTATTTCTGATTCAAAAAGCTCTGTAGTATATTTTTGGGACCAAGTTTGCGCTTGATTTTGCATGTCGTCATAAATCATTTGATTTTTTATGATTTTTTCTATTTGTAAACAATCATTTGCTAAATCCATAGTCAATAGTAGACCTCGATTACCAAAGTCTAGAATAAAAGGAATACAAGAAACTTTAGTTGCAAGAGGAACACAACCCCAAAACATACCTTCTGCAATAGCTTTAGGCCAGCCTTCGCTAGCGGATGGCAAAATCACAAAATGACTTTCTTGATACGCTTTTTGAATTAGTTCTTTACTTTGATTTCCTTTTAAAAAAACTATAGACTCTAGCTGCTTTGTTTCAATATAATTTTCGAGTAGTTTTCGTTCAATACCTTCTCCATAAATACGCAAGCGCACCTGATGGCCATTGAGATGCAAACCCTCCATCATTTTAATGGCGTATAATGGATTCTTTCCTTTGACTAAAGTACCTACGAATACAAAATCAATTAATCCTTCTAACACTTTTGTTTGTGGAGCAATTTTTTCGTTTTCCGAATACGTAGCGGTAAAAAATGGTTTAATATTTCGGGTACTGCCTTCCCAAACTCCATACACTAAAACTTTCATATTTCTGGTTAAGAAAGCACTGCTTAAAATCCATTGTTGTAATTGATACGACCAAGGCTTTTTGGATTTAGGATCCCAATTACCAGCATATTTAGCGGACTTAGGCTTTGTAGGAAAAAGAATTTGAACCAAGCAACTCAATAACCCAACATTACCAGGGCAACGCAAATGAATGTGATCTGCAACTCGCATAGCTTTGTATAGGGTCCAAAACAAAATAGGAAGTTTAAAAAAAGTATGCAGAATGGAGTTTACAGATAACAAATCAAAACTTGGAACCGAAATAAACTGCATGTTTTGATGGCTATAGGATGCATCAATAACCGAAACCTCTTTGGATACTAAAGGAGCAACAACTACAAATTCATCCACATGTTTTGCCCAAATATTCATTTCACGAACATAAGGCGAATACGCAAAGTACACGTTGTCAACTTGATGATGCGGAACATGTGTGAAAAGTACAAACTTCATTACGATTTTTTTATTGGTTTATGGAACCACAAACTCCACCAACCTACAGTGCGGCCCAAAGCCTCAGTAAAAGCTTGTTTTTTTGTCGGTGTTGTTAGTGCATTACCAAATCTGATGCCCGTTAACAGTACCGTAATAGCATGCCACTTGAACCAATCTCTCCATTTTGGATCTGGATTTTTCACTCTCCAAACATACCAGCCATTTCGCACCACCATTTTCCCATATTGGTATTGATTGGGTCTTCCGTGAACATCATGATAATGGTGTAGTTGCGCTGCAGTATTCAAATATAGTTTTCCCATTTTTGCTACCCTCAAAGCAAAATCAGCATCTTCATACAAACCATAACCTTCAAAATAATTTGAAAATTGTTGTTTTTTGAATACCTCTTTTCGATACGAAGAAACTCCGCCCATCAACAGTTCTACTTCATAAATTTTACCACTTGGAGGCAGGAAACCCACACTTCTACCGTGTGAATATAATGAGGAAAAGCCCGGCGGACAATCACTGTCAAGTCCTAGTTTTTTTCGCATTACAAAACGGCTACCGTCTTTGCGAGTATAACCATCAAAATAATATTCCGTTACTTTTGGCTGATAATCTATACCTACAAATTCGGTTTTTGACTCATTAACAATATAACCTCCTACACCCAAAGCTTCGGGATGGGTTTCGTATGTTTTTAATAATTTTTCAAAATAATCCAGCTCTAAAACAGTATCGTCATCTAGAAAACAAATTACCTCAACATCAACATTTACTCTTGCGATACCATAATTTCTTTGTTTGGTTAAACCCCGAAATTCCTTTGGAACGAGAAAATAATTTAAATTATTAAAATTATTTCGCCCAAGAATATCGTTAGTTTCATCATTTGTAGAACCGTCAATTATTAAAATCTCATTTGGATACAAACTTTGGATTGCAACTGATTGCAACAGTTTTAACAAGGGTTCCGGACGCATGTACGTGCATACAATTAAAGAGAAATTCATCATTACTTACTTTGTTCTTTTTCCTAGCATTAGCAATTTTCTTGCATAAAATAGTGATTTGGCAAATTGTATGTTTTTATAAGGTATTCGGATTAAACGCCATAAAAAAGAAATTTTAGACCCTTTGAAAAGATATAGAAAAAAATACTTTTTTTTATATTCTAAAGCTTGTTTTACGGTGTAATGTTTAAGAATACCATACAAAACCGTTGGACTAGGAACGGGCCGTATTCCGCTTAATGGCACATCAAGTTCCCAAGGTTGTTTTTTTCTTAGTTTTCCACTAATCTTAGCTTGGTTTCCCCAAAAACGATAACCACCTGTGGCTGGTTTGAGATGCAAGTTTACAGAAAAAGGATTGTGCAAAACCACAACTCCAATTTGCGATAAGGACATCCCAAAATCACTGTCCTCTCCGTAACCTCCGTCAAAATTAATATCGTTTCCTACTAATTGATTGACAAACGTTCTTTTTACACAGGAATTAGCATTACTAAACATCTGTGTTGCGCCAACTATCCATCTTTTAGCTTCAAAATCCGAGACCTTTTTTTTTAGATCCTCCAAATTTTGAGTCTGATTATCAGCTCGGATATCTAAGCCATTACACGCACTTGCATTATAGGTTTGCAATAAACGAATATGATTCTCTATAAAATCTCGCGGAATACGAATATCATCGTCCCCAAAAACAATATAATCCCCTTTACACAAAGCTATTGCTTCATTACGGGCGCGACAACTTCCCTGTGTATTTTGCCAATAAAACTGTACATCAAAAGGGTACTTGTCCGGGTTGTACAAACTCAAATCTCGTTTAGCAATTGGCGTTGCATCTACAACAATTACTTGCGTTGGCGGAAAGGATTGATTCTTCAAATCATTTAATAAATTCAGTGCAAAATCCTGACGCATCATGGTTGGAACAATGTAGCTAACCGTTGGTTTACCTTGAATTGGATTTAATTTTCTTGGGGGTATTCTGGGACTTAGCACTCTTTTTTGAAAATTTTTTAGCGCATACAGTAACCCTTTCCATTCTTCTAATCTCCAAAAACCTTGACGGTACAACATGTAAAAAGAATGTTCTATTTTAAAATTTTTTCTAAAAAAAACATATCGGTCTTTAGCAGCTATTTTAATTTTTTCCTGAGCTGAGAGTACAAACAAACCTTTAACATATAACGGAATTGCACCACCATTTCGCAAGGCATTATACCCAAAATCGAGCGCCATTAGTTGCTTATTTTTATACTCTTCATCAAATCCATTTAATGTATCCCAAACTGATTTCCGAATTACAAATGCGTTTGGATTAATGCGCCAACTCACACATTGGTCTAAACCGTCAAAATCATTTAAATACCAGAAAAAAACCGCCGTTTGATATACAAGCTCTGGAAAAGCATTTTTATAGCCCTGTTCAAATGAACTGTGCCAAATATCGCCGGATTCCATGGCGAGAAACTCTACTTTTTCAAAATTGGGAGTTCCACAGTACAACAGCATCTCTCCAGATTTTGTTCGGTACTGTTTTAAATTGGTTTTCATAAACTTAAATATATTTTTGAATACACGTTTTCATTATTACGAGCAATACTTTAGCTATTGATTCGATTTTGTACTCACGACAGCATGGTAAAATGACAAACTTTGTTGCGCAACTGTTGCTGTACTGAATTTTTCAATAACACTTTTACGGGCTGATAAACCAAATTTATTTCGCAAATCAGGACTTTCAAGCAATGTTAAAATACGATTGGCATACGCTACATGCTGCGTTGGATGCACCAAATATCCATTGACTCCATCATTAATTACTTCTTTAGCCCAGCCAATATTGGAAGCGACAATTGCTTTTTCCATCGCCATTGCTTCGATCCAGGAAACAGGTAAAGCCTCTGCAAATGTTGGAAACACACAAACCGTTGCTTCAACAATATGTTTTTTTATTTCTTGGTAAGGAACAACTCCTAAATAAGTTACATTCAGCAGCGCAGTTGGAGAAAATAGCCCTTGCATAATTTTCCAAGTCGACACATTACCCGATGCAATATCTCGGACATCTTTACCCACTAAAATCAATTTGGTGTCTGGACTTTTTCGAATGACTTCATTAAAAATCAATGGCAACTCCAGCAATCCTTTTTTTCGAATTAAACTCCCAAAATATAAGATGGAATTGTCATTAGTAGTACTATCAACATCATTACTAAAGACGTTCGTATCAATACAATTTGGAATAATAGAAAATTTTTTATCGAAATGAAACACGGCATTGGTAATATCAGCAGTAAACTGACTTACAGAGAGCAAAGCGTCAGCAGTATTAAGCGCTCGCTTTTCATGAAATTTATTAATCCATTTTACGGGACGCTGGTCTAAATGACAAAAATAAGCATCCGATCCGTTCAATTTAATTACAATAGGACATTTTTTTGGACGTATAAACGAGGTGATTCCTGTCCAATCGGGCGCTTCAACCAAATCGATTTCCTTTTCTTGATATAAAGTATCAATGATCCGCAGGAGTTTTTTTCTAGTAAGATACCACGATAACCCTTTAAGTTTTACATTTTTTATCTGTTGAATGCAAATACCGTTATCATAAAAAACATCTTCTTCTTTTTGGGCATACACTAAAACACGGACAGAACACCCTTCCGCCAAAAGTCCCATAGCCAGATTTTTAATACTGGTACCTATTCCTCCCGAACTTCCTGTTTTTGGATGTGGATATTCCGGCGTTAAAAAAGCTATTTTCATGGTTATTTATTAAAAAAATCTTTAATAATTACACTGGTAAACAGTCGTGCTCCGGTATCATTCAAATGCCCGCAGGAAGAAAAATACTGATCTCCCTCCACCGCTTTTTCATAATTATTAATTTCGGGATAGAGCTGTTGCACTTTTTCAAAATAATTCAATCCTTTGGTATTGCTGCACATCGGCGTCATTACTGCAATCAAATTGATGTTATTGTCCTCACAAAGTTGTTTAATTTCTTCATAATACTTGTTACGCAACGGTTTTAAATTGCTAATGTTATTTTTCATGTTACCCTTTTTCTTTCCTAAAGGATAATACCCCGAATTAGCTAAATAAGTGGTAGTCTCTCTCGTTGCCGATTTATACAGCTCCCTAAACCCAATCTTGGAATCAAATGCAACATATCGATAAAAAGGCACGTAGTACAATTCATTAAAATCTGTTTCTTCAGAAAAATGATCGCGAATAGTTTTAGAATTATGAATAAAGGGAAGAAACCGGGAAGAAACACCATCATCTCGCTTCTCATTAGACAAATTCAAATCGGTCTCAAGTATCACATTTTTTATCGTATACTTTCGTTCCACCATTAGTTTTAAGAGCAATGATGCTTCATACAAATGCCCACCACTCATGCCGTAATTGAATGTTTTCAATCCTTGTTTTTTGAATAATTCGGTCACAAAATGATTATTAGCTCTTGACGAACCTAAAATAATTACATCATAATCACCTGCGGTTGAATTAAAAACATAATCGATTTTTCCTCGACTAGAGGAATGTAAATAAACCGTAGTGTAAATAAAATCTAATACAAAAAATACAAAAAAGGTAAGTAACACCATTTTGACTGTAAAACTTAAAAACTGTTTCATTTTATAATTTCAATTGATCAATTAAAATATTTGTAAAAATAACGGCACCGTCACTATTCAAATGTAAATTATCTTGAAAATAAAATTGATTTGATATAACATCATGAAAATTGTATAGATTTGGAACCACTATCTTTAATTTATTAAAATAGTCTAAATTATTTGTTGACAAAGTAACTGGAGCACTAAAATAAACTACCCTCTGGTTGCTTTTTTTTAAAAAAAAATCTATTTCTTTGAAATACTTATTCTTAACATTTACATGATTTGGAATTTTTTCTTTATTGATATATGAAGTTCCATAAATTGGAACATAACCTTTATTCAGTTCAAAAATTGAGGTTTTATTCTTTAATGAAGCTATTACTTTTCTGAATCCTACTAATTCATCTGAATCAATGTATTTTAAAAATGGTATATATTTATAATAAAAATACTTTTTATTAGTACTTTTCAAATAAACATCCACAGATGAATCAGATGAATAACAAAAAGGTAATAATTCAAAACTAAAAAACTTTGAGTAATCTTCTTCATAGTTATAAGAATAATCTAGCTGAATAAAAATAATATCAAATAACACATTATTCTTATGTAAGAGCTTTATTATGTACGACATATCTTTTAGCTTCAACCCTTTTACACCAAGGTTTATAGTTGTTTTTTTAGTTTTATTTTCAATTTGTTGTGAAATTACAGAATTTTCAACACGAGAAGAGCCAATAAAAATATAATTAAACTTCCTATTCTTCAAACTGTGAATATATTGAACTTTATTTTGCGGCGTAGTATTTTTGTACACACTAGTGTAAACAAAATCCAATGCTGAAACGCAGAGTAAAAGTAGCAATAGAATTTTCCCTATAAAAACTATGAATTTTTTCATGTCTCGCTTAAATTATGAATATTAAGATTACTTTCATTTATTTTTTTGCACTTCTTTTCTAATTTTATTCCCCTCTACGGCTAGGTAAACGTAAATAATTGCATGTGTGTGTGTTGATTTTAGAAGCTTTTATACATTAAAATTGAAAATAAATAAATTCTTTATAATCGGAATACGTCCCCAATGCTACAATCGCGGCAAGGCATAACGTTAATTTCAAATAACTATATCTCCCGGAAATGGGTTCTACTTTCGTGCGGCTGTTCCATTCCACAATAATAAAAGCAAGTATCAAAATAATGATTTCGTAATTGTAACGCTCGTTTTCTAAATACTGTGAATTAAAAATTCTATTGGTAAAAATACGCCCAATATACTCAAAAGCTTCTGTTATCGATTTTACCCGGAAGAAAATCCAGGCCAAGCAGGTTAATGCAAACGTGCTAATAATACTAAAGAAAACTTTAACGGAGTTCAAATCCCAATACAAGGATACTGTTTCCATATTAGACCGATTCCGTTTCAAAAGTAACAACGGCAAAAAATAGAGCGCATTGATAAAACCCCAGGCGATAAAGGTCCAATTAGCACCGTGCCAAAAGCCACTTACCAAAAAAATGATAAACGTATTCCTTATTTTCATTCCCATACCACCGCTGCTTCCACCCAATGGAATGTACACATAATCCCGAAACCAAGACGATAATGAAATATGCCACTTGCGCCAGAATTCAGCAATATCTCTAGAGAAGTAGGGATAATTAAAATTCCGTAACAAATCGATTCCGAACAATTTAGACATTCCCAATGCCATATCCGAGTAACCTGAAAAATCACCATAAATCTGGAAAGCAAAATACACGGCTCCCAATATCAGGGAAAGCGAATTCATAGATTCATAATGATCAAAAATAGCATTGGCATAGGTAGCGCATGTATCCGCAATGACTACTTTTTTTAATAAACCCCATATAAATTGGTAGATTCCTTCTTTTGCTTTTTGATAATCAAAACTGCGTTTTACTTTCACTTGAGGCAGTAAATGGGTCGCTCGTTCAATAGGACCTGCGACTAGCAAAGGGAAATAACTAACAAACAACGAATAATCTACAAAGTTATATTCGGCTTTTATTCTTTTTAAGTAAATATCAATTACATAAGATAAACCGTGAAAAGTATAGAAAGAAATACCAACAGGGAGAATAACATTTAATAGTAGCGGACTCGTTTGCAGTCCAAAACCATTTAGCATTTCAGAAAAAGAATCTGCAAAGAAATTATAATATTTAAAAATTCCCAAAAAACCAAGGTTCATACCAATACTCAACCAAAACCAAAATTTCCTGCTATTGATTGATTTTGCTTTTTCAATTTGGATTCCTGTGAAATAATCTAAAAAAGTAGAGAAAACTAGTAAAAAAAGAAAACGCCAATCCCAGCAAGAGTAGAAGTAATAACTTGCAAGTATTAAAATAGCATTTTGAGTACTTTTATTTTTATTGAAAACGAACCAATATAATACAAATACAAGTGGCAAAAAAAGAGCAAATGAGAGGGAGTTGAAGAACATAGAGTAATTAGTGAGCTTTATTGAATTGTTTTAAAGTGATTTTCTACCATGTTTTCTAGGGATAAATCTTCTATTTTTTCATTATTGGTAGAAAAATCGGTAACGTAGTATTCTTGTAAAATAATCTTTTTTAATATAAGTGTTAGTTCATCATTTTTACCGACTTCAAATAAAAAACCATTTTTATTTTCTTCAATCAAACCCAAAACATTCCCTTGGTGTTTTGTAGTAATTACAGGTAAGCCACTTACTAAACTTTCAATAACGGAAAAGCAATACGTCTCACCATGAGAAGGGTGAACTAAAAAATCATAATCACAGTAAATTTCATTTAAATTAGATACACTTCCTTTAAAATTAAAAATATTTGAGAGAGAGAAATTAGTAACCATAAATTTTAGGACTTCTTCGTAATAACCGTTACCATAGACATCAATGATAAGATTTTTTTTATATTGTTCTTCCAAATTATTAACGGCAAAAATTAAATCCTGAATTCCCTTGTCTTTTCGTAAATGCGAAGCAACTATAAATTTATTTGTAAATTCAAAATTAGTTTTCTTTTTGAATTTTTCAATTTTAAGACCATTAAAAATAACAATTGATTTTTTTTTAATTTGTTTGCCAAATTCTTTTATCACTTCATTTTTTGAATAAATTGAAACGCCAACAAACAAATCAATGTATCTTGAAAAGAGAATTCCTTTTAATCTTTTTTCTATTTTCTTCTTTACCGAATATCCGCTGATAGGTCTGGGATTATGATCCACTGCAATAACTTTTGCACAAGAAAATTGTTTTAATTTGTAAAAAAAAGGCGTACACAATTCTACAAAATGAGTAATAACATGACTGTAAGTTATTTTATTTTTTTTACAATAACTGAGGAAAAAAAATTCAACATTTTGTTCTTTACTTTCAATTATTTTAAGCTTAAAATATTCTCCATGCAAAGAAATATTCGGAAAAAACCAGTGGACTTCAATATCGTTTTCTTTGCATTTTAGATCAAATTGCCAAAAAAAATAATCCATTCCGCCTACTCGTTCTGGGAGCAATTCGTAATTGCATAGGATTGCTATTTTTTTATTTACACCCATTTTAATAGTGTTGCTGCAATTCGGTTTCCAGTGTTTGAAACTGGTTTACTCACTTGTAACTGCAATAATTTTTTTCGATTTACAGAATCTAAATTTGGATTTTCCAGGTATTCCTGGATGGCATTGATCAATTCGCCTTCAGTTTTTACAATTTTAGTAGCGTTACTATTGACCACATTAATAATATGAGCATACTTTAAAAATCGTTGATCGTCATACAATCCGTTTGTGTCAGTACCAAAAACAGTATTAATTACGGGCTTATCAAATTGAATAAAATCCAAACTCATTGTAGACAACATATTGATATTCAAATCAGAAAATTCAAGTAAGCTTCTCAAATCTTTGATATCTTCAATAGTCGGTATGCGTTGTGACCACGCTTCTTGGTGTCCTTGACGCGATAAATTCCATTTGGGATAATTCCATTTTATAAAAGGATATCGTGCTACATAGGCAGCAAAACGTATGGGATCCTCAGCTGGTGATGTACGCACCATAAAATTTATATTTCTAATTTTTTTGGCGACAATCGCATCGACAATAGTTTCAATATACAATTCATCATTTTTACTCGTTGAAATATCCCCACAACTAAAACAAATGGTTTTCAAAGCATCATTTAAATTGAACTTCTCTACAAATTCGGCTTTAGTTACTTGGTACCTTTCTAGCACATAGGGTTCAAATTGTGGCGTTCCAACCACCTGAATATTTTCTTCTTTGACTGAAGTGTAAAACTGTTGCAATTCGGTTTTCATTAATTCACTCCAAACCAAATAATAATCAAAATTGGCTGCCATTCTTCCTTTGGAAGCCAAATTATCCCAAGAAAAAATAAATGTAGCGCTCTTCACTTTTAATTGCGCTGCCTGAAAAACCAAAGGGGCAATATAAGGCGGTCGCTGGTGTGTAAAAAACAATAAATCAAAATTCTCATTTTCTAAAATTGTTTTATAACTTTTAACGACCGAATTACTTTTAAATGATTTTTGTTGCCAAAAATGAAAGCGTTGAATCCATTTTTCAGAATGTAAAAGGGCGGTTAGTTTAAAAATAAAACGGGTTGCATAGCCTCTCGGTGATTTAGATGCGGTAGTGTTGACTCTTAAACTATCTTGAATTCCAAAATTATTGTTTTTATGCAATTGCAAATGCGCTATTTCTTTCGCCTTCCTAAAAAACCATGTTTTGAACCTTTCTTCAAAAACATCCAACTCAATAATTCTTGATTGCGTCACAAAGCCCCTATAGATGTGGTCTGGTAAACAAGAGAGTATGACCACCTCATCGAATAATTTCTCGGCTTCCGCCAAAAAATCGCTCAATATAAAATTCCTAAACCCTACTCCATCAGTAATTACAACTCCTAGTTTTTTCATTAAAATTTAATAATTTTCTTCAATTTCTTTTTGAACAATCTCTTTTCATTCTCTATATTAAAAATTATTTTTTCTATCAGCTCATTAAAATAACCATATATTTTGACTCTTAAATAAGAATTAGGCAAATGAAAATTATTTTCATCATGTTGCACCCATGTGGAGGGAAAATAATCAGATTCATCGTATTTTTTTGAGTATTCGCCTCTAAAAATAGCCACTGGTCTAATTATTTTAGTTTGAAATCCTTGGCCTAACCATGCAATCCACCATGAAAACGTAGAATTACTAACTATATAATTATCACATTTAGATCCCAAACAAAGTTGTTCTATAGGTTTTAAATTATCTAGAAAAAATACGTTTGGTAAAAATGAAAAGTGCTTTTTGCAATAGGATAAAGAATCACTAGCAAAAATAATATTATATGATTCAAGATTACTAAAATGATGGAGTAAAGCAGTTAAATAATATTTATATGAAAGTTGAAAATAATTTGGATTGTTAACAAAATCTCCTCTTCTAACTGAAATTAAAATGGTTTTTCTTGTAAAAAGTATTTTATACTTCTCCAATAGTTTATTTTCAAAATCAAATTTAAATTTAAAAACATTTTTAATTTTCACATTGGAAAAATATCTTTCAGACTGTAACCATCCATTTAAATCTATATTCCCGTTTTCTGCAGACCATTCATAATAATTAAATTTAGTTTCTTGCATTAAATTCCATGTTGGCATACTTTGCATTTTGCTAAAATTAAATTCAAAATAATCTTCATAGGCCCAATCTGGAAAGCAATATTGCTGACCTGCTTTTTCAGCGATACCTATTGTAGAAGCAATTTGAAATAATTGATTGCCTAGATTTCCTTTTTGACCAAGTCTTGAAAAAGTTATCATATTATCTGAATTTATTATTTCGTACTTTATTTGACTTCTCATTATTATCACCTTTGTATATAAAAATTAAATTGTGATAAAAATGCATTGCTATTATATGTTTATCATAATATGTTTTTTCATAATTATCTAGAATAAACTCTTCATTGTTTAATGAATCTATAATAGATTTAAAAAAATGATAAATTGTTCCCTCTTTTTTTAAATCTTTTGAAGATCCTCCATATTCCTCCCAGTACGATGTTTGTGTATCTTCTACAACATATATACCTCCCTTTTTGAGTTTTGGAAATAAAAATTCAAATGTTGTAATAACATGATCATTAAGGTGACTGCCATCATCGATAATTAGGTCAAAACCTCCTATTTCGCGATCTATTTTTTGTAATAAATCCAAATCAACCTGACTCCCCTTAAATATTTTTATTCTATTCTCTTCGTGAAAAGGTTTATCAAAAATATCTATCGAAAATATATTTGCAAATGGGAAAAATGATTTCCACATCCTTAAAGACTCACCTCCTAATAGAGGATCCTCATACCCACCTACACCAATCTCTAATAAATTAATCTTTTTTAATCGGTAAGGACTAAAATGAAATTGATAGTGCTTTGTGTAAAAATGATGTCGCGATTTATCAGTTTTATGAATATCAGCAAGCTTAGTTAGATTCCAACTATAAAAAAATGCTTTAAAACTTCTAGATTTATATCTCATTTTTATTCGCATTTCTGCACTAAGCTTACCCTTGATATATTTTTTTAGCATCATAAATCTCTAAACTGTTTCTGTTGATTGATTTTCCAAAAACTCCTTTTTTGAAGGTTTTTTACAAATAATTGAGCACTATTTCCTGCTCCAAAATGAGCTGTATCCGTGCTAACTTTATGTAAAACTACACTTATTAAAGCCTGTTTAATATTGTTTGTATCATAATCCACATTTATAATATCCGAATTTAGCACCCTATTTTGTTGGCGCGTACCAATGTTTATAATCGGAATTCCGTAATACGGTGCTTCCCGTATTCCGGCACTACTGTTCCCTATAATAAATTGTGCATTTTTTAATAAGGTTAAAAAATATTCAAAGCGAAGGGATGGAATAATGCGAAATCTAGCATTGCCTTTCAATTTCTGATATTCATCAATTATACATTGGCTCCCTAAATCGTTGTTTGGATAAATCACGACAAAATTATGGATATCGGTTTGTAAGGCAGTTACAAAATTTTGAACGTATGCTTTCATCGCAGTAGCTTCGGTAGTCACAGGATGAAACATTACAATAGCAAAATTCTCAAAAGGAATTTCGTAATATTTTTTTACGTCTTCAATATTTGGTAAGTCATCGGAAAACATAATATCAATATCGGGAGAGCCAATGGTATGTATTGAAGATTCTATTTCGCCCATTTGTTTCAAGCGCCTAGCAGCGTCATCATTTGAAACAAAATGAATATGACTGAGTTTGGAGACACTGTGACGTATTAACTCATCTACTGTGCCAGACAATTCACCGCCTTCTATATGTGCAACCAAAATGTTGTTTAACGAACCAACAATAGCACCTGCTAAAGTTTCTACTCGATCTCCATGAACCACAATTAAATCGGGATTTACCTTTTTGCAATAGCTAGACAATCCTTCGATGGTTTTAGCCAAAGTCAAATCCATGGTAGTTTCGTGAGTATGGTTTTCAAACGTATATACATTTTTAAAATTACAGCGTTCAATTTCTATAAGCGTATATCCATATTCTTTTTGCAAATGCATGCCAGTAACAAAAACAAAAACTTCAAATTCTTGACTCGTGTGAAGAATTGAGATTAGTGATTTTATTTTACCAAAATCGGCTCTTGTTCCCGTAATAAAGAGGATTTTTTTCTTCATTATTTAATAATATACGAAATAGCGTGAGAATAAGGAAGTTTTTTTATTTCAGCATTATTTTGAAAAAAGTCATCCACTGCTTTGTTTGTTCCAGAAAAAGCGCCGTAATCATCAAAAATAATGATTCCGCCTTTTGTGACTTTATCAAATAATTTTTCTAGTATGTGTTTTGAAGGCTCATATAAATCTACATCAATGTGCAAAAGCGATATTTTTAAATGAGGGTTTTTTTCTAAATAATCATCAAGAGTTATTAAAATATCACCTTTAATAATATCAACATTTTTATTCAACCCTTGTTTGTCAAGAAGTTCGTTTATTTCTTCAAAAGAAATGCTTTTTCCTCCGTTGGTTTCAGCAACAAATGCATTCCTTTTTGCTTTATCTTCATCAAAATTAGCTTCTGGAAAATCACCAAAAATATCAAAACCAATAATTTTTCTGCTATTGGTTTGTTCCAATAGATCTCTAAACTTTATCCATCTAAAAAAAGAATTTCCTTTAAAAATTCCAAATTCAACTATTTCACCTCTTACGGTAGAGGTTTGTTTAAAAAACTCTAAATGTGTAATTATTTTACTTAAACGAGATGGATCGGCAGTGGCATAAAATCCGTTTTCATATTCAAATCTTTTATTAAGATCATATAATTTATTCATTGTTAATATCTTCAAAGGTTAGTTGTTCATCATTTTGAACATCCCGAGTTGCTGTTTTCCCCAGAATATCATTGAAATGTTCCGCTAAAATTTTTCCTGTTCCCGGACGTTTTACCCAAATATTTTCTTTGGTAAATGTATCTCCTTTTTCAATGTTAGAGATTGTACAAACGGTGGCAAAAGCAAAATCGATTGTTACTTGTTCTTCTCTGGCTGGTTGTTTTGTACCACCACGCATTTGTGCCATTTCTGCACTATTTATAATTAATTCACTGCAAGCTTGTTCGTCCATACTGCAAACAATATCCGGACCTGTGCGGTTCATATTGTCGGTAAAATGTCTTTCTAAAATTGATGCTCCAAGTGCTACCGCTCCCAAACAGGCATTATTGTTTAAAGTATGATCGCTCAGACCAAAAACTTTGTCTGGAAAAGCCTCGTGCATTTGCATCATGGCTCCAAAACGAACCAGATGAATGGGTGTTGGATATAAATTGGTGGTATGTAATAATGCAACAGGAATTTTGTGTTTGTCGAATATTGCAACCGCTTTTCGAACAGATTCTATCGTGTTCATTCCGGTACTTAAAATTACAGGTTTACCAAAAGTGGCTATATGTTCCAAGAGTGGATAATTATTGCATTCGCCAGAACCAATTTTGTAAGCTGGAATATCAAACTTTTTTAATCTTTCGGCTGCAGCGCGGGAAAAAGGCGTCGATATAAAAATCATCCCCTGGCTTTCTACATAGTTTTTAAGCTCCAGTTCATCCTTTTCATTTAATGAACAGCGTTCCATAATTTCATAAATGGAAACGGTTGCGTTGCCAGGAATTACTTTTTTTGCCGCACCACTCATTTCATCTTCTACAATATGCGTTTGATGTTTCACAATTTCTGCTCCAGCTCTCTTTGCTGCATCGACCATTTGCCTGGCGGCTTCCAGAGAACCTTCGTGATTGATGCCGATTTCTGCAATAACAAGTGGCGGATAATCTAAACCAATTTTTCTTCCTGCAATTTCTATGTGTGGATTCATTTAATATAAATCTTTGTAAGTATTTAATAAAAACGCTGCATAATCAAAATCTTCTTGTGTATCAATATCTATAGTTGCAAATATATGATCAACTATCATAGGATGTGCGTTCTCTGTTATAATTTTATTCTCAAAAATGAATTTGGTATTCACAATGTATAACAATCCATTTTCAAAATAAAGTGGTTGTAAATCTTGACTTCTTTGACCAATGTCATAATTAAACGGAATAAATTTATTGTCGACGATTTTTCCAAATTTTTGTCGGTTTCCTGAAACTGTAAACAAACTATCATAATTTTCATTTTGAAAAATAGCAAAAGCATTTTCTAATAAATTTTCTGGTCGTAATGGATTGGTTGGCTGTAATAAAATTATATTTTCTACAGTATCAATATTTTCTAAAACGTGTTTTAGTGCCGAAACAGTTGGCTCGAAATCGCCTGACAAACTTTCTGGTCTATCGATTACTTTAGCACCATATTGAATGGCTATTTTTTTTATATACTCGTCATTCGTCGAAACAAAAATTTCGTCAATAAATAAATGTTTTTGTGCAAATAAAATACTGTGTGCAACTAACGGAATACCCTCTAAAAGCATTGTGTTTTTGTTGGGCAAACGTTTAGATCCGCAACGAGCTGGAATTATAGCAATGGTTTTACTTTTCATGATCAAAATTATTTTTTTCTTGCTACTATGCCATAACTCATTCCTATTGCTTTTGGGTTCCTATTTTCGATAATTGTTTCCATTTTTCTTTTAAAAATATCTTTTATATTTGAATTTCTATTTTGTGAATTAGAAATATCAATTGAAGCATATTCTAAAATTTCAAACCCACACTCTTCAAGAAAGAAACGAACAATATGTTCCCAAGGAGTAAAAACATGATGTTCAACAAGGTGTTTTTCTTGAAAGGAAAATAGTCTGCCTTTTAAAAACAGGTTCACTGTGTTTTGACTTGAGCTTGGATTTGGGGTACTTAAAATTAAAATTCCTCCAACTTCAATATGCTTGGTTATATTTTGCAAGCCCAATTGTGGATTTCCTAGATGTTCTAAAACCTCTAAAAAAATGACTGTTCCTGCATTTTTAGTCTCAATTGGACACGGTTTGTTTAAGTCCCAAATAATGGCTTTATCAATTTTTCTAACATAATCAAAGGGTTGCCAAGTTGCTCCAAGCGATTCTATTTTATTTTGCATGTGTCCAAAGCCAGAACCTATATCACTAACAATAGTATTGGGTGAAGTTTTATAATATTTATCAAGCATTTCATTAGCAAAAATTGCTCGATCTTTAAAAATTTTAATTTTTTCTTTCATCTTTAGGTTTCCAATAAATTTTTGAGTTGGGGAGATGTGAGTATTTTTGATATTCTTGTGAAGACAATCGATTACTTTGAGTAATTAATCTTGGTGAATTTATAAAAACATCGGATATGGCCTGTATGATTGCAATGGTTGCTTTAATATCTCCTTTAAGTGTTTTATTTCTTACTTGAATCCATACAGTATACAACAAAAATTTAGGAATTAAATTTATGGGATAAAATAGGAAATATAAATACCATCCTGATCGAAGACTTCTTCTTAATCTTAGTCTATAATCGGATTTGGTTTTTCTTGAAAGTATATCTACTCTATGCTGGACTAGTACTTGGGGAAGGTAATGAATTTCAATATTTTTCTTGAATAATTGACAGGATGCAAATTCTTCTTCCCCATAAAAAACAAACCATTCGGGGTAATTAGGAATTTTTCTCCATGAATCCATTCGCCATGCATGGCCACATCCTACAAAGCCTTTCACTTGCATAGGATTCTCATCTGTTTCCAGATAATCAGGTTTGTTTTTTCCCCAATAAATTCTAAAAGCAAGTAAACCACAGTTGGCATTTTTTAAAAAATAGTCTTCTATAATTTCTAATGGATTTTCAGATAAAAAATGTGCATCATCATCTAAAGAAATAGCAAAATCTGCATTGGTTTCATTGAGCATTTTGTTTCGGCAGTAGATATAACCTTTTGAAACTTCATTTCTTAAAAGTATAATGGTAGGATAGTTACTTCTTACATATAAGTAAGTATCATCGTTTGATCCATCGTCATAAACTACACATTCTACATCATTTCTGTCCAATAAACCACTAATACTCTTTAAAGTAATTACCAGATCATGGAGACGATTTTTAGTAGAAATGTGAAAAGAAAATTTCATTTTAAATTTTATGTATTAAAAATTTTTTCCATTGATTGTTTAAAAAAATCGTCTGAAAAATAAAATATTTCGTTATTAATTACCACATCAGGCAAAATTAAAACCTCACGCAGTTTTTCTTTTGCTTCTTTAATATTATTCATATTATATGTATACTTATAATCTTTAAAGATTTTTTTTAACTCACTTCTTTCTGGTGACGAAATTAACACAATCTTATTCAAGGCAAATAAAAAAGGCACTTTCCCTCCTAATATATTAGAATAGTAAGGCCCGTTTTCAAGAATTACGTTAACATCGCTCTCGTTAATTTGCTCATTAGATGAATTAGAAAAGTCTAATGTATCCAAGACGACAATATTATCTATTGAATTAGCTATTTCTTTTAATTTACCTAGTCCTTCGCCTTTAACTCTTAAAACAAATTCTACATCCTCTTTTATCCAATCTTCTTCCTCAATCAATTGTTTAAAAGCTTCTACTAATACCAATATATTCCTCCCAAACATTAAAGCGCCATGATAGGAAATCTGTATTCTTCGTTTTTTCTCTCTTACTTTTGTTGTATCAGATAAATCAAAAACAGAACTATCAAACTGATGAGGCAAAGTGTAAAAAAATTTATCTGAAGCATAGAGGTATTGTAAATCTTTAGCCATGTAGTATGCTGAAGCGCAACATCCTTTAGCAAAATTAACCACTTCAATCATTTTCTTTAACCTTAAAAGTTCCCTCTTTGTAATTTTGTCGGGATTTCCAGAATACCAAGAATTAGGGTAAGGATCGTGAAAATTAATAATGCTGTGCTTAAGGATAGGAAGATTGTGCATTGCTAATATAACTTCATGATTTAGACCAGCACTTCTAACCATTATATGATCGTATTTTGTATGATCCACTCTCGAAATTTCGAGTGCGTATTTTTTATGTAGATAATTTTCTGCATATAGAACATTGAAAAATCTATACGTTATTCTACTAATCCATTTTACATGAAAAGGGATTTTTGGTGTAATAATTTTTCTCTTTAAATTATCAACAGGTAAGATTTCTAAGTTATCATCTGTGGTATGTCCACTTAAATATAAAACATCAATTTTAGATTCTGGATAAGTTCTTCTCATTTTACCAAGGAAAGAACGCTCTATTATACCTTGACTTGTACCTGACACACGTAAGTCTTGTATTATTATCAAAAATTTCACGAAATACCTTTTTTAACAACCATTTGACCCATTTTTAAAATTAAATTAAAATATCTTTTTATATAAATTCTTGAAAAATACAGCGTAGTAAATGTTTTCCAAAAATGGACATTACGTTTGTTGTCTAAAAATTTTTTTTCAAGTTTATGCAGTAAAAAATGCTTTTGCAAAGCATCAAAGTAACGAGATTTTTTATCAATTAAGTAATAATAAAATGCATAAGTAGCGATATTTTTATTGACTAGATTATCGTTTTTACTTGTTATGTTTTGACCACTTAATCTAAAATAGACTAAAGCCTCATTTATTGTGAAAATATTTTTAAAATCTGAAAATTCTAAAACTCCCAATAAATCACTGTACCAAGCCAATGGGAAATCTTTGAATTGTGTAGTTATCAATTTGTTTTTATCAAAAATATATTCGCTTAATGAGCTTCTTGTATGACCTTGTAATTTCCGCATTACAAATTCTACGCTATTTTCAATTTTTGGATGGTAATAAAGATCTGAAATAAGTTTGTTATCTTGATTAATGACTTGTGTTGCAAATCGTATTACCTTACAATCATTTGCATTTATATCACTTAAATTTGCGTAAAAAGATGCTACACAATTTTCTTGTAGAACATCATCATCGCCTAAAATCATAATCCATTTCTCATTACTAGTCATATCAATACATCGCTCCCATTGCTGTACTAAGGAAATTGCACCTTTGTTTTGTGGAAATCGATGGTACTTAAAATCAAATTTGCCTTTGTATTTTTCTAATAAATTATGAGGACTTTCAGTACTAGCATCATCACCTATATACACCTTGAAATGCATATTCGTTTGAATTGACAACGATGCCAATGTAGCATCAAAAAAAGAAAGTTTGTAATAGGGAACTACTATGGCGAGCAAATTAAAGTTCATTTAGTTAGTTGGAGAGAGTGAAATATTTTTTTTGCTATAACCAATAAACCGGCTCTTTTTAATACTTTTTTACACATTAATCCAAATTGAAATGTTTTTGATTTTTTTAAAGCATAGGCTCTATTGCGCCAATACAGCATACCATTATTAAACCTAATTAGAGCTGATTCATACAAGAACTGAAAATCGCTATCCTGTAACAAAGGTTTTAAATAGCGTATAGCAAGTAATGTTTCATCAAAAATTCCCTCTGCATTGGTCCGTCCAAAAGGATTTCTGCGATACAAAGCCAACGGATTTTGTAAATAAAATGTTTTGGGTTTCTGTTGAAAAATTAGCAACCACATTACCCAATCTTCTTGGGCTGTTAAATCTAGTGGAAAAGAGATATTTTGCAACAGACTGGCCTTAAAAAACCAACAATGACATGGAACAGTAAAGCCATCATTCCAATACCGCGCAAGATTATAAAAATTAAATTCGAAATGATCCAAATTTGAAAAAGGTGGTTCAGTTACTGTTACTTTTGCAGTAAACACCAGATAATTGGAGCAAACTATATCTACTTTGTATTTTTCTATAGCATCAAGCGATAGAATTAATTTATCAGCTGTTAGTAAATCATCCGCATCAAGAAATTGTATGTATTCTCCTTGTGCAATTCGCAATCCATAGTTTCTGGCAGCACTAACTCCTGAATTTGTGGTTTTATAATACTGAAATCTTTTGTCCCTTTGTATCCAATCAAGTATAATTGATTCACTGGCATCTGTACTGCCATCATTTACAATAATACATTCCCAATTTGAATAAGTTTGATCAAAAACAGACTGCAAGGTTTCTGTCAAAAATTGATCTTGATTGTAGCAAGGGATGATAATAGTTACCAGTGGATCAAACATCTAAATAATGAGTATCAATTGCTTTATTTATTTTCCTACTAACTAGAATTTGTGTTACAGTCTCATCCAGGACCTTAAGCTTTTTTAGACAGCCGTAAACTTTCGAAACGTTTAATTTAAAAAAATGAAAAAGTATCACTTTATAAATTTTCATTTTCTCGTATTTTAGAGCACCTTCATTTAATTCTTCATTAATATCTGCGAATAAAACTTTAAGATTTCTACTATACAAATGAAAATATTTTTCAGAAAAAACTTTTATCTTTTCTTCCTTATGATTATTTGCATCATGCCTTATGTACGCTTCAGACACGACACCTATTTTTAAATTATGATACAATATCCTTTGGCAGTAATTGTTATCTTCACCGTAATGAAAAAAAATAGGGTCAAACCCTCCTACTTTCTTAATGGATGCCACTGGTAAAAGCCAACAAGCAGCTTGTATAAATGCAATATCATACACTACTTTGGGTTGCTTTTTTAAAACAAAATCAGAATAAAAAGATCGCGATTTATCTTTAGCCATGAATTGAAAGAAATAATTTTCTAATACATCACCTGAGTACCCCAATTGAATTGGACTTAAAATCCCATATTCGGGATGCTGTACTGCCGTATGGATTAAGTTGGCAAAAGAGTTTTTGTATACAAAAGCATCTTGATTTAATAAAAAAACATAATCCATTCCTGCTTGTAAAGCATAAGCCATGGCAATATTATTTGCTCTACCAAAACCTAAATTCTCGCTTTGTTCCAGCAGTATTACAGTAGAAAAATTAGTTTTAATATGATCTACAGTACTGTCGCTACTGCAATTATCCACCACTATAATGGTTGCACTAATAGAACTATTCAAAATACTTTGTAAGCATTCATTGATCCACCGCATTCCATTATAGGCAATAATAATTACACACGACTTCATAGTTTAAATATCTTTACTACTGTTTTTAAAAAATAAACCAAATTATATTTAGAAAGTGGATGATAGAGATAGCCTTTAACACTGCACCTTAAGGCTTGTTTTTTATTGCCCGCTTTTATGCAATAGGATAAAAATCTTTTGCATGCAAAAATCTCATTATCGATCTGACGATCAATACTTAATGACAAAGGGAGTTCGGCCTTATATAATTTATGAATTTGAATGGTTGAAGTGATCCATTGATCATTTAAATTACCGATAGAAAAATGTTCAATTAGTACTTTATTTGTGACGCCTATTTTGTAATTCTTTTTCTTTGTTTCGATTGAGATGTTAAAATCGTAATTATGGAATCCTTTCAACTTTTCGTCAAAAAAAACATTTATTTCCTTTCGCAATGCTAAAAATACGCCGTCTAAAAATACTACTTCATTCAAGTCACTATGCTCAAATCCTAAATATTCTTTTATTATTTTTCCATCTGTATAGTGCTGGATCACATTAATTGATTTGTATTTTTCATCGCAATCCCACCATCCAGAAGGCGTCTTTGTTTTTTGACTAGAACCAGCAATTCCTATTAAACCGTAATCCTCATTAGTATTAAAGATTTTAGTTATAATAGCACCCCAATCTTGTGTATGAATCAAAATATCATCATGCATGAAACAAAGAAAATCTCCTTTACTTTTCAAAATCCCTAAATTATAAGCTTCAAAAATGGAATGCTTATTTTCTTGATTATCTATAACTATTAATTCATATTCGCATCCTACAGTAGTATGAAGATTATCTTGTAACGTTTTTGAAATGGTTTTTTCTCTAGAGCAAATTATAATGGAAATCATGAAGTAATTTTCTTGAATTTTAAAACTAGGCTTTTCTTAAAAGGGTATCTTTTTAAAAATTCATCAAAAATACTTATCATAAGAAAAATTCCTTTCCAATGTTTATGATTACTAATAAAAAATAATGCTTTTTCGTATTTTAAGGACTTTACAATATTTTTGCTACTGTGAGCGATGTTACCATAATTTGTTGGTTTATTCTTTTTTAAAATAGAAAACATTAATTTACGCATTATAAAGTCAATGTCAATAATCGAAATTCTACTTTCAGATTTTGATGCTTTAGCAATTACACTAGAACTATGAAATCTAAAGTTATTCATTGACGAAGCGACAAAGGCAACTTTATGATTGATTATTTGTTGAAGGTATATCACCCAATCACCACAATATTTCAATTCGTTACTACTAATCAAATCACTAGGAATTTGCAGATACTTTTTTTTGAGTACTACCGCACTGGCATTTGGAATAACATTTTTATAAATTAAATAATTCTCGATAAAAAAATCACCCTCTAAAACAAAATCATTTTCAAATTGTTTTACACTTAAAGAATCGGAATGTGTTTTCCAATTTCCAAAAACTTTTCCTTTTTCATCCACACGATTAGATTGACAATAGGACAAAACTACATTTTCATTTGCTATCAGCGGCTTACTTACTTCTTCCAAAAAATCGGAATCACAAAAATCATCTGATTCTGCAATCCAGATGAATTCCCCTTCTGCAAGAGCTATTCCTTTATTCCATTGCACAAAAGTATTACCTGTGTTGACGTCATTAAAAATACAATGACTGACTTTAGGATGTTGACTATATTGGTTAAGAATATCCCTGCTATTATCTGTACTACAATCATCTAATAGAATTACCTCAAAATTAAGATAGGTTTGACTGAAAATGCTATCTAATCTTTCTTTTAAGTATTTTTCGTGATTGTAGTTGGGAACAATTACTGAAATTAATGAAAAACACATTTTTATTTTAAAATTTTGATTTTATTATTCTAAATACTTTTTTGGGATTTCTATAGTTTTTTTTAAGAAAATTCAAATAATTATATAACTTAAACGCTCTTTTGAAGAACAAACTATTTTCAAAACTGCTTCTCTCATTTTTTAATGAAATGTATGCCTTTTTATAAAAAATCATTTGATTTTGGAGAGTAAGCACATTGTTAACCTGATAACTACTGTGTTGCCTATATTCTAAATAGGTTTTCTTCGCTTTTTTTGCATCCCAACCATTCAAAATTATCCTTTTGAAAAGATTATAATCTTCAGGCATATCTGTTTCGAGATATCCTTGAACACGATCAAATGCTTTTCTTTTAAACATTGAAGAACCATGAATTATATTTGATTTATTTATGATTTCTAATAACTCGTCATGTGATTTTACCTCTGGAAAAAAAATCTTAAAAAAAACATTGTTTTTTACACCAGCCTTTCTAATATCTGGTAAAGCTTCATAAGCAATTTTCGCTCTAGGTCCAAAAAAACTATAATCTGTATATGCGATACCTATATTCTCTCCCATATCCAATACTTTTACTGACTCTTCAATGTAATTGCTTAAAAGTCTATTATCAGCACCTAAAAAGAAAACATAATCTGATTCGGTTAATTTGATAGCTTTATTGAAATGTTTTACAATTCCTAGATTAGATTCATTCTTAACATACTTTATCAATTTAGGAAATTTTCTTACATATTCATTTGCTATAATTTGAGTTTCATCAGTTGAACAATCATCTGAAATTAAAATTTCGTCAGGGACAATAGTTTGCTTAATAACAGATTCAATTGCCTCAATTAAAAATGTCCCATAATTATAACAAGGAATTATACAGGCGATAGTTTCATTTCTTAATCGAGTATGATTTTCTACTGTTAATCTATTATATAAATATTTATCGTTATCATCACCTTGATTACAAGATACAGCTCCTTTAAACCTCAACTTAACTTCTTTTAAAACAATCTCATTAAACTCTCCATGAGGATAGGCAAACCAATTAAAACCCATTTTATCTAAATTCCTAACTTCATTAGGAATAGACAATTGATTTTTAATAAAATCTAAATTAGTGATACTTTTAAGATTTGGATGACTCCTCGTATGCCATTGAAGTCTTCCACCGCCATCAACCAATTTAATCAAATCTTCGAAATCAGTAAAATTAGTAAGAGGTTCTACAGAATCAAAAAAATTGTCAATCCCAATATAATCAGACGTTAAAAAGAGTTCAAAAGGATAATTAAAATGCTTCAAAATTGGCAAAGCATACTCAAGCACATTCTTATAAATTCCATCAAAAGTAATAACTACATTATCTATATTTTTAGAATCATAGTCATCTAGATAAACTACTTTCTTATTTGATAACTCGACCATCTGTCGGTAAAATTCATTAACGCTAACCCACCACATTGAAGGTGTATCTGGATGAATTTTGTGATACATTAAAATCATTTCGAGTAAATTTCTAAATTATGGGTAAATTCTCTATAGTCGTAATATAATTGTTTAATTTTATGATAGGGAAATTGAGATTCATACCATTCATTAATATGAACCGAAATCAAAATTCCCTCATCCTTAAGAATTTTATCGATCAAAAGATATATCAAATTTGATGATTTACCTATATATTGAGAGTACAAAACTCCTGTAATTATGACTAAATCAAATTTTATATCAAATAATTTGTCAATTTCAAAAATTGAACCTTGTTTAAATTGAACTCTACTATCTGTATTTTTATTAGCAAAATCAATCGCTGATTGAGATATATCAACACCATAAATCATCTCCCCAGGTAAATCTCTAGTAATAAAACCTTGACCGCAACCTATATCTAATACTGTTTTATATTTTATATTAGGTATCTCACTCAACAAAACATCTTTTCTAACTAAATCATCGGTATTACTATTGTAACCCCAAGGATCTTCATTATTGTGCCATTGTTCTAATTCCTCTTTTTTCTGTATCATACTAACTTATATTAACCAATTATGATCAACTGCTATCATCCCCCATTCAGGATTTATTGTTTTACCAGTGCCATATATATCATTTTCAATCACTTCGAATTGTAATATATTTTCAATATAGTCTTCCAAACCAAAAATAGAACCTACAAAACAATTTATTGAATAAATACCTTTTACTAAAGGTAATTTCATGATTTCACATGTAACTTTACCGTTATTTGGGAGATTATTTAATTGGTTTTTAAATGTTGACGAAATACTAATAATTTTATTTTCTCTTAAATCCCAAATACTAATACCAAATTCATTAATTTGAACTTTCTCATCTGAAGATTCATAACTCAATTCTACCTTAAAACTAGAATCTGTCATTATTCCACTAATATCAGTACTAACATCTATAATTTTAACTTTACCGGAACCAACCCTATCTTTTCTATCAATTAATTTAACATTAGTAATATCTTTTTTATTAGCTAAATAGTAGTTTATTGAATCATTTATTTGTCCTTCAAATTTCACCATCCCATTCTCTAAAACAATCCCCCTTGTACACAAACTCTTCACCGCCGCCATATTATGACTCACAAACAAAACCGTTCTTCCTTCGCCTTTAGAAATATCCTGCATTTTGCCAATGGCTTTCTTTTGGAACTCGGCGTCACCCACTGCCAGCACCTCGTCAATTACTAAAATTTCTGGTTCTAAAAATGCAGCAACTGCAAATGCCAGTCGTACCGTCATTCCTGAACTGTATCGTTTTACAGGCGTGTCTATGTAACGTTCACAACCTGAGAAATCTATGATTTCATTTAGTTTAGAGGTTATTTCTTTTTTGGTCATTCCAAGAATGGCTCCGTTGAGATAGATATTCTCCCGCCCAGTCATTTCTCCGTTAAAACCTGTTCCTACTTCCAGTAACGAGGCGATTCGTCCGCGGGATTTTATACTGCCTGTTGTGGGTGCTGTAACTTTAGATAATATTTTTAAAAGCGTAGATTTCCCCGCACCGTTTTTACCAATAATTCCAAGAATCTCACCACGTTCCACTTCAAAATTAATGTCTTGCAGTGCCCACACATATTCGCTAGAGCCTTTTGTGCTTCGGTCGTTGACATCGCCTATTTTTAAGTATGGATTCTCTTTTCCTCGTACTTGATGCCACCAGCGGTTTAGGTCATGACTCAACGTACCAGTTCCCACTTGGCCCAAGCGGTATTGTTTCGAAATATTTTCGGCTTTTAATATAATGTCTTTCAATGGAGGTTTAATTGGTTAATCGTGTAATCGTGTAATCGGTTAATCATAAAATGGGTTAATTGACAATTTCAATAATAATAATAATTCCAATAGCGATATAATCTTGATTACTTGATACTGCTGTCTTAAATGGGGTATTATTCGATGGAAAATGATATTTTTCTTCCGAGACCAATTTCTAAAAGGCGGTATAGCGTTGAAAGTTGAATGTCGCTATGTCCGTTTTCAATTCTGGAAATAAAACTCTTTTTGGTACCTGTTTTTTCAGCAAGCTGTTCTTGTGTTAAATGAGCCAAAAGCCTTTCTTCTTTTATTAATTCCCCAATTGCAAAAGCCTTTGCTTTAATTTCAAATTCTGCTCGTTCTATTGAACCCACTTCTCCGTAGCGTTTGTCAAGATGTTCTTCAAAAGTGGTCGTTATTCTATTTTCTTTTTTCATTTTCATTTTTTTTATTAAAATATTCCGCCTTTAATTTTGCTGCCTTTTCAATTTCAGTTTTTGGTGCCTTTTGAGTTTTCTTTTGAAATCCGTTGAATAACACTATTAAACGTCCGTCATCAAAACAGCAAAAAATACGAAAAATGTTATTGCCAAGAGCAACTCTAACTTCATATAGTCCATCACTTCCTTCCATATGCTGCAGGAATTTTTTTGGAACTCTTTCAATGATTGTAATTAAAAAAAGAACTTCATCGATTTTACTTTTCACTTTTTCTGTTTGTTCATTAAAGAAACTTTCAAAATAGTTTTCGTAAAAAATGATTTCTCTTATTTTTTTCATAAATCAAAGTTAACTAATAATGGAACAAAAATGAAATGTATTTTAAACTATTTATTAGCACTAAAAACTGAATCCAAAACCGCTGTTCTTGAGAATTACTAACTTAAGTTTTAATTTTAATGATTTGATTGGCTTTAAGCATTGTATCTGGTGACACCAACGGTTTAAGTCGTGCGTCATAGTACCCGTGCCCCCAAGTCCCAAGCGGTATGGCGGAGGAAATATTTTCGGCTTTGAGAATGATATCTTTCATCTAGGTGAGTGGTGAGTTGTTTTTAGTGAGTGGTGAGTAGTAAGTGGTGAGTGGTTTTTAGTGAGTGGCGAATAGTTGTGGCGAATAGTGAACAACTAATATCTTGTACTTATTCACTATTCACTTCTCACAATTCACTTTTTTCTATTCACTTTTTTCTATTCACTTTTTTCTATTCACTTTTTTCTATTCACTTTTTTCTATTCACTTTTTTCTATTCACTTTTTTCTATTCACTTTTTTCTATTCACTTTTTTCTATTCACT
>JAFCUE010000026.1:0-64062 GCA_051990185.1 Flavobacterium sp. DT2-2 | reverse complement strand
AGCATTATCAAAACCTAGAAAAGCGGCATAACTATATTTTTAGGCTACATAAGTTGTTAACATTGTAAATGTTAACAACTGAATATTTGATAACTTTTTTGCGTAACGTGAGTAAATTATTTTCTAAAAAACTAGTTAAACTTATATTTCAAATTAAATGAAAACTTATCAGATCGTTGTTTTTAACTACTAATACTTCAAAAGCCTTAACCAAAACATTTAAAGATTAAAAATTAGCTAATAACCTTAGTGAATTCTGTTGAATAACTCTCAAAAAAAATGCTGAATATGATGTGCTCATCACTTTTTCTTATGCTGAGAAATATAGGACCCGAATAAAAACTATACTTGTTTGTGATGAAATCCTAAATTTCAAGAATTTAGAAATCATCTTGATTGAAAAATCCCCGAAATCCAAATTCCAGGATTATTTTAAACCATTTAGGATGTAAAGTTGCTTATAGACAACAATCCTCTTCAATTACTATTTCTAAATAAATCAATGCCAATAGAAAATGGATTCGATTTGTTAGCTCATTTTCCTGTGAGAGATTTTCGGATCATATTTGTTACTGCACACGAAGATTTTGCAATAGATACGATTCGCGTTGGAGCAATAGATTATATTTTGAAACCTATACTTGTTTCAGAATTAAGGATTGCAATCAATAATTTTCCGGTGATTTGTGGGTTAATAAACAAACCGTATCCTGCTAAAAAAGTAACCATAACTTATGAGGGGAGAAATCAATAATAGATTTTGAAGATATTATGTACCTAAAAGGATTTGGTAATATATCGACCATTTATCTCACCTAAAACAGGAAAATTACTGTTGCAAAAAACCTCAAGCATTTTGAAGATATTCTGGAAGCCGACTTTATTATAATCTAGTCACAAGAGTATGTCTGATAAAAAATAAAAAAAATCTTGAGAATAAATTACGTGTAACGCTCTTTCGATTAATCAAATATTAAAAAGCCCTACCGATCAGGACAACATTCTCAAATATTTAGCTGAAGGAATACTTCGAAGTATTTTCATAGATAAACTCTTTAAAATCGTGGGAAAAGAGATTAACCAACTTTTTATGTATATTCATTTTTTATGGCAAAAACGGCCAATCCAACTCTAGTTTTGAGCGCTAGTTTTTCGAACAAATTATCTCTGTATCCCTCGATGGTTCTGGGACTGCAACACATTTTATCGGCAATTTCTTTATATGTCAATTCCGTAACTGTATATTTCAAAAACTCTATTTCCCTTAGGCTAAAGTTAATTTTAGATTTCTCTATTTGATTTTTTACCAGATTGGCACAAAGCGTACTTGTAACCCAATCAGGATAATAAAAACCGTTTTTTACCAAAGTGTTAAGTGTGGTTTCTAACTCGGCAGGATGGATGTTTTTTAGCAAATATGCTTTGGCTCCATTTTTAATCATTTTTATCACACTTTGCTCATCGTCCTGCATACTTAAAGCCATTATTAAAATATTTGGATGGTTGTCTCTTATCCATTCTGCTGTTTCAAAGCCATTCATTATTGGCATGCTAATATCAAGCAATACAATATCCGGAATATTCGATTTGAGTTCGAATTTTGCTTGCAATTCCTTACCATTTTCACATGTATAAAGTACTTCGAATGAATTGAAATTAGAAATTATGCTTTGCAAGGCCTTTGCAATAAGAATATGATCGTCGACAATTACAATTGTTTTTTTCATTTTACAAGGATATTTCAATAATTAATTTCGTGCCATTCTCTTTACTTTCTAATTTATGAGTACCCCCAATTAACTGTGTTCTTTTCTTTATATTACTTAAACCAATTCCTAAGTCTCTTTGGTTATTGACATCAAAACCTTTTCCGTCATCTTGAAGATAAAGTTGCAAAAGATTGTTTGTATTGATTAGGGTAACATTTATGTTTTTACAATCAGAATGCTTGATACTGTTTTGAATAAATTCTTGAGCAATCCGCAACAATACAATTTTTGACTGCTCTGGCAACTCTAAATGATTGGAATTTGATTTGAATACTACCTTACATTTTTTAAGTTCATTAAAACCGTCACACTCCCGCTGCAACAGCTGGTTTATGGTTTTGGTTTTTATGGTGTTATCTGTTAATGATTTTGACAATCCTCTTAATTCGCTTAAAGATTGATTGATGATAGAGCTTATGTTTTCTATACAGTTATTAATTAAGGGGGCTTTGTTCTCATAAGAAAGTTGCTGCGTATACAAACTGGCCAATGTAAGTTTTTGCCCAATATTATCGTGAATTTCTCTGCCTATTTGTTCCATCGTTTGTTGCTGTATCTCGATTTTAACGATGTTCAATTGTTCTTGATGCGCTATTTCGGCTTTAATTTTTTGTTGATTTGTAAAAAAATATTTATAAATAAAAGCACATACAAAACAGATGTTCTCTAATACGTAACCCAAACACATAAAAATAAACCCTAAATATAAATTAGAGTAATAATTGGTAAGGGAATCCCAAAATGCAAGAAAACCACTTAACAGCAAAAAACTAATGGCCAAAAACAAATATCTAAAATATTTTTTTTTTAGCTCTAATATAATATAATAATAAAATAACAAGGAAAGTAAAACAACAACTAATCTAGTACCTATAAAGTATGGTATACATTCCAGAACAAAATAAGGAAACAAAACAACAACAACTAAATAAAACAAAGTAAACACAGCATAGAATTGAAACACAAATTTCAATTTAATGAATTTTTCATCCTCTTTTAACAAAGCATAATAAATAAAGGCTCCAAACATAAAACTTCCAATCATCTGAACGACATCTATTAAAAGCTCCAAAACATTAAAAGAAAATGAATGTGCCTCAAAATACCGATTTGCCTTACAATACACTGCTATTATAAAAATTATATTAGTCACAACATAACCACAGTAATAATAATAGATTTTTGATTTAAAGAGAATACCTAAATATAAGCCAACAAAACTTACTAGACATAAAAATCCCAACGAAAAAAAACAAAGTGCCTGAAAAGCGGTTTCATTAAAAGTCATAAATAAAATTAGTGTTAGAGTATAAATGAATAGCAAATTATAAAAATTCAGCGAATTCTTCGTCTCGTTTTTAACCTTATTTACTACCGTTATTTAACGGTAAATAAAGTTACAAAAATGGGTTTTAAAACCCATTTAAAATTAACTAATCTTTCGTATTTTTGATTCATGATTGCATTTTTTTAAAATTATTAACATAATTTTTTATAAAATTCAAACTTTTTAACATTTTTAAATTAGTGTTAACTACGCTTTTACTATTGCACTAAATAATAGAAACGATGCAAGAATTTAAAAAAACAAGCATTCAGATACTGCACAAAATATGGGCATTGATTACTCGATGATGAAATATTCAAAAATTAAGGATAACAAAATTGTAGCACAATTAATATAGCACTACACATTAGCAATCTTAACTTTTGAAACAACTCTTTTATAATATGAAAAAATATCTACTTGTATTTATTAGTCTTTGGTGTTATACAATGTTGGGACAAGCACCAACAATCACAATTAATTTGCCGCCAAACCCAAATCCAGATACTTCACAATGGGGAACAGGAAATAATATTTTTAATATTCTTGTTGCTGGTGCTAATATGAATATGCTTTTTGAAAGTAATATTCTTGTCAATATTAAAAGCAATGGTGTTATAAAATGTGGTGGGCCAAATTCGGTGTCAGCGCAGCCCAGTAATATTACAACATCATCACCAAAATCTTGGGTAGGAACTTCGGCACAAGCCTTATTAGGTCAAGATTGTCTTTTAAATTCTGGCAGTTATGAGATTTGCGTTCAGTTTTATGAAACTAGAAATGGAGCGGCATCAGGTAAATTATTATTAGAAAAATGTATGCCTTTTATCATTGCCAACAAAGAACAAGAAGTATGTTCGCCACCCATAAATGTAAATCCCATTAAAAATAAAGTTTTTGAAGAAAAAGACTTGCTATCCCTGACAACTTTTAATTGGTCTCCCATCGTTTCGTCGTATCGAGGTATTGTTACGTACCGCTTATTTGTTTGGGAAGTTGAAGAAGGTGAAACTAATGCACAAGCTATCTACAATAATCAACCTATTATTCAAGAAGATATAAAGGGGCAACCTCGTTATACTGCCAAACCTGGAATTATCGAAAAAAGAACCGCAAAATACGTTTGGCGTGTTATTGCATTAGATGCAGAAGGAAACCCTATTTGTAAAAATGCACAAAGCGAACCCACCAATTTTGAGGTGAAAATTACTGAGGAAACTTCGAATTGTATCGATTTTGAAGGTCAATACAAAATCAATAATTGGAAAGGTTTTTATGTAAACCCAATAAGTATCAAAACCGATGTGCCTCACAAAAACTACCTTCAACTTGTTGATGGTCAAGGCCCATCATTTGCTATAAACTATGATGATTTTGCAGGGAATTGGCTCGAAAAAGGCAAAAATGGTTGCTTGTGCTTTGATTACATGGTAGATTGGGAAGGAAAAGCCGACAAGGTAACACGTACTCCAGCATTCTTTTTATATAATGGAGTTCCCATTACAACCGCTGGCTCAGGAGTGTCGTTTGGGACATCCTTTTATCGTGCTTGGATAATTCCAAATCCATCAATGCCCGTAATTATTGATACCGAATGGCGAAAATTTTGTTTACCAATTGCATTAAGTTCCAAGGGAGAATTACCATCTAATGCTTTTGGACAATGGCAAGTTGTAAAAGATGGGGTCATTCAAACTGGGGCTGCTGCAGTTACAGCTTGGGATTATCTGATTCAGAATGTTACAGGTTTTAGTCTTGGCACAGATTATAACGGGTCGCCATCAGAACTAGTGAATTTTGATAATTTTTGTTGGTCATGCGATGATAAAATTGACCCTCCAACAGAAACTTGTTGCGATGAAACGAGCAAAGATGGTTGTTTGGTAATAGATAAATCCCAAATGACCATAATTTGCAATGGCGTTGACAAAGAAGGGAAAACTATTTATAAAGTTAGCAACATTAAATTAAAAAACACTAGCAAGAAAAAGGCTAAAACGGGTCTTACTGCAAATACTTCTGGAACCAATTATGTTACTGCAAGTCCAACTGGTTCATTTGCTATAAAGAACATTTTACCAATATCATCAAACCCAATAAGCACAGGTCAAGAAATTAATATTTCGTTCGAGGTAAGTCAAGTTGTTGGTTCGTCAATTGCATTTACGATAGAAGGGTCATTAATTTCTAATGATGTAGTGTGTGATAAAAATTTCGAAATAAAAATTGATAAACTTCCAGAATGCATTGTTTGCGATTATTGTTTAGATCCAAAAAATAGTGAAATAAAAATTGGTTCAAAAACCGTTATAACTACTCCATTAAACATAATGACAATTGCGCAAAATTTTACAATCAGCCCAAAAAACATCAAAAAAATAACCGCTGAAATTATTTCATTCGAAGAGGATGCTGTTTCTACTTCATGTATGAAATGTGTTGCAAAAGAAAATTGGGTTGGAAATTTTATTGGTACAAATACTGAATCTTGGAACTCTGGAACACCAATGAATGCTTCGCCAGTAAATAGTGATGGCTATTATCCTGCAAAAATGGTAGAATGGAATTGCAACAAACAAGGCAATTTAAGTCTCAATTTCAAAATTGCATTACCTGGTGTTGAAACAGGATGTACGCGAAAAGGGAAAATAGGTATTAGGTACAGTTTTACAGATGTAGATTGTATTACCTGCGAAAAAATCATCTACTATAATTACACTTCAAATTAATTAATAATGAAAAAGATATTTTACATATTCGCACTTTTTATTTTAACAGTAAGTAGTATATCTGCACAAAAAGTTTGTTGTCCAGAGTTTAAATTGGTTTCTCCAATGGGCGAATGTTATAATAAACCATCGCACCCTATTGGCGGAACAAACGGTGATTATTGTCAAAGCCGGATTTCGGGTTGCAAACACACCAAAGAAACCTTTGGAATTTTCCCCAAAAAAGCAGGTTACAATTACACTTGGACAGTTACCGGCGGAACAATTGCCTCTGCAACAGGAAATTTAAAAGATATCACTTGGGGAAATGGTAATTTAGGAACCATTACTGTTGCTATTTCAAACCAAAACGGTACGTGTACTCATACTATAACCGAAAAAGTATGCTTGATAGATGCGCCAATTGCTAATTTTTCTTTTAATCCAAATAGTCCCGTTTGTGCTAATCAATTGGTTCAATTTACCGATGCTTCAACGGATGCAAAATCGTGGAACTGGGATTTTGGAGACGGAACATCATCAACTCAAGTAAATCCTGCACACAGTTATACCGCTCCTGGGACCTATACAATTACACTAACGGTTTCAAATCTTGTAAAATCGTCTAATCAAGGCGTTGATAGACCTTGCGGATGTAGCGATACCATAACAAAAACCATTACCGTTGGCGAAGTTGGCATTCAAATTATTCCGGATTGCAAACAAATGTTATGTAAAGGAGACAGAGCATCGTACGCAACAGCATCGCCCTGTAGCAATTACAAATGGAGCGTAACCGGAGGACATATTGATGGTTCTGCCACTAGCGAAACGGTAAATGTAATTTGGGATGGAACTTACCCAGCAACCGTTAATATGACAGGAACTTGTATAGGTAAGTGTGGCAATTCGGGCACTTTAAGCGTTCCTGTTCTGTACCCAACAATGCCAATTCAAGGAGATGCAATTGTTTGTCCTTTGGGTTTTTCGACCTATAGTTTACCAAGTATGCCAGGAACTAATTACTCTTGGACAATCTCTGGTGGTGGCTTCATTTCAGGAAATAATGCCGATACAAGTGTTATTAATGTCGATTGGTGGAATGCGGTTGGCGATTATACAATTACGTGTAACTATACCAATTCTTTAACAAAATGTAATGGTACGGCAACTATAAAAGTTCAGGTTTTACCTCGTTTCAAAATAGCAGGAAATGCTAATGGTTGCGAAAAAACCGCTTTTTCGTATACAGCAAATGGTCCGGCAAATTGGACAATTACGCCAAATTCAGGAACATCCCCATCAACATTTTCAAATGTAACAAGCATTTCTGGAACTTGGATAACCGCAGGAAGTTATACTATAAATGCAACGCCAATGACGCCTACAAATTTTTGTATTTATCCAGACGCAATGGTTGTTACCGTTTTGCCAACTCCTATTTTAGGTGCCATTACAGGACCTACAACTATTTGTACAGGCAAACCGTATGTGTATAACATTACATCAAATAGACCTGGAGGAACTTTCAATTGGACAGTAAATGGCGGTACATACACAACATCTGGCAGTAACAATAACTCAGCAACCGTAACTTGGAATGCAACTGGACCATATTCACTAGCAGTAAACCAAACCGTAGCTTCATGTAGTGCGCCAAATAATCAAACGCTAACTGTAAACGCATTCACGAAACCTACAATCACAGGAAGTTTGACCTCGTGTATGGATAATACATTAACATACACCACCTCAACCCTTGCAGCAGTAGGAGATTATACTTGGAGTTTGAGTAACCCTCTAGGCACAATTATTTCTGGTCAGGGTACAAATACCGTACAAATTGCGTGGCACGGATCGTTAAATCCGCCAAATACTTGTATCTTAAAGTTAGTAACCTGTGGCGGAACAGACCAAATTACAGTAACTATAATTACTGCTCCACCAGTGGTAATTACAAAAACAGGAACTTTGTGCTCTGTAGGCGGAATTACTCTTTCATCATTAATTACAGGAACGAGTTACGTTTGGGAACTTGACAATGCAGTAAAACCATTATTATTAACTCAAAACGTTACAATTACTGAACCTGGAACTTATACCGTTACTATTGAAGGGGCTAGTGGTTGTGTTTCAAAAGGGTCGATTGTTATTCCAAAAGAAAACACTGGCTTTACAGCAAATATTGCCGCGACGAACAAAACCTATTGGTTATGTACCGAAACTATAAACACAAATTTGGTAGCAACACCAATGCCCGCTGGAAGTTATTGTTACAAATGGTTTCAAGGAGGAGCTACAGGTATTGGAAGCCCAGTTGGAACAAATTCTCCAAATTACACCGCAACATCGGTAAGTTATTATTGGTGCGAAGTGAGCATTTGTGGTACAGGTTGTAAAGTAATTACCGATAGAATTTCTGTTAGAAAAGAATCATGTGTTTCAGGTGGTGGTACTTGTAACTCAAATTACAATCCAGATTTCACAATAAACACAACTTGCAATCCATTCTCGTTTACAACCACCAATGTTCCTTATAGTGGTGGCTCAGCTTATTGGTATTTTGGCGATGGTGTGGAATCGTCTGGAAATAACGTAACACATCAATATAAAGGAATTGGCACCTATTCTGTTTGTGCTCGATTCGGCAATGGCACTTATTGTCAAAAAGACATTTGCAAAACCGTTACTGTAAATCTTGCGACCAATTTTACCGCAGCAGTAAATTGTGATAAAGTTACGTTTACCAACTTATCCCAAGTTCAAACGCCTAGCACAATCACGTCGTATAGTTGGTTTTTTCCTGGCGGAAGTCCAGCAACAAGCTCGGCAGCAAATCCGGGTGTAATAACTTATGCAATTGGCGACTTTCACACAGCAACTTTAAAAATCACAGGAAGTGACGGTTGCAAAGTAGAATATTCGGAGACTTTCAAAACAACTGCTATTCCAGCATCAATGAATCTGCCAACATCAATTTGTGCCAATTCTATTGTGCCGTTTTCTACCCCAGGAACGGATACAGATTTGAGTTATCAATGGAATTTTGGTGATGGATTTATTTCCAATTTGCAAACTACAAATCATACGTATGCCACAGCAGGACCGCAAACCGTTACATTAACCGTAACTCATAAAAATGGTTGTAGCACTATTTTAACCCAAAAAATTACTGTGTTACCAGCCATCACGGCATCAATTGGTGGCGATAAAAAAGTGTGCCCTGGAGGTACTGTTAATTTAAGTACAACAGTAGCTTTTACTACCTATCAATGGTATAAAGACGGAAATGCACTTGTGGGAGCAACTTCATCAACTTACAATGCCACACAAGAAGGGAGTTATCATGTTTTAGTTGGCAACGGAACCGGTGGAGGCTGTACCGTATTCTCTAATAAGTCAACAATTAGTTTTTATCCATTGCCTATTGCAAAAATTATTGCAGAAAAAACACAATGTACCTCCGATTCGCCGATTCAAATTCACAATTCGACATCAGAAACCGGTGCAACATACATCTGGACAGTTACCGGCCCAGCACCATTGACATTGGCAAATTCAGCTTATCCAACGGCAACGGCAACTGTTCCTGGCGAATATAATTTTGAATTAACTGTAACCAGCGCAAACGGTTGTATTGCAAAAGATACTATTTGTGTCACACTGGTTCAAAGCCCAACAATAACCATTACATCACCTACTGGACAATTATGTGAAGGCAAAAATCACACCTTTATGGCAGTTGGAACCGCAAATACAAATCCGAGCGATTACAGTATTAAATGGAGTAATGGCGCGATTGGCAATACAATGACTACAGGTGTTGCTGGAAGTTATACCGCGACAATCATAAATGCAGCAGGTTGTACAGCAACCGCTTCTGCTGGAACTATAAAAAGTTTGCCAGATGTAAGTCTTTTTCCAAAAGGGTGCCAAACCGCTTGTTGGACAGACACGATTAATTTTCCGTTGCCAAAACCAGCAACAGGCGCTTATACGGTAACTTGGTATGATAATGATGGCACGGCTGTCGCCAATGTAGGAACAGGAGTTTCATTGCCCTTATCAACCTTACAACCGGGTATTCACCATTTATACGCAACGGTTTCTGTAGGTGGTGGTTGCGTAGCTACAACTGGTGTTTTAGATTTAAATATAAAAGACTGTACCCTTTTGCCCGAATGTGATACTTGCAAAGATTTACTTTCTACCAGCAAAGCCGAATCCGAAACTAATTTTGTCAATTCGAGCACAGCACAAATTTCCAATGAAACCATCACTTTTACCATTTTAAAACCCGTAAAAGAAGTACGAATAAGCCTTGCCGATATAAAATACTATTGGAAAGACCCTGCTTGTGCCAATTGCAAAATACAAATAATAGAACGTGGTTGTATTTTTGCTACAAACACAAATCAATCATTGGGAACGTTGGTGGCTGATGGTTTAACGGCTTCAAATGTAATTTTGGGAGCAGTATCAAACAAATGTCCTGACGAATTAATTTGGAGTGGCGGTACAGTGCTTCAACCAGGAACTTATACTATTTCGTTTCAACTTTCGTTGCCAAAACCAGCGACAAAAAATTGTGTTTTAGTGCTCGAAAAAGCTTGTTTTCATTTGACTTTAATTGATGAAGATTGCAAAAAATGTGAAACTATTATTTGTAAAAAAGACACAGTAGTCGACCCAAATTGTGCTTGTAATACTGGTAATAATTGGTCAAACTTGTTTTTGACACCTAGCAATCCAGGAATAGCAAAACCAAGTAAGCAAATAATTTGTGGCGATACCATGACAGATATTAAGAGTAATTTTGCCTACATACTTTCGGGAATTTATAATTGTAAAGGCGGCGGTTGTGCATCGACCAAAAACGAAATAACAGTTTACAACCAAGTCAACGAAATCATATATACTCGCGTTGCAACAACATTATACGAAACAATAACATTTCCAGAAAAAGGAATATACTCCGTAACGCTTACTGCCAATTGTGGTGATAAAAAATGTACTTGCTCGTTTAGAATAAATGTGAATTCTGGAATTGAGGTTGAAACTGGCGGTGGCGGTGAAACTGGAACTGAAATTTACGATATTCCGAACAATCCAAATCCTATAGACAAACCTATTGAAGAAATTCTAAAACAAACATTGCCTCCTGATTTCAACGGTCAAATTCTAGTATCGCAGAACGACAAAACACTTTTTGAAAAAAACTACAGCTTTAAAGATAATGTAACCAGTCACACTGCTTTTGACCTCGCATCTATTACAAAAACCTTTACTGCAATGGCTATTTTAAAATTAATGGAGAACGGAAAGCTCAAAATTGATGATGCGGTGGTTCAATATTTACCAGAATTCCCTATTCCAGAAATAACCATAAAAATGTTGTTGAGCCACAAAAGTGGATTAGAGGATTATCTAAAATTCATTGACGAATCCGATTGGGACAAGAGGAAAAACCTAACCAATGCTGATTTACTTCAATTTATTGCCAAAAATAAATCGAAAGTTGTCATCAACAAACCCGGAAAAATATTCGATTATTCGAACACTAACTATGCTTTGCTGGCATTAATTATCGAAAAAATAAGTAATCAATCGTATAAAGATTATTTAGGAAACACCTTTTTTAAGCCTTTACAAATGAGTGATACCTATATAATGGGATTGGATAATTATGCCAAAGCAACAAAATCGTATTACAGAAATGGCAAAGTGTATTCGCTTCGATATTTAGATTTGGTGTACGGTGACAAAAACGTGTACAGTACCGTTCAGGATTTAAAAAAGTGGGACAAGGCCTTACGTGATGGCAAAATGTTTGAGAAAACAACCTTAGACTTGGCTTATGCACCCACTAGCGCACTTGCTCCTTACGCCAGTAATTATGGGTTGGGTTGGAAAAAAATTATTACCACAAGTGGCAAAGAAGTTTTGTACCACACGGGATGGTGGGCAGGAAACAGAAGCCTTCTCATTCGATTACCAAAAGAATCTGTGATGATTGCCGTGGTAAGCAACAACAATTATAGCAATATAAATGAAATTAAAAAATTATGTGATTTGTTTGGTGACTACCAATTATCGAACAAGAAAATTGATAATTTTTAAAAAAAAGATTTTATTCAACCACCGATTTTACGGATTATGGATTTTTTTGAATCGGTACAAAAAAATAGCTTCATTAAAATTAAAAAACTAAAGCACTCTAATTAAAACCAAGAATATGAAACTAAAACTATTTACATTACTCGCACTATGCTGCATCAGTTTTAGCTATGCACAAACCAAAAAGACTAAGAAAAAACCAAAAGCGGTTGTCTCAGGCACAGTTGGTATAACATACGAGAACTATGGATTAACAAAAAACCCAGCAGGTTGGCCAGGATTTAGTCCTAGAAAACCTTGGAATCAAGTTCGTTTCAAATTTAAACCCACAATAACTATTGGAGAATTAAAATTGCCTTTTAATTTTAGCTTTGTTCAATATCCAACAAATTTTTTGGGACCCTTTGCAGGAATAGGTGCTTCTGGGAATCAAACTTTTTTGCAATATCTGACCAATCCGCTTAATAATTTTTCAATAAATCCAAAGTACAAATGGGCAGAACTGCAATTGGGAACACAATACTTAAATTATAGCGAACTTACCACTGGTGATATTGGTGTTTTTGGAGCGGGAATAGACCTAAGACCCGGAGGATATTTGATAAAATTTTTTGCAGGAAGTTCACAACAAGGTATCAATCAGTCACTTGCTCCTGCTGTTCTTGGAGCCTATAAACGTACAAACTGGATGGCCCAATTGGGTAAAGAAAAAGAAGGGATTTACAAAATTGCCATGACCGCAGCTTCAGGAAAAGACCATTTTAATAGTGTTACTTCACCCCCATTATTGGTAACTCCTCAAAAAGGTTTTGTGTTAAGTTTATTAGGAAAACTTCAAAACGACAATGGCTATTATATGGAAGCTGAGACAGCCCAAACTTTTTTTTCGACCGATACAAATTTAGGACCACCGCTTCCTGGTGGCGTAAAATCTTTTCGCCCTTTCTATATTGCCGATGCTTCGTCATTGAATGATTTTGCTGGAACGGCAGCTTTTGGTAAAAAATCTACTAATTTTGATATTGGTTTTAAAACACATTATCTGGGTGCCGGATTTTATACAATGGGTTATCCATTTCAACAAGCAGACAAGTTAGATTTGACGTTAAATACCCGTTTTAATGCTTGGAAAAACAAAGACAAAACATTTAAAACCAATGTTGTTGCAAGTATTGGTAAACGCACCAATAACTACAGCAATTTTATTTTGCGCGAAAATATGCTTATTGCAAACATCAATTGTTTTACACAATTTAACGACAAATGGAGTTTGAATTTGAATTATAATAATTTTGGCTTTCAGAGTGTTGGCACAAATCCTTTCACCACAAGAAATATCAGTAATGATTTTGGCGTAAATCCAACTTATACTTGGAGTACTACTAAAATGTCACATTTGTTGAGTTTAAGTTATAATTATAGTCAATATGACGAACGCGACGTTTTTACAGGAATTGTAACATCAAACCTTACACATACCACTTTTTTGAGTTATGTACCAACCTATTTTAACAAAGATATAACTCCAGATTTTAGTTTGCTGTATTTCACCAATCAAATGCCGTCGTTCAAAACTACGTTAGCCACCGCAAGTGCTGGATTAGGAACGCCACTTTTTAACAAAAAAGTAAATCTTAAAGCCCAATTACAATATACATTTATAAAAAACAATATTTTTACGCCAAACAATAATCTTGTTGCCAATTGCACCATCGATTGGAAAATTACCAAAGACCTGACTTGGACCAATTATTTTTCAACCAATTATTATAAATTCGGCAACGAATCTCTTCCTGTAGGTGCTAATTATTTAGAAACCAATTACAAAACAGGATTGCTATATAAATTTTCAACTAAAAAAAGTTAAAATGAAAAAATTAAAACTCCTTATAATTGCTTCGCTTTTGTTTGTAGCAAATAGTTTTGCGCAAATTACCACCAATCTTATTGTTAGCAGCTCACCGCCAGCATCACTTCCATCATGGTTAAGCCAAAAACAAACTATTGTTTATATGGTAAACGGAAATTCTGCCATGCAAGCCGAATATAAAATAAAAACCGAAATTCAATTGAGCGACGGAACCGTTATTGGCAAAACCGATTTGACTCGGTCAAGAATTTATGTTTTGAGACCAGGAAACACCGTTTATTATGCTGATGATGTTGTCCCCTTAGAGAATATGATTTTTACAGGTAAATTCAGAGAGGAACTTAACCGATCAGGTAAATTGCCAAGCCAAACCTATCAAATTTGTGTAACGTTAGTAACTAGTCAAGAATATTTACCCCTTGCAACAACCAAATGTAAAGTCTTTAGTATTGCAACACCAATATTACCAAAACTCCTAAAACCATACAAAGATCAAGTGCTTGATGCAGTCGAAGCTCAATCTGTAATTACATTTAGATGGACTCCTCGTACTCCTGTAACTCAAAGCGTTACTACCTATAAGGTTTTAGTTTTTGAGGTTTTACAAGACCAAACCCCAATGCAAGCCTTGCGAAGCAATATGCCTGTGCTTGACCAAGATGTGCGCGGCACAACCCAATATATTTGGCAACCACAAGGAATTTTAAACGAAAATCCAACAGATGAAAATGGAGTATTACATCAAAAACAACTCATCTGGACGGTGCAAACGTTTGATAATCCGGGAGAACAACCTTTGCTCGACGGAAGTTTTAACCGTGATGGTGTGAGCGAACCTGTATCCTTTTTTATAGGGAATAAAAGAACTCCAGCTAAAAACTAAAATAAACCTAACAAAGTACAAATCCAATTCATATGCCAATACTTATTTTAAAAATTAAACTATGAAAAATCTAAAAATAACAATGCTAACAGCAATTTTCACATTGTGCTGTTATGCCAATGTAAATGCACAAACAGTTCCGGTACAACAAACTGCCAGAAACAAAAGTTCCGTAATTAAGGTAGCCGATACCTCCCTCGAGCCAGACGAGCAAGAACCAAAACAGGCTAAAAAGGGAGGTGAAAGTTCCGTAATAATACCGAACCCACCTCAAGTACCGGTAAATCGTGCTAAAACTCCACCACCAGTACAAGACTGGAAAAACAATCGTACTATCCATCAATATCCTGGTGGCGGACATGCTATTACTGATAGCAAAAGCGGCACCATCCCTTTAGAAGTCGCAGCACAACCACAACAAACTGCCAAAGGAATTAAGGATCCAGGGGTAAAAGTCCACACACATCAAAATGGGTGCTGCAATTGGAGAGATTTTTGAGATTCAGGTCGTCCGGCTTTAATTGTTTATGATGATTTATCTAAACAAGCCTAAAACTGGGCGGAAAAAGAAAAGCTGATGGCAAGACAATTATTACTGGAGGATTTAACAAAGATCCTTATCAAGGAATTATTAAAATGTGGAATGCAAACGATGGCACTCTTATTCGTACTATCATAGATGGTCAAAGTGTAGATTGTTTAGCCATAAGCCACGACGGGCTAAAACTAGTCACAAGGAATTTTGATCATTCAGTAAAACTATGGGAAATCGCTACGGGGAAACTTTTAAAAGTACTCACTGGCCATAAAAACTATGTCAAATCAGTGTGCTTTAGTACTGATGACCAAACTGTTATAGCTAGCAGTACTTATGGCGCTATAAATCTTTGGAAGATTAACTAAAGAAACAGGATAACGGTTAGATTTTGATTTAATTATAAAGTGACAATTTAGTTGTCACTTTTTTTGTTCCTAAAATTTTCAGTAACTACAAAAACGTTACTGAAGCAAAGACTGAATTAAAATTTTTTGATTCTAATTTTCATTTACTAAAATAAATTCAGCCTAAATGAAGAGCCTCCACAATATTCTTAAAAGAAAACTAAAAAAAAGTGAAAATTAAGATTCCCAAAACACAGCACCTTTTGATAAAAGTAAAAATAAACGGTTTTATGAGTAGTTTTATTTTATAAAATTGATCTTCAAATACTTGCATCGGATCTGAAAGTATTGATTTGTTTGATTAGACGCAAAAAATTTCCTTAACACACCTTGAGTGCAGTCCCACCATTAATAATACATTTTCAGGATGATTTTTCTCTAATTCATACATTGCTTCCGTACAAGTTGAATCAATTACAGAAATAAAAAAACGAGTTACACCAGCAACAAAAGTGTGTTACATCACTGCATTGCGAACTTAATCAAATTACGCTGCGTATAAATGAGTATGCGTATCAGTGATTGTTATAGTTGCTGCAACAAATCCTGAACCTGATCATAATTCTCATAATCTGCAGGAATAGTCAATAAGATTTCTTTACAGGATGTGTAGTCTTTTTGCTTTAATTTGGCTAGAGCCAAACTCCAAATAGCCTTGTTAACATAAATGGAATTTCCTGATCTTAGTGCTTCAAAAACAACTTCGGATTTTTCTATTTTATTGTTTTCTAACAATGCTATTCCATAAAAATACTCAATTTCAGGGGTTTTATTTACTTTTAAGAGTTCTTCAAAAATAGGAATTGCCGTTGCATACTCTTTGGCATTAAATGCAATCTCCGCTCTTTTTAAAGTTTCATTTGCTTCGCTTCTTTCCATAAAATAAGCATTTTCGTGTTGGTTAAAATCTTCAAAACTTGGATTGGAATTAAATTGAGAAACAAACAATCCCATCATTACAACAACGGACGCTGCCACGGCGTACATCCACGGTTTAAAAAGCACCACTTTTGAACGAGTCGTTTTAGCTGGTTCACTTGCAATGGCTTTCAGATTTGCTACGAATGCGTTTCGCTCTTGTTCGATTCCAAATTTATTCGCTAAATGTCCGTGTAATTCTTGAAAAGTTTCGAATGCCGATGCCAATTCTCGATTTTCAGCTAAGTCCTTCTCTAATGAAAGTTGAGCTTGAGGAGATAATTCTCCCTGAAGGTATTGATCAAATACAATATACTGTTCCTCGTTCATGGCTAGTTAATTTTTTAATGATTTAAAGCGATTGGTTTCCCGAATCCACTGGGTTAATTGTCCTGTACACAAGGATTTTTTCTTGCGTACATAACCATAGGTTACATTCAGTTTTTCGGCCACTTCTTCCATAGATTGTAAAGAAAAACTCAACTGTAAAACTTCTTTACATTTATCACCTAATTTTTGAAACATCAAATCGAAAAGTTCTTGTTTCTCATCAAAAAGTTCCGTTTCAGCGATCATTACTTGTGTAGATTCAGTAATAGATGTACAATCCTCTTGTAATGTTACCCCTTTATTAACTGATTTTTTCAACTCATTTAACCATTTCCTTTTGCAGAGTAAAAAAAAGTAAGCATCAAACGGACAAGTGAGCTCTAGTTTTTTGGCTTTGGCCTGATTAAACAAGAGTATCAAAACTTCTTGAACTACATCCTGAGCCTGATCTTCATCACCAGAATTATTCCTGATGTAAGAAACAACTTTAGGAACAAACTTTTTATAGATGGATTGAATCACTGCAGAATTGTTATTCGCAAGTCCTTCAATATACATCTGGTCGGGATGAAGCTTAGTTTTAGTCATACAAAAATATTTATATGCTAAAGTAAAAAAGAATCTGAAATAAATTCAGATTATAGGGGTAACAAATATAAAACCAAGTTGATATAATGGTATAGATCAACAATTGGAACTTATAAAACATTTAGATTATGAAAAAGTTGAAAAAAATAGGGATTAATTTCATCACGACACTTTGGGCATTAATTACACGATAATTAAATTTCAAAATAAGGGGTAACAAATTTCACAATGAATTGATGTAGTTAAGAAGCCCACGAAATCAACAAAATAAAAAATCGAGAAACAGGGTAACAATTATTAACCAAAAAGTATCTATTAAAAAACAAGTAAACAAAACAATTTAAAAATTAGAAATTATGAAAACAAATTTTAAAAACATCGGATTAGTATTTTTAGCAACAATTGCATTCGTAAGCTGTAACAACGATGATCAAATGACAACCACGCCAGCATCAGCAGCAGAATTTTCAGCAATTAGAAAACACGCTTTAACAGGAAAAACACAAAAATTTACTGTTACAGCCGGAAGTGGAAACATCAGCTTGACATCAGCAAAAGGCGTATTAATTACTATAAACGGAAACGGATTGACTAAAAATGGAATTCCAGTAACAGGCTCAATCGACATCACTTATGTAGAAATTTTTGATAAAGGATCTATGTTGGTCACTAACAGAACTACTATGGGAATTAAAACAGACGGAAATCATGCCATGCTAAAATCTGGTGGCGAATTTTATATAAAAGCAAGTCAAGGAGGCATTGATTTAAAAACCACCTCTAACATTACTCTTGTTGTTCCAAACAATTTAACAGGTGGTAGAGATGCCTTGATGACTTTGTGGGAAGGCGTAATCGACAATAAGGATGAACTAGCTTGGAAAGATGCTCGAGATGCCGCAGGAGCTAATGGTGTAAAAGGAGGTGTAGAAGCTATGCAGAACGGGTATTACGTTTCTTTTGGAAACTTTGGCTGGGCCAATGTGGATCGTTTTTACAGCGACCCAAGACCTAAAACATCGATTCTTGTGGGTGCTCCAGCAGGATATGACAATACCAATAGTGCTATTTACTTATCTTACGATGGGGAAGGCACAAATGCTCTTGCAAAATTAGATACCTTTACTACCGCTGGATTATTTAGTGAGCACTACGGACAAATCCCTGTTGGTTTAGCGTGTCATATTATATTTGTAACAGAAGAAAATGGCCAATGGAAATACGCTATCAAAGGAGTTACAATTGCTACGGGAGCCATTTACAACTTTACTCTTGCTGAAACTACAATTGGCACCGAAGCTCAATTAATAGCCGCAATCAATGCTATTCAGTAACTTACAAAAATATTTTTTTTCGAAAAGTGGTGATTTGCTCACCACTTTTTTTTACATTTAAAAGATTTTTAAAAGTCACCAGTGCCAATTTCAAACCAAATAAGTCAGTTCTTAGGAGCTAATCCTGCTATCCGTTGCAATCTTTTTATTCGCCAAAAAGGCTAATAAAAAGGATTTCCACTGCTATCAGGGCTAAAAAAAAACCAGAATATGAAACCACTTTTAGTATTCGCCGTTTGCATTTGGTCAATGCAACTATTTTCGCAAGCAAAAATTAAAGATACCGTAACCCGAAGAGCTTCTATTGGTTACAACCAAAAAGGGAATCTCGTTTCTTTTAAACCAGAAACTCCGCCACTTATTCCTATTGCTGGCGCCCCAAAACCCAGTTATTCCTATCTATGGGAATTAGGAGATGGTCATTACAGCAAAGAGGCTGAACCCAAACATACCTACAAAACTAAAGGAACCTATACTTCCCGATTGACTGTAACTAACAATTATGACAACGGAAAACCGCCCGCCACCAGACCTAAAAAAGTCGTTATAAATGAAATAGATAACGATTCTTATAAAAATATTGCATCCATAGAAGACCAAAATGGGTTTGCAATTCAAAAAAATAGAGATCCTATTCCAGAACAAGAAATCGTGGTAATTGTGAGTTATCAAAATATGGAAAACTACGTTTCGAAAGGGAAACTGTATCTCTTTTACAATGAAAAACAATTCAAAAACAATAATTTTGAATTGGTCGACTTCAGGGCACATGCCGGTGAACGAGAAATCAAAGAAAATTCAATTGTATCATTAAACGACGTAGACAATTCTGATTCCTATGTGGCTTCCGACTCTCCTTTGGCTACAACCAAAAAATACAAAAACACTTCATCAGAAGAAGACCTAGACGCTAGTTTAAAAATAGCAAACGAAACCTATAAAAATGTTTCCGTTCTAGAATTTGACGATTGCAATCCCAGTGAAACCCGCAATGTTTTTTACACTTTCAAAACTACTCCAGAAATGATTAAAGATACTAGCGCAACGATTACCATGCGCGGTATATTTGTCCCCAATCGAAGCTTTAAAAACCACAAGATTAAAAATCTGGAGATGGAAATCGTCACCTCTCACGATCCAAATAAGATGGGTTCTAACGGAAGCTTTATGAATTATAGATTGGTTCGCTTTAAAAGAGTGAATTTTAAAACTCGTTTTCAAAATAACGGCGAAGGGCCCGCAAGGATGATCCGTCTTGAAACCGATATTCCAACCATGCTCGACAAAAAAACATTTCAAGTAGAGGACCTTTATCCTAAATGCCCTATTTGTCCCAAAGACATAATCCCAACCGTTAGCTGTTTGGATACTATTATCAAACAAAACCAAATCATCTTCACTTTCAAAAACATTTATCTTCCAGGGAGCAATCAAAAAAATGTCAAAGAAATTGATAGCACCAAAGGATTTGTCAAATACTCGATGAAATTCAGCAAAGATTTCCATAAAATCAAAACTAAAAGTAGGACAGCAATTATTTTTGACAAAAACGATCCTATCCTAACCAATTATGCTACCACTCGATTCCTTCCAGGAATTTCTGTAGGGATTAAAACAGGATATAACTGGTATCCCAGTTTAGAAAACTCTAAAAGTTATTTTGTAGGCACTACAGTTTCGCCTTTTAAATCCTATAAATATTATTGGCAAGCAGAATTTTTAAACAGTCTGAATACTTACGCTAATACAACTGTAAAACAAGAAGAAATTGTAGTGACGCCAAACGGGGTCAGACAACTGCAACGCACTACCACAAATACAAGTAACGAAAACGTTAATTGGGAAATTCCTATATTGCTGCGTTACAACATCAACAATTACATCGGCGTTGGTGCAGGATTACAAGCTAATATTAACGCTGCTGCCAAACAAAATACAAACCAAAAAATAGAAAACTACGAAGGCATTACCGATAAATTTTTGATCAGTACTAAATCAGAATCTTCATCAGCTTCTCAATCTTTTACAAGTATTAAAAGTGGCCTGATCTTAGATTTAACTCTTGGAGCTGCCAGAATTGGCCCGAGTTTAGGCGCAAGATATGTCCTGAATTTTAAAGAAAATTTTAATTATTTTCAGTTGTATGGCATTTGGAAATTTTAGAAAAAACTAATTAGCGGTAAGGATTTTTACTGATTTTTTACGTTACGATCTCTAAAATCTGAGCAAGATTCTGTAATCACCACAGTTGTACACTCACAATAGTCCTACTTAAATGACCTTACATTCCTTACATGGTTAAAAATATTTTTCTGCTGCTACTATTCACCACGCTAACTATCTTTGGACAAAAACCACTTACCTTAGAAGATAGGATATATCATGCCCTTGATGCGTTTTCTGCAAATCCTAGTGAAGAAAATTTAAATACATTAGAGACGTTTAACAAAAGCATCTCAACTACAATCGATGTTACATCTAACAAAAATGTACTCTTGGCTTACGTTGTTTTAAATTGCAACAAAGCTTACTACGAGAATCAATTTGGCAAAACCAATCAAGCTATTTCCAGTTATGAAAAAGCCTTAGAAGTTTTTCAAAAAAATAAATTAACAAATTATGATATTGTTGAATTTTGTTTAAAACCATTGGGAAATCTTTATACTATCATGGGAGATTATGACAATGCCGAAAACACCATTAAACAGTACTTTTATCTTGCCTCTAATGCTACAAATCAGCAACAGAAACTAGCAGCAATTTTAAATTTATCTAATGTATACCAGAGTTCTGGGCGAAGTTTATTAGCCATAGAATTACTTGAAAAAACGATTAAAACAGAGCGATTGTCAACCATTCAAAAAGGAATTTTACTGAATAATTTGGGTAATAATTATGTATGGAGCTATAAACACTATAATTCATCCAAACCAATTCCTGGTATTTTCAACAAAATGGAAAAAACCTATTTTGCTGCAATACACTTGTTACAATCTGAAAAATCGCAAGCTGAAACACTCGCAAATTGTTACCGCAACTTAGCTGCACTAAATTTACAATGGCGAAAAATGGAGTTGGCTAATTTCTATTTTAAAAAAGCTAACAACTATTTTTCTGAAATTCCCAATGTTTCTCCGCAAAAACTAGCCAAATTCAAATACGAAGAAGCTAATTTGTTATTGGAACAGAAAAAATACGGAGAAGCAAGCGAAATTATTTCGACTATTTTCAAGATTTTAATTCCAAATTATTCTCATCGAGCAGGCATTTTACCGAACTCAAAATCCCTTTATGCTGAAACAATTTTATTGGACGCACTTGATTTACAGGCTGCTATTTTTTTAGAACAAAATCAACCCAAGAAAGCCTTGGACGCCTATACACTTTCGTTTCAAATCGAAAATTTGTTTGCCCATTTACTCATTTATGAAAACTCTAAAATCATTAGCCAAATTCGCATTATTAATCGTACCGAAAAATGCCTTTCTATATATGATGCTCTGTACCAAAATGAAAATAAAATCGCCTATATAGAAAATGCTTTCCAACTTGCGGAACGAACCAAATCTGGCGTTTTAAGAAATTTTCTTTCTAATAAAAAAACAGCTTCAAGAGAAGAAAAATTACAATTGGAACAATTACAAAATTGGAATAATACCATTCTAAAAGAACAACAAAAAGGAGATTTGGCAAACGTATCGCAAATAAACGCAGCCTTAAAAAACCAAAACGAATTGATGCTTTCGCTAAAAAAAATCAGAAGCAAAAATCAAAGTAGTAGTGAAGAAAACATCGATTTAAAAAGCTTGTATTTGAAACTAAAAAAAGACAATGCTACACTGATAGAATATTTTTCGGGATATAACAAAATGTATTCCTTTACTATAATTGATAATACAATTTCCCTAAACTCATTTAGCAATTCTGCTGAAACGAATGTAAAAATCATGCAATTTATCGACTATTTTAACAATGCTAATTCTATTATAAATGATATTGCAGGCTATAATCATTATGGAAATAGTGCTTATAAATTATTAAAATTACCTAGAAATACGATCGCGGAGAACCTCATCATTATACCTGATGGCATTTTGAATTTTCTACCTTTTGAAGCGTTGATAACAAAAGAATCTTCAACGACAAATTTTGCTAAAATGCATTATTTACTCCATGATTTCAAGATTGGGTATACTAATTCGGCCACATTTTATCTAAATGAAAAACCATTTCAGCATCAAGAAAAAACTGTTTTGGGTGTGTTTCCCATCTTTGAGAAAACTAATTATGCTTTGACATATTCTAAAGAGGAATTGCAATCGATAAAAAATAATTTTAAAGGCAAATACTTTGAAAACTCCACAGCTACATTCAAAAACTTTAAAGAAAATGCTGGTAGCTATTCCATTTTACATTTGTCTACCCATGCATCTTCGGGAGATACTGAAACTCCTGCCAGTATAAAATTTTACGATCAGGAAATCTTATATTCCGAGTTGTATACTTTAAATATCAATCCTGATTTAGTGGTTTTAAGCGCTTGCGAAACGGGAATTGGAAAACTATATAAATCAGAAGGTGCTATGAGCATTGCTAGAGGATTTCAATTTGCAGGAGCTCAAAACTTGTTATTTTCACTCTGGAAAGTAAACGATTATACAACCGCTTTATTTATGGACAAATTTTATCACTACATCCATAACGACAACTCCTATTTAGAGGCAAACCACCAGTCTAAACTAGATTTTTTAGCTGATAAAAACATATCAAACATAAAGAAATCACCTTATTATTGGAGCGCTTTTGTGTATTACGGCGCATTGACAAATAAGACTGAAAGTACAAATTATATCTTTTACGGAATTGGAATGTTGCTACTGATTGGTTTATTTTTGTATTATATTAAGCACCAAAAATGAAAAACCTCAACAATATTCTTAAAAAAGAAAACTACAAAAAAATAAAATTCAAGATTACCAAGACACAACATCTTTTGATAAAAGCAAAAATCAATGGTGTAGCAGGAAATTTTATTCTGGATACAGGAGCTTCAAACAGTTGCGTGGGATTTGAGAGTGTCGATTTATTTGCATTAGAAGCTCAAAAATCAAAGACTAAAGCAGCGGGAGCTGGAGCCACGGGAATGTTCACACAAATTGCCACAAAAAATCAATTGCAACTTGGTTCTTGGAAAGATTCTAATTTTGAACTCGTTATTTTTGATTTATCACATGTAAATGAAGCGCTAACGCAACACAAAGCAAAACCCGTTCATGGAATCATTGGCGCCGATATTTTGATGAAAGGAAAAGGAATCATTGACTACTTTAACAATTGCTTATATTTGCTAAAATAATTTATCTTAAAAATCATACAATTGTTCTCATTCTTATAACAACCATTCACTTATGAAGAAAATTTTACTTTCTCTTTTTTTATTCACGTCATTAAGTTTTTATGCTCAAGTTGCTAATTTGACTAATTGTGCTGACAATAAAATTTTTAACTTAACTCAAAACTACACTTTACTAATTGGGAATTTAAACCCTAATCAGACTACAGTAACCTACCATCTTACAGCTGCAGATGCCTCAAGCGGTACGAATACAATCTCCAACCCTACCAGTTTTACAATTACTGCTACTCCAGCTAACGGCGTAATTTCACAAACCATTTATGCAAGAATTAATAATCTTGGCAACAGTACCACAAATTACTTTAATTTGATAGTAAACACCGCTCTAATCCCTACTGCGACGATCATTAAACAAATAGATTGTAGAAGCAAAGGTATTGTAACAGTTACAGCATCTGGTGGCACTGCTCCATACACGTATTCTAAAAATGGAAGTGCATTTACACCAAATAATGTTTTTGATAATTTAGTTGCTGGTGCCTACGCTTTTGATGTAAAAGATGCCATTGGTTGTGTAAATACATCTAGTATTGTCATAACTATTGATCAACCTACTCCTCTTGTGATCGTTGCTGCTAAAATCGACGTAAATTGTTACGGCAACGCTGATGGCTCTGTGACAGTATTTACTGCTGGAGGCTCTATTCCTTATAGGTATTCATTAAATAATGGACCTAGCCAAAACAGCCCTATATTTACAGGTTTACCAGCAGGAACGTATTTTATAACTGTAACAGACTCTAATAATTGCATGGCTACTGCTACAACAATTATAACAGGACCAAGTCCTTTAACAGTCACAACTGTGAGCAACAATCAAACTGTAACCGCTACTGGATCTGGCGGAACACCACCTTATTTATATTCAATAGATAATGGACGGACTTTCACAGCTAATGCTACCTTTAATAATCTAGCTCCAGGAAATTACCTTGTTTCTACAAGAGATTATAATGGATGTATAACCCAAAATGCAATTGTTGTAAATACGCCTTCACCTTTAATAAATGGACAAACCAAATTAACTATAGAATTTAAGGCTGGTCAAACATTGGCCGATCTTGTCATTGAAGGTCAAAATATTAAATGGTACCTCAATCAGAATCCATTGGCTGGAAAAACAAATAAAACAAGTGAAGTTCCTTTGCCATTAACTACTGTCATTGTAGATGGAACCACCTATTATGCATCACAAACCATCAATGGAATTGAAAGTATAGAAAGACTCGCGGTAACTGTAAAATCAGGCACGTTAGGAATAGATGAATTGGCCTTCAAAAACTTTTCTTATTATCCAAATCCCGTGAAAAACGGTGTTACAATTTCAAATGATTCCGTTATTGACGAAGTTACTTTTATCTCTGTTAAAGGGGAAACACTTTTAACCAAGAAACTAAATAGTTTGAGTGCTGAAATTGATTTATCTAATTTCTCTGAAGGCGTTTATTTTTTAAAAGTAAAATCAGGTGAAGTTAAAAAAACAATAAAAATCATAAAAAATTAACTCATTACATAGCATCAAAAAACCCGACTTGTTAAACACAAGTCGGGTTTTTTTATTTCAAAAAATTGTTTGATTTCTAAGAATTAAATTGATTGAAATTACAGCTCTAATGCTTTTTTAGGATTGTTACCCATCAATAATTCCATTGGGTTTTCTAAGGCTTCTTTCACAGCAACCAAGAAACCAACAGACTCACGACCATCAATGATTCTGTGGTCATAAGAAAGTGCTACGTACATCATGGGGTGAATTTCAACTTTGCCGTTTACAGCAATAGGACGCTCAATAATGTTGTGCATTCCTAGAATTCCTGACTGTGGCGGGTTGATAATAGGAGTACTCAACATACTTCCAAAAACACCACCGTTAGTTATGGTAAAAGTTCCTCCGGTCATATCGTCGACCGTGATTTGGCCGTCACGAGCTTTAAGTGCTAATCTTTTTATATCAGCTTCAACACCTCTAAAAGTCAAATTTTCAGCATTACGCACCACAGGAACCATTAATCCTTTTGGTCCTGATACTGCAATTGAAATATCGCAAAAATCGAAAGCAATCTTATGATCACCATCCATCATACTATTTACATCTGGAAATAATTGCAACGCTCTGGTTACTGCTTTTGTAAAAAACGACATATATCCTAAGCCAATACCACCATGTTTTGCTTTAAACGCATCTTTGTATTCATTACGAATCAAATTAATAGGCGTCATGTTTACTTCATTAAAAGTAGTCAACATGGCTGTTTCATTTTTGGCAGCTACTAATCTCTCTGCTACTTTACGACGTAACATTGATAATTTTGTACGCTCTGTACCACGAGAACCACCAGTTGGAGTTCCCATAGAAGGTACTGCATTTACAGCATCTTCCTTAGTGATTCTTCCTGCTTTACCTGTTCCTGTTATGGATGCTGGCGCTATATTTTTTTCGTCTAATATTTTTCTGGCAGCTGGAGATGGCGTTCCAGAAGCGTAAGTCGCTCCTGGAGCTGCCGCTACTGGTGCCGCTTTTGGTGCTTCTGCTTTTGGCCCCGAAGTTTCGGGATCAACTGTTTTTGTAGCTTCAACAACTGGAGCATCACCTGTTGGTTTTGCTCCGTCCGTATCAATATGGCAAACCACGGCTCCCACTGCTACAGCATCACCTTCTTCTGCTTTAAGGGTAATAATTCCGCTTGCTTCTGCTGGTAACTCTAATGTTGCTTTGTCTGAATCAACTTCTGCAATTGCTTGGTCTTTCTCTACATAATCTCCATCTTTTACTAACCACGTTGCGATTTCAACTTCCTTTATAGATTCCCCTGGTGATGGGACTTTCATTTCTAAAATCATGTTCTATTATTTTAAATTATGAATTTTAATTCTTATGACAATTACTTGTTTATTTATTAGCAATTCGATTACTTTTCTGCTTCTAAATTTGAAACATAATTACTATTTACTGTCATTAATAAATAAACCTCTCCTTCTGCTTTTCGTTTGGTATATTTCTCCATTGAACGCTTCACTAAATCTTCTTGATCTTTTTTAGCTTCAGCCAATTCTTCATCACTTATTATATATTCCTTAGCACCTGAAATAGCTTTTAATATACCTTCTTTCTTTCTCTCATACTTTTTGATATTCTTATAATTATTAGAATCGTTATCAAAAGGTATTAGTTTTACAGCTGCTTTAAAAGCACCCATTTGAGGTTCCGAATCAATTATATAAACTTTCCCCGCTTCTAACTCTGCTTCCAAAAAATCTGTATTTTCAGATTTAGACCAAAATAAATGCTTCCCAGGTTCGCATTCATAAACCAAATATTTTCCATGATTAAATTTGCCTAAATATTTTTCCCCATCAAAATATTTAAAATTGATTAAAAAGCCTGTTGCAGAAGCTCTTGTGAAATACACAAGTGACTTCCCTTCGCTCGGTTTTTTTAATTCTTGAGAATAAGAAAAACTAAAAATTAAACTAAAAAATAATAAGCTGACGAGTTTCTTCATAATTGCAAAATTTGAGTTTATATAAATAAATTTTTATCAAATACCATTTTTAATGCATCAGCATGGCGGCGTTTTGCTCTTGTATAACTTCCCGCGGCTGGTGCTGCATAAGCTTTTAAGGAAGCTAATCTCCATTTTACTAAATCGAAATTCATCAACATGAAACTGTAAGCGCCCATATTCTTTGGCTCTTCTTGAGCCCAAACGTAATCATCTGCATCTGGATATTGCGCTATAATCGCTTTTAATTGTTCTACTGGCAAAGGGAATAATTGTTCGATTCTTACGACTGCTACATCATTTCTACCTAAATTTTCTCTTTCAGCTGTAATATCGTAATAGAATTTACCGGTACAAAAAACAACTGTTTTCACATCCTTTTTATTTACTGTTGCATCATCTATCGTTTCTTGAAAACTTCCGCTCGCTAATTCCTCTACTGTAGATACACATCTAGGATCACGCAACAAACTCTTTGGTGTAAATACCACAAGTGGTTTACGGAAGGTGGTTTTCATTTGTCTTCGCAACAAGTGAAAAAAGTTGGCTGGCGTTGTACAATCGGCAACATACATGTTATGTCTGGCGCAAAGTTGTAAATAACGTTCCATTCTGGCCGAAGAATGCTCTGCTCCTTGACCTTCATAACCGTGTGGCAATAATAAAACAATTCCGTTTTGATTGTTCCATTTGTCTTCTCCACAAGAGATATATTGATCAATCATAATTTGGGCTCCATTACTGAAATCCCCAAATTGTGCTTCCCAAATGGTCAGTGTATTTGGGTTTGCTAAAGCGTAACCATAATCAAATCCTAATACACCATATTCAGATAAAAGAGAGTTAAAAATATTAAAATTCCCTTTTTTATTTTCGACTGCATTCAATACGATAACTTCTTCTTCAGAATCTTCTACTTTCACAACAGCATGACGGTGCGAGAAAGTCCCACGCTCTACATCCTGACCAGAAATTCGAACATCAAAACCTTCGGTCAAAAGTGCACCGTAAGCTAGGGTCTCAGCAGTTCCCCAATCGATGATATTGTTGTCATATCCTGTTTTTCTATCTGTGACAATTTTACTGATCTTGTTGATAAATTTCTTATCAGACGGCAATGTGGAAACCGTTTTTATAATGGAATCTAATGCTGCTTTCGGAAATGACGTATCATACTTTTGCAACATCTGGGTATCTGAAACTTGCTCAAAACCTTTCCATTCATTTTTCATAAATGGTGTTATTATTGTCAAATCCTTTTTACGGGATTCTTCTAGGTTCACCTCTAAATTGGATTTGTATTCTTTTTCTAATCCTTTGACAAAAGAGGCATCAATTACACCGTCAGCAAGTAATTTCTCCATGTAGATGTCTCTTGGGTTCTTGTGCGTAGCGATGATTTTATATAAAACAGGCTGCGTAAAACGAGGCTCATCTCCTTCGTTATGACCGTATTTTCTATATCCTAATAAATCGATAAAAACGTCACGACCAAACTCCATTCTGAAATCCAATGCAAATTCCATCGCATGCACTACCGCCTCAGCATCATCTGCATTAACATGCAATACTGGCGAAAGCGTTACTTTGGCAACATCTGTGCAATACGTAGACGAACGCGCATCTAAGTAATTAGTAGTAAAACCAACTTGGTTATTGATTACAATATGAATTGTACCTCCGGTTTTGTATCCGTCTAGTTGCGCCATTTGTACAATTTCGTACAAAATCCCTTGACCTGCAATGGCTCCATCTCCGTGAACGGCAATCGGCAATACTTTTGAGAAATCGTTGGGGAAATATTTATCTTGTTTAGCTCTTGTAATTCCTTCAATTACGGCACCTACCGTTTCCAAGTGCGAAGGATTTGGCGCCAAATTGATATTGATTTTTTTGCCTGTACTGGTAACTTTATCGGCAGTTAGTCCTAAGTGGTACTTTACATCTCCATCAAAATACTCTTGATCATAGTCCTTGCCGTCAAACTCACCAAAGATATCTTGAGTAGATTTGCCAAAAATATTAGCCAAAACATTCAAACGACCACGGTGTGCCATTCCCATGACAAATTGCTCTACACCCTTTTCAGCAGCTTTTTCTATTAATGAATCCAATGCTGGAATTATTGACTCGCCACCTTCAAGAGAGAACCGTTTTTGACCTACATATTTAGTGTGCAAAAAGTTTTCAAAAGAAGCAGCTTGATTTAATTTATTTAAAATTGATTTTTTTTCATCTATAGAAAATTTAGGCTGATTGTCATTTACCCCTAATTTTTTCTGAATCCACTCTACCACTTCTGGTTTTCGAATGTACATGTACTCTACCCCAATGTGCTGACAGTAGATCGTATCTAAATGAGTAATTATTTCCTGAAGGGTACACGGTTGAATATTGATCACTTTAGCTGCATCAAAAACCGTATTTAAATCCGCAGTTGAAAGTCCAAAGTTTGAAATTTCAAGTGTTGGCGATGAAGTACGTCTTTCTCTTACAGGGTTTGTTTTGGTAAACAAGTGCCCTCGTGAACGGTAGCCGTCAATCAATTTCAAGACATTAAATTCTTTATGAATTTTATCCGAAATCAAACTAACATCCATGTTTGTAGCTGCAAAATTTGCTATTTGTTCGACGGGATTTTCCTCATTATAAGTTGTCATCCCAAAGTCGAAACCTTGAAAAAAACTCCTCCAACTTGGCTCAACGCTGTCTGGATTCTCTAAATATTGATCGTATAATTGTGCGAAAAATTCGGTGTGTGCTGCGTTTAAAAATGAAAACCTATCCATAATGTTTAGTGAATATACTTTTTTTGTTAAAATAGTTTGGCAAAAGTACGATAATACAATAAATTTATAATTTATTTTAAGATACTTTTACGTTGAATATTGTTAAAACCCGAAACTTATGACTACAAATCGCATTTTGAATGATTTTAGCGCAATTTTGATGCTGCTTTCCATTTTAGTGTCCAGCAGTATTTTTGCACAACAAAATGATAGTACACCAAAGATGGCAAATCAATTTTGGAAAAACGTACAGTTTGGTGGCGGGATCGGTTTGGGATTTGGGTCGGGCTTCACCGATATTTCTGTAGCGCCAAGTGCCATTTATAACTTCAATGAATATGTAGCTTTCGGGGCGGGATTGCAATACAAATACCTAAAACAACGCGACTTTTTTGCGTCTCATTTGTATGGAGGAAGCATAATTGCACTTTTGAATCCCATAAATGAAATTCAACTCTCTGCTGAATTGGAGCAATTAAGAGTCAATGTAAACGGGGATGGGTCGAGTACTAATTCTCAAAATTATTGGAATACTGGATTATTTGTGGGAGCAGGTTACCGTTCTGGCAACGCCACTATTGGTGCGCGTTACAATCTACTAACGGACAAAAACAATATTTATGGCAGTGCTTTTATGCCTTTTATTCGTTTTTATTTTTAATCCTCCCCCCTGCCCCTTCCGGAGGAGGGGGAGACAAAACCGTAGAAAAAGAGAATTAACGATACTTATTCCTGAACCACACTTTTTGCCACTCTCTTTTTAGAATTAAAAAAGAAACTTGCTCCGCCAAAATTACCAAATCAGAACCGTCGAGTTTTTTTATTTCTTCTTCGGACACATCGATAATATAAAGCAGGTTCAAATATTCAGCAAACTTGTATTGAATGAGGCGGTAGATTTTTTCATGCAGCTGAATCTTTAACTCGGCCGCAGCAGTACTCATAGGAAAATCAATTGCTTCGTTAGCCAAATTAAAATCCTTATTGAGCTGCTCGACTAACTTTAAATATAGGTTTTCTCCTTCGGCTTCAAAAAGTAATAAGTCAGTATTTTTTGGAACTATAAACATTTGATTTAGGATTGTTGATTAACGAATTTAGATTTTTGATTTTCAGAAACTGCTCTAAATGTTTGAATTTTTTTAATTATTCTGATTTTTGAAATAAATCATTATTTATCTGTGGTAAAACTTCTGCGATCAAAAATCATTAATCTGCATTCAAAAATCTAAACTTTCCTTCCCATTAAATTCTCCCCAAATGCCTTAAGCATAGCTTTTTTATCATCACTAATATTCATTTGATCCAGCATTTGAAAAGCTTTAAAGGTAAAATCTTGTATCGCATCTTGCGTTGCTTTTGAAGCCCCAGAACTATTAAAAAGAGCTTTCACACGTTCTATTTTATCGGTGCTATCTTCGGGTTGGATAGCGAACAAACGCTTTATTTCCTCTGCTTCTTCTGGCTTTGAAAAAGCAACTGCTTTGAGGTATAAATAGGTTTTCTTATTTTCGATAATATCACCACCTACTTGTTTGCCAAAGGTTTCTGGGTTTCCAAAAGCATCCAGAAAATCATCTTGCAATTGGAAAGCCAAACCTAAATTTAATCCAAAATCATAAATCAAATTAGCATTTTCAACTGAAGTTTCGGCAATAATAGCACCCATTTTCATGGCTGCTGCCACTAAAACTGCCGTTTTATACTGAATCATTTTTAAATATTCAGGAATGGTAACATCTGTACGATCTTCAAAATCAACATCCCATTGTTGTCCTTCGCACACTTCAAGCGCTGTTTTGCTGAACAACTTTGCGAGATCTCTAAAGATGAGAGGTTCATATTGTTCAAAATATTGGTATGCTAAAATCAACATAGCATCACCAGATAGAATTCCGGTGTTGATATTCCATTTTTCATGAACCGTTTCGTGTCCTCTTCGCAATGGCGCATCATCCATAATATCATCATGCACTAATGAAAAATTATGAAAAACCTCAACTGCCAAAGCTGCAGGAAGCGCTTTTTTATAATCGGCATCAAAAACCTCAGCGCTCATTAATGTCAGCACAGGACGCATTCTTTTACCACCTAGCTCTAAAATGTAATGAATAGGCTCATATAAATTCCTTGGTTCTTTGGTTTCATATTGAGATTGCAAATAAGCAGAAAGGAACTCTTGATATTGAACGATATTGTGCATTGTTATTTTGTTTAGCGTTTAAAATTAAAAAAGGAATACAAAACATTCCAACTTTGAACTTTATATCCGCAAAGAAACTCAAAAAACTTCAAACTAGCTAAAATGTTAAAGTTACTCAAACGTTAAATAAATCTAAATACTTAGGAAACTTGTTTGGTATCTAAAGTTTCCAACTTACATTTACACTGGAAATAAAAGCTTCATTTTTCTACTCTCGCAATTGAAAAAATTATTGCTCTTATTTCTAATTTAACACATTCAAAACCTTATGAAAACCAAATGGAACATTGACTCCAAACAATCTGATGTTCAGATTAAAATGAGACACTCAATAATCGCTTATTTAGATGGATCCATTAATACATTTGGCGGATATATTGATATTGAAAATAATGAAATTGAAGACGCATCGATTGAATTCTTTTTAGACGTAAATAAAAAAGTTTCTAAACTGGAACGAAAAGATGCTCATTTAAAAATGAATGATTTGTTCGATATACATGAGTACCCAATGATCAGTTTTAAATCAACTTCCTTCCAAAAGATCAATAAAAATATTAACTTTTTAAAGGGCAATTTGACAATCAAAAACATCACTAAAATGGTGGAACTAGATGCCGAATTTATAGGAATAAACGCTTATAACGGTGATAAAAAAGCAGGATTTGAAATCACTGGGAAAATAAACCGACAGGATTTTGGTCTCACGTACAATTCTTTTACGCAAACTAGGGGACTGGCTCTTGGTCAAGACATTAAATTAATTGCAAACTTAGAATTTACCGTATAAAACACAAATCTTAAGCGAATGTTAAATAGCTGTAAATTTATCGGAAACTATTTTAGTTTCAAAAGTTTCCTTTATACCTTTGTATTTCTATTAAAATTCTATTTTATTACAAACCCAAGACCCATTCAGCATACGCAATATGAAAGATAAAATTATAAATAAAGCAAAAGAAATGTTTTTGAAACTCGGCTTCAAGAGCATCACCATGGATGATATCGCAGGCGAAATGTGCATTTCAAAAAAAACAATTTACAAGTATTTTGCTAACAAAGAGTTACTTATAGAAGAAAGTGTTCAAGTAATTCACACCGAAATAAATAACATAATCAACACGATTACAGCACAAGATTTTAATGCCATAGAAGAGAATTTTGAAATCAGACGAATGTTTGATGATATGTTCAAATCTACTGATACTTCCCCAGTATACCAACTCAAAAAACACTATCCCGAGGTGTACCAAAAAGTGTTATCAGATCAAGTAGAAATGTGCGAGTCCTGTTTTAGGAAAAACATAGAAAAGGGAATCGTCGAGGGTTTATACCGCAAAGACCTGAATACAGATGCATACATCAAGTTTTACTACACTTTAATTTTTTCGATCAACGAAAATATTAGATCCGAACGAGAAGCCTTTGCGCTTGAAATGGAAGCACTACAATACCATACTAGAGCCATGGCAACTGACAAGGGCATACTAGAATTAGAGAAAAATTTAATCAAATCAAGCTTATAAAATGAGAAAAACAATTATACTAATAACCGTGCTACTTTCCTTAAGCATTCAAGCACAAGAACTAAAAAGCCTTACCTTAAAAGATGCTATCGTATACGCATTGGAGAATAAAGCCGATGCAAAAAAAGCAAGATTGCAGGTAGAAAAAGGGGAATACGAAATTCAAGAAGTGCGTTCAAGAGCCTTGCCTCAAATTTCAGGGAATGGTAGCTTAAACTACAACCCTATTTTGCAAACTACTGTAATTGACGGAGCGGGTTTTGGCGCACCAGGCACTACAATTCAAGCTGCTTTTGGACAAAAATGGAATTCTACAGCAGGAATATCACTCAACCAGGCATTATATGACCAAGCCGTGTTTATAGGTTTAAAGGCTGCCAAATCAACGCGTGAATTTTACCAAATAAACGCACAATTAACCGAGGAGCAGGTCATAGAACGCGTAGCAAATGCCTATTACCAAGTTTATGTAACGCGCCAAAATTTAACTGTACTAGACAATAATCTTAAAAACACCTCAAAAGTTAAGAACATTATACAAGGACAATACGATAATGGATTAGCCAAAAAAATTGACTTAGACAGAACCTTGGTACGCATATCCAATATCAATACGTTGCGTCAACAAACTCTTAACGCAATTACCTTACAGGAAAATGCCTTGAAATTTTTCATGGGTTTACCCGTAGACACTCGCATTTCTATTCCAGAAACTGAGTTTGAGATTACGCCAAGCGCCCTTTCATTGAATCCAGATACTACAACAAGAACCGAATACCTCTTGTTAAAAAAGAACGAACAATTATTAGAATACCAAAAAAAATCAATCGAGGCGGCTTATTATCCAAGTTTATCACTTACAGGCGGATACAATTTTATTGGTCAAGGTCCAGAAATGCCTTGGTTCAAAAAACCATCAGACGGAGTGTACTGGTCTGATTTTGCTTCGGTAGGAATCAATTTACGCGTCCCTATTTTTTCAGGATTTGGAACAAAAGCAAGAGTAAGCCTAGCAGATACTAAACTGGCATCAATAAAAGTAGATCTACAAGAAACAAAACTCGCGTTGGATTTAGAATACAGCAACGCTAGAACTCAAATTGAAAACAGTATTGTGTCAATAAACAATCAAAAAGAGAACGCAAAGCTAGCGCAAGAGGTTTTAACAAACACGAACAACAACTACATTCAAGGCCTGGCATCATTAACTGATTTATTAGAAGCCGAAAGTGAACTTGTTGTTGCCCAAAACAATTACACAACAGCACTGTTAGATTACAAATTAGCTGAAATACAATTAATAAAAGCAAAAGGAGAACTAAAAACATTAACCAATAAATAATCAAAATGAAAAAAATTATCATAACCGTAGTCGTAATTGCTGCCTCATTAGGAATTATTGCTTACATACTTACTAATAATAAAATTGAGAACGAAGCCAAAACAGCTATCGTTGCCGAAAAAAATGCCAGCGTTTCTGTAAAAGTTGCAAATGTAAAAACAGAAGAAGTATCACTTGACTTTGTATCCAATGGAAACTTTGAACCCGTACAAGAACTTAAATTCTCAGCTGAAAAATCAGGTAAAATAACTAAAATATTAGCCAAGGAAGGAGATTATGTGAGCGTAGGACAAACACTCGCTATTGTTCGTAGTGATGTAGTTAATATAAATGCACAAAACGCAAACGCTATTTATCAAAACGCGGTGGCTGATTACAACCGTTTTGAAAATGCTTTTAAAACCGGCGGTGTAACTAAACAACAATTAGACCAAGCCAAACTGCAAATGGTTAATGCTAAATCACAACTTACACAAGCCAACATTAACGTAGGTGATACTAGAATAAAAGCGCCAATAAGTGGGTTTATCAATAAAAAACACATTGAGGTAGGATCTATAATTTCCGGAATGCCAGCTACACAATTATTTGATATTGTAAACGTATCTAAGTTAAAATTGAAAGTAAATGTAAATGAAAGTCAAGTTGCAGGATTAAAAGTAGGAAGCACAACTAATGTAGTTGCAAGCGTATACCCAGATAAAAATTTTTCTGGTAAGATCACTTTTATTGCAGCAAAAGCGGATGAATCCTTGAACTTTCCTGTAGAAATAGAGATAACAAACAATGCTAGCAAAGATCTAAAAGCTGGAATGTATGGAACGGCTTTATTTGCCTCGAATAAACAAAAGCAATCACTAATGATTGTTCCTAGAAATGCCTTTGTAGGAAGTGTGAGCAGCAATGAAATATTTGTAATCGAAAACGGAACAGCCAAACTAAAAACGGTAACTGCTGGAAGAATTCTGGGAGATAAAGTAGAGATACTAAACGGCCTTGAAGATGGTGAACAAGTAATTGTAACCGGTCAAATCAATTTGCAAGACGGAAGCAAAGTGGAAGTTATTAAATAGTCTTGAAGCCGAAAGCCTTAAAGTAATAAAGCAAATAAAAATGAAATTAGCAGAAATATCCATAAAACGTCCTTCGTTAGTTATTGTATTATTTACAATACTTACCCTTGGAGGACTGTTCAGTTACAGCCAATTAGGCTATGAATTGATCCCAAAATTTGAAACCAACGTGATTTCGATTGCAACGGTTTATCCAGGAGCATCACCTAGTGAGGTCGAAAATACCGTTACCAAAAAAATTGAAGACGCAATTTCATCCTTAGAAAACATCAAAAAAATTGATTCTAAGTCTTTTGAAAGTTTATCCTCGGTTTCGATAACATTAACATCTAATGCTAATGTAAATATTTCTATGAATGATGCGCAGCGTAAAATAAATGCCATCATCAATGACTTACCAGATGACGCTCAGGCGCCTTCATTAAACAAGTTTTCGTTGAGCGATTTACCAATTATGACCATTGGTGCCAACGGAAAAATGGACGAAGTTGCTTTTTACGACTTAATAGACAAGAAACTTGCGCCGGTACTTTCTCGTGTGCAAGGAGTAGCTCAAGTTAATATCACGGGCGGACAAGAGCGAGAAATTCAAGTGAATCTGGATGCAGTAAAAATGCAAGCCTACGGACTTTCTATTCCACAAGTGCAACAGAACATTTTATCCTCTAACTTGGATTTCCCAACAGGGAATATTCAAACTCGGGAACAAAAAATATTAATCCGTTTAGCTGGAAAATATAAAAACGTTGCGGAGTTAAGAAACTTAATTGTTTCATCAAGAGGCGGAATCCAAGTACGTTTAGGTGATATTGCCGATGTGCAAGACGCGCAAAAAATTACGGAAAAAGTGGCTCGTGTCAACCAGAAAAGTGCAATTATTTTACAAATTATAAAGCAATCTGATGCCAACGCAGTTGCTGTAAGTGAGGAATTGGTTAAGACAATTGCGAAACTGGAAGCAGAATATAAAAGTGCCGAATTAAAACTTGAAATTGCCAAAGACAGTACCATTTTTACTCTTGAAGCAGCTGATGCCGTTGTGCACGATTTGCTTATTGCCGTTCTTTTAGTGGCATTTGTAATGCTATTTTTCTTGCATAGTATTCGAAACTCCTTGATTGTAATGGTATCTATTCCGGCATCGTTAATTGCCACTTTTATTGGGATTTACTTAATGGGTTATACTTTGAACTTAATGAGTTTGTTAGGATTGTCACTCGTTGTAGGTATTCTGGTAGATGATGCCATTGTGGTTCTTGAAAATATTTACAGGCACATGGAAATGGGCAAAAACAAAGTTCGAGCTGCTTATGATGGTACAGCAGAAATTGGTGGAACTGTAGTATCGATTACGCTTGTAATTGTTGTTGTATTTTTACCAATTGCATTGAGTTCTGGTCTGGTTTCTAATATTATTACGCAATTTTGTGTCACGGTAATTATATCCACTTTATTGTCATTAGTTGCTTCGTTCACTATTATTCCGTGGTTATCATCGAGATACGGAAAATTAGAACATATTGAAGGTAAAAACTTTTTTGGAAGAATCATTCTTGGTTTTGAAAGTTATTTAACTCGTTTCATCAATTGGATCTCTGGATTACTGACATGGTCTTTGGATCACTACAAAACAACACTTGCCATTGTTTTAGTTTTATTCTTCAGCTCAATTGCATTGGTACCAGCAGGATTTATTGGTGGGGAGTTCTTTGCAGCATCAGATAGTGGTGAGTTTTTAGTTCAAATCGAAATGCCAAAAGATGCTTCTTTAGAACAAACCAACTTCATGACGCAAAAAGCAGAGGCCTTTTTAGACAAAGAAGATTTTGTTCACAGTCAATTTACTATTGTGGGTCAAACTAGTGGTGGTATGGGGGCTTCACAATCAACTGCTTATAAATCAGAAATTAACGTGAAAATGGTAGGTTTAGACGAGCGTGACGAACCTGCAAATGTTTACGCTGCAAAAACCAAACGTAAATTAGAAAAAATATTAGTGGGTGCCAAAGTAAAAACGGTTCCCGTAGGTATTTTAGGAACAGCTGAAGATGCTACTTTAGGACTTATTGTAACAGGTCCAGATGTAGAAAGTGCTATGAAATTTGCTATTGCTGCCGAAAAAGAATTGCGCACCATTCCTGGAGCCACAGAGATTGAATTGTCGGTAGAAGACGGAAATCCTGAAGTTAGCGTAAAAGTAGACAGAGATAAAATGGCCGCACTTGGTTTAAGTTTACAAACGGTGGGTATAACCATGCAAACGGCTTTTAGCGGAAATACCGACGGACGTTTTAGAGCGGGCGAATACGAATACGACATCAATATTAAGTATAATGCTTTCGATAGAAAAAGTATTGCTGATGTAAACAACTTGATCTTCATAAACGACTCTGGTCAACAAATCGAGTTAAATCAATTTGCAACGGTAACTGAAGGTTCTGGTCCAAGCCAATTAGAGCGTAGAGACAAAACAGCATCTGTAACTGTTAAAGGCCAAAATGTTGGTATCTCTTCTGGAACGATTGTGTCGCAATGGGAAGAAAAAATTGATAAACTAAAGAAACCAGTTGGTGTAGACTATATTTGGGGGGGACAAAAAGAGAATGAAACAGAAGGTTTTGGAACCTTAGGAATTGCTTTATTGGCAGCTATTATATTGGTTTACCTTGTAATGGTTTCATTATACGACAGTTTTGCACACCCATTTGTGGTATTGTTTGCTATTCCGCTTTCGTTTATTGGAGCATTATTAGCCTTGGCTTTAACCAATAATACGTTGAATATTTTTACTATTCTTGGGGTAATTATGTTAATTGGTCTGGTTTGTAAAAATGCGATTATGCTTGTGGATTACACCAATCAGCGACGAGCTGCGGGTGAGAGCATAAGAACTGCATTAATTCAAGCGAATCACGCACGTCTTCGTCCAATTTTGATGACAACCATTGCGATGGTATTTGGTATGTTCCCAATTGCATTAGCATCGGGTGCTGGTGCCGAATGGAAAAATGGATTGGCATGGGTAATTATTGGTGGGTTAATCAGTTCATTATTCCTAACCTTGATTATTGTTCCCGTGATTTATGAAATCATGGAGAAATTAATTGCTAAATTCTCTAAAGGAGAAAAAGTAAATTATGAAGCAGAAATGATTGCTGATTATGAGCATCGCGAGTTAAGTGAAGACGGATTTACACCCAAGCACTAAGTTTTAAATTTTATACATACTGAAAAAGCCTGTTCATTGATTTGAACAGGCTTTTTTTATGGCAAAATCACAACATGAATTGCATTTTAATAATGCCAACAATTGTCTTTTATAACTTTTTAATCACATACGTCACAATTCCCCAAATGATTAATTGATTTTCTTCGGTGACTTTTATTGGAGCGTACGTAGCATTTTCAGGCATCAGGTATAAACAGTCTTTATCTACTTGAATGCGTTTTACAGTAAATTCTCCATCAATAAAACAAATTGCTATTTTATTGTTTTGTGGCTCTAAACTTCGATCTACAACAAGCACATCTTTATCCTGGATTCCGGCATCAATCATCGAATTTCCTTTGACCCTGATATAAAAAGTTGCTAAGGGATTTTCACTCAATTGCTTATTTAAATCAATACTCATCTCCATAAAATCAGCTGCTGGTGATGGAAATCCTGCCGAAACACCTTCGTTGATTAAAGGAATGCGCAATTCACTTTCGAAATCAGGAAGGAAAAAAGTCAATTTTTGGTTTTTATTTATTGGCATGTTATTTCGAGAATATGATTGAAATTAGTGGTGTATTTTTGAGACAAATGATTTTGTTTCATGTTCCAAGTTAGACTTAGATTTTGAGAAGCTAACTTTACTTTTTTATTTCCAATCTTAGTATTAAGACCATCCATCACTTTCATGAGGAGTACATGTTTTGGGTTTTCTTCATCAAACAACTGCAATTGCTTTTTATTCTCATCTATTAATTCCGTTACAATAACTCCCGCTTTTTTAAATATTAAATGTTCATTCCCTTTATGTAATTTCTTTAACAGCGTGATGGCTGCGTTAGAAATTGTAAGGGTTGAGTTTGATGCAAATGGCAATGTTACAGCCATGTTAAAATAATATTTAGAGGTTTGCACCGTATGCTTGTCTACCACAAGCATTACAATAATAGTATGGCAGCAAGAATTTTGTTTGCGTAATTTCTCTGCACATACAGCTGCAAAAGTTGCTACACGTTCCCGAAGCAAATCAAAATCAGTAAGTTGTTTGGGAAAGCTTCTAGTGGTAGCAATACTTTTCTTTTGATCCACAATAAGTTCTAAATCCAAAACTGATTTTCCTTCTAGTTCGTATTTTAAACGCAAACCAATCACACCCATTTCTTTTTTAATCCAAGCTTCATGTTGTGGCTGAATAAAATCGAAGGCAGTTGCGATATTTCGAAGTTTAGCCTTTTTGGTAGTACGGTGACCAATACCCCAAACATCTTCGATCTTGGTCCATTTCAAGGCTTTAATGCGCTTGTCTTCGGTGTCAATCACATAAACACCTTGTGTTCTGTCTTGAAATTTCTTGGCAATTTTATTCGCCACTTTAGACAAAGCTTTGGTTTCGGCAAAGCCAATACAAACTGGAATTCCCACCCATTTCTGTACACGAGTTTTCATTTGGACCCCATAATCATGATAGTCCAAAACATTCATTCCGTCAAAGTTCAAGAATGCCTCATCAATACTGTAAATTTCTACATTTGGCGTAAATTGCTCCAGAATCTTCATTACTCGATTGCTCAAATCACCATACAAAGCATAATTTGAAGAAAATAATTGCACATCATGCTGTTTTACAATTTCTTTTATTTGAAAAGCGGGCGCTCCCATTCCTATTCCTACGGCTTTCGCTTCATTACTGCGTGAAATAACACAACCGTCATTATTTGACAAGATTATAACAGGCTTCCCGTTAAATTTCGGCTGAAAAACACGTTCGCATGAGGCATAAAAATTGTTACAATCTACTAGTGCATACATAGCACAAAATTACTCAATATCCGTTGATCTCTATTGGTAACAAAAGTTAATTTTGGGTAGTGTTGATAAGTAGTTTTATGTAAAACGGTTTTCCAAAAAGAACTTTTTATTCTGGTATTAGAATTATTTCTGATTCGGAATCAAAAGAACAAGCAGCGAATGAAAAAGCGAAATCCTTAAATTAATCTTAATAGCACCCTTTCAGTAAAATTTTTTTATGTTTTTATTAAATTATAAATTATTGATTTTAAGCACTTTAAAAACAAAAATTCTATCCGCGCTATAAAACTAAGAAACCATCTTTCAAATTTCTGGCATGCTACTTGAATATACCTAATCAAATAAGTAAAAAGCGTAAGCCGAAAAGCTCAAGAGTAGGCAAAATTCAAAATTGAAGTATCATGAAAAAAATTACCTTTTTAGTTGCTAGTATTTTCATATTTGGAGGTAGTGTAGCAAGCGCAACAGAAAAAATCGATTTTTCTGTACAGAGAAAATCTCTAGTAGATTTTAGAAATGATGATCCGATTGTGTTCACAGAACGAGGAATTGAATTTTATGTATTTCCTGACGGGCAACTAGATTTTAATACACGTCCTACAAACAGTGGCGACATGTATTACAGATCAAAAGGCAAAAACGGTGTCAACAAAACGTATGGTGCACCGGGCAATAACCGAAAAGGAAATTATGGCGTAAAAGTAGAGCATGACAACTTAGGCAGAATTAGACAAGTGGGAAATGTGTTTATTAACTACGATGCTAACGACCGAGTAAAACGAATAGGTTCTGTATACATGACTTACAACCGATATGCCTTAGAGCGCGTAGGTGGTTTAGAAATCATATACAACCGTCGTGGTCAAATTGTCGATATTGTTGGGTCTGTAAAAGGAGGTGGCCGTTATGCCTACAACCAAGACAACGATTATGGTTATGATCACAATACGAATGATGACGATGATAATGATGATGATGATGACCGTAACTATTATAGAACAAATGGTACAAAAGCTACAATAGAAGATACAAAAGTATCAGGAAATGCAGCCATCAGAATAGACAGAAAATAGTTGATTAGTTTTAAGTGCTTTGTTTTTTTAATTCCCGCTGGTATTTATATCAGCGGGTTTTTTACTTGAAAAACCGTCTTGTAAGAGAGTAAATTTACGCGTGTGGAAAAGTCTTAAAAGCTTATTAATCAAAGAGAAAGTAACGCCACTAAAGTGTACCATCCTAGAGCAGATGTTGTGCAAATAATTGACTTATATAATGTTACCAATGAAATCAAAAGGAATGGGCCTAATACAATATCGAGATCACTAAAATTAATGAAAATTTAAATAACTTTTTTGTCCAATCTAAAGCAGGTAGTATTTTAAGTCGCGTAAAATTTGGCAATGCGTCTTTTAATCACAACCATCGATTCCGCAACTATCTCCATCGGTTGTATTCAATACCGTAAGTTTGGAATCAAATTTGCCTTCTTCCCATACTTTTTCAAGCGTTTTTACAAAAGTTTCAACATGTTGCGCACCCGAAACTGCATATTTATTATCGAAAACAAAGAAAGGAACACCTTGAACACCAATAGCTTGCGCCTCAATACTATCTTGCTGCACTTCATTTGCGTAGGCATCAGACTGCAATACTGCATCAATAGCTTCGGCATTCAGTCCTGCCTCCAGTCCTAACGCTTTCAAAGTATTCAAATCATTAACGTTCTTCCCATCGGTCAAATACGCTTTAAACAATAATTCTTCTAAATTATCCGCCAAATTGTGTTTTTTAGCCAAATGCAACAATCGGTGAGCATTCAAAGAATTGGCCAAAATAGATTTCTCAAAATGAAAATCCAATCCTGAATTTTTAGCATTTTCGGTCATACTATCCAGCATATTTTGAGCCCAATCAGTATCTTTTCTATATTTTTCTGCCAGATGTTCTACCATATTGTCGTCCGGAGACGCTATAAAACTAGCATCCAGTTGGTAACTTTTCCATTCAATTTCGACAGCATCTTTATGTTCAAAAAGCGCTAAAGCACCTTCTATTCTCCTTTTTCCTATATAACAAAACGGACACATAATATCTGACCAGATTTGTATTTTTAATGTATTTCCCATCTTACTTTCAATAATTAAATTCAAAATTAATTCTGTAGTACAAAATTAAACAATTCAGTTTTTAGCTTTTTGAGATAAAGAATTTAAATATAGATACTGGAATAGAAAATATTTATTCCAATCAACAAAATACGTTTAAACAAAAAACCATCAAAATTGCTTTTAATGGTTTTCTGTATATTTAAAAAATTTTCGCTTACGCCAATAAATCCAACACTAAAGAAGGGAACAACCCTAATGCGATATTCAACACAATTGCTACAATGGCAACTGCATAAATGATAACCGGAGTTCCTTTTCGTTCCTCGTTTGGCTCTTTGGTGTACATCGCTAAAATCAATTTGAAGTAATATCCAACACTGATAATAGAATTTACAACAGCAACGATTACTAAAGCCAAATAACCCGCTTTGATGGTGTCACTAAACAATACTAGTTTAGCAAAGAAACCAGCAAAGATTGGAATACCAGCCATAGAAAGCAAAGCTGCCGTAAGAATGGCTGCTAACAATGGATTCGTTTTTCCTAAACCGTGGAAATTTACCACGTCTTCATTATCTCTATTTTTACAAACGTATAAAATCACACAGAAGGCAGCAATTCCAGATAAAGAATAAGCAGCCGTGTAGTACAATAAACTTCCAGCTGAAGTAGACAGACTCAACAATGTCATCAACATAAAACCAGCGTGAGAAATACCAGAAAATGCCAACATACGTTTTACGTTAGTTTGTCTTAAGGCCATAATATTACCTACTGTCATCGAAGCCATAGAAATAATCACAACTACCATTTTGAACGACTCAGAAACATCGGCATTCATAACCGATACTAATTTATAAAGTGTCGCAATTGCCACTACTTTCGCTAAAGTGCTCATTAATGCTGTTGTCAAAGCAGGAGAACCTTCATAAACGTCCGGTGCCCAAAAATGAAAAGGAACTGCAGCAATTTTAAACAACATCCCAATCGTTACCAATACAATCCCAATTGGAAACCAAATTGGTAATTCAGCAGACTGCGATAATTCACTGATTTCAGTAACATCAAAACTTCCCATGGCTCCGTAAATTAAACAGATACCAAACAAAATAATTCCAGAAGCAAAAGATCCCATAAGAAAATACTTCATTCCCGCTTCGTTACTTTTTAAGTTCATACGGTCACTTGCCGCAAGAATGTAAAGTGATATTGATAATACTTCGATTCCTAAAAAGAACATCGCCAAGTTTCCAAAAGAGACCATTGCAACAGATCCCGCTAATAAGAAAACTTTTATAGCAATAAAATCTGATATTTTTGACTGATGATTTTCGTAAAAATTATGTCCTAAAGCGACTAAGAAAATAGTCAGCACAATAAACAAACAAGAAAATGTTGTTGAAAATTTACTTACAACAATCATGTTATTATAGTAACTTTCTGTCGAATTAAATTCAGACATGGTTAGGCCAAGAACACCCAACAATCCGATGATTGTTATAGGCACAATGGCTTTTCTTAAATTAAAAATTTCAAATAAAAGGCATAAAACACCTAATCCTATTATAGCTATTAATGTATTCATTGTTTTATTTGACTAGTTAATTCTATTAATTTGAGTTAAAATTTCTTGAAGACTTGGTGTGATCAAATCTATAATTGGTTTTGGATACATTCCAAAAAAGAATAAAACGGCAATTATTATTACTAAAGTTGTTCCTTCGCCGAAAGTTACATCTGCAAATATTTTTGTATTGGTTTCGCCCAACATCGCGTGTTGAAACATTTTCAACATGTAATACGCTCCTAAGATTATGGTTGTTCCTCCTAAAATCGCAAACCAAATATTAATTTGAGATAAGCTGTATAAAACGGTAAATTCTCCAACAAAGTTAAAAGTAGAAGGCAACGCTATCGAAGCCAAAACCAAGATTAAAAACATCGAAGTGAATTTTGGTGTCTGGGAACGAATACCACCCATTTCAGCAATTGCTCTGGTTTCATATCTTTTGAAGATAATCTCAGCAACAAAGAACAATCCAACAACTACAAAACCGTGAGCGATCATTTGTAAAACAGCTCCACGCAATCCGTCTAATGTTAATGTATACGCTCCAGCTGCAATTAAACCAACATGTGCCAATGAAGAATACGCTAATAATTTCTTTAAATCCTTTTGTCTCAAAGCAACGATCGACCCATATATTACACCAGCTATTCCTAAACCAATAAATATAAACATGTATTCTTTAGCAGCAAGCGGCGCTAATGGCAATTGCCAACGGATGACACTATACAATCCCATTTTTAGCATAATACCAGATAACAGCATGGTTCCAACAGTTGGCGCTTTTTGATACACATTAGCCTGCCAAGTATGAAAAGGAATTAATGGGATTTTGATGGCATATGCTAAGAAGAAAGCCAAGAAAATCCATAATTGTTCCGTTGCTGATAAATTCAACTTGTATAAATCTTCAATTAGCAAGCTTCCCGCTTTTTGATACAAATAAACAAATGCCACTAACATAAACAAGGATCCTGCAAATGTGTAGATAAAGAATTTAACTACTGCTTTTTTACGTTCTTCAGCATCTCCATTACCCCAAATTAATGCGATAAAGTAAATAGGAATAAGAGATAATTCCCAAAAAATGTAATATAAAAGCCCATCTGATGCCAAGAATGTTCCTGCCATTGCAAATGACATAAACAAGATTAATGCATAAAATGATTTTGAATTTTTATAGTCATTCCCAAAAGAAGAGAAAATAATAATTGGAGTCAAAACTGTAGTCAGTAAAAGCATCGTCATTGATAATCCATCCGCTTTCAAAGCAAAAGAAATGTTAGGCTGCACAACCCACTGGTTGATGAAACTGATGTTTTCACCTAAATTATAGTGATTTAATAATACAATAGAACAGCCTGCAGCAGCCAGACCAAAGAACAAAGCCACTTTTGAAGCTAATTTATCGCCTGCAAGAAAAGTTGCAAACGCACCAACTAAAAGTATAATTAATATTAGAGATACATTCATAGTATAAAATTATTGAGCTAAAAATAAATAAGAAACAATGGCACAAAGCCCTAGTACGAAAACCAGAAGATAAAGCCCGATACTTCCGTTTTGAATTTTCTTTCCTTGAAAACTTATTTCATTGGTTACTTTTCCGAATCCAAAAACCAAAGCTGACAAAGTCGTTTCAACATTGTCTCTGAAAAAACGTGACATTACATTAATCGTTTTTACAAAAATAGCATCATAGATTTCATCTACATAATATTTATCGTAAAGCACTTTTGAAAAACCTGTAATTGCAGCATCTTCGCTAGGAAACGCATTTTGTTTGATGTATTTGGCGTAAGCAATACCAATTCCTACTAATCCGCCTACAACGGCAATAGCCATCAAGATATATTCCGTAGTTCCTAAATGGTGTTCTGCGTTTGCTAATTTTGGTAAAATTGGCGTTAAATATTCATTCAACCAACTGTTCCCTGGCAAACTAATCAAACCACCTATTGTTGCCAATATTGCTAAAACGATTAAAGGAAGAGTGATCAAGGAAGGGCTTTCATGTAAATGATGCTTTTGTTCCGCTGTCCCTCTGAACTCTTGGAAAAAAGTTAAAAACATTAATCTAAACATATAGAAAGCGGTCATGATAGAAGCAACCGAAGCCACAACCCATAACGGAATGTTAGTATGAAAAGCCACTAATAAGATTTCGTCTTTCGAGAAAAAACCTGAAAATAATGGAACTCCGGAAATTGCTAAAGAAGCAATCAACATCGTTGCAAAGGTAATTGGCATCGCTTTTTTTAAACCGCCCATTTTACGCATATCTTGTTCTCCGTGCAATGCGTGAATCACAGAACCCGAACCCAAGAACAAACAAGCTTTGAAGAAAGCATGTGTGATTACATGAAAAACGGCCACTTCGTAAGCGCCTAAGCCTAAAGCTAAGAACATTAATCCCAATTGAGAAACGGTAGAATAAGCTAATACTTTCTTGATATCATTTTGGACCAATCCAATTGTTGCCGCAACTAAAGCAGTAACAGCTCCAACTATCGCAATTATCATTTGAACATCCGGAGTCAAATCAAACAAGAAATTCAATCTTGTAATCATAAAAATCCCCGCAGTAACCATCGTAGCTGCGTGAATCAATGCAGATACAGGAGTTGGACCTGCCATCGCATCCGGCAACCAAGTATACAATGGAATTTGAGCCGATTTACCACAAGCTCCAATAAATAAAGCAAAAGCAGCAATAGAAAGCCAATACATATTAAGATCAGTTGCACTGGCAATAGCCGTTTTTAAAGTAGCATAATCTAAAGTAGAAAATAAATTTCCAATAATGAAAATTCCAACTAATAATCCTAAATCGCCAATGCGGTTCATGATAAATGCTTTCTTTGCCGCATCATTAAATTCTTGGTTTTTATACCAAAATCCAATTAACAGATACGAACAAAGACCAACGCCTTCCCAACCAATGAACATCACTAATAAATTACTTCCTATTACCAATGTGATCATAAAAAATACAAACAGATTCAAATACGCAAAGAAGGTATGCATTTTCTCATCGTCATGCATATAGCTGATCGAATACAAATGAATCAAAGAGCCAATCCCGGTCACGAAAAGCAACCACAAAAGCGACAGTTGGTCTAAAAGAAAACCGAAACTTACTTTGAAATTACTAATTTGAATCCAATCAAATAAATCAATACTGATCGATTGTTTAGTTTGGTTTATTTGTAAGAAAAAATAAATTGTAACAGCAAAAGAAATCGCAACAGAAAGCGTTCCGATAATTCCAGAAATAGATTTCCCTAAAGTTTTTCCGAAGAAAACATTTATTAAAAATCCTAAAAAGGGTGCAAATAATAAGACTAAAGCTAAATTGGTATCCATTGAAATTTATCCTTTTAAGTTTTTTAGATTATCGATAGTAATTGAGCCTAAATTTCTAAATATTGAAACTAATATTGCCAATCCAACAGCAACTTCAGCAGCGGCAACTGCCATCGAGAAAAACACAAAAACTTGTCCTTGGGCATCCTGATGATAAGTAGAAAATGCCACGAACAAAAGATTCACTGCATTCAGCATTATTTCGATTGACATAAATACGATAATGGCATTTCGTCTGTACAACACTCCAAAAACGCCAATACAAAAAAGTATTACGCTAAGGAATATGTAGTTTTCAATACCAATTTGGTTTAAAATATTGTTCATATTACTTTTCTAATTTTTCTTTTTTAGACAATAAAACAGTACCGATCATAGCAACCAAAAGCAATATAGAAGCAAATTCAAAAGGAACCATATATTCATTTAGGAGAATCTTACCCAATACTTTTATAGATTGATAATCTTCGCCAGTTGAAGTGTATTCACCAACAATGGGTTTTGAGTTTATAAATATTGTTATCAAAACCAAACATATCAAACAGAAAGAAACAATTGCGCCCAGTCTTGTAATCCTAGGTCTGTGAACCTCCCGTTGCTCATTCAAATTCATTAGCATGATGGTGAATAAAAACAAAATCATAATCGCTCCAGAATAAACAATAATGTGAACCATTGCCAAGAATTGCGCATTCAATAATAGATAATGACCTGCAATCGTAAAGAAACAAATTACTAAATAAATAGCACTGTGTATTGGATTTTTACTGAAAATTGTCAAAAATGCAGTTGACAACGTTATAGCTGATAATACACAAAATATAATAAGTACTGTAGACATTAGTTAGCGTTTTTAAGTTGAGCGTTTTTCATTGCGATATCTAAAGGCATGACCAATTTGTCTTTTCCAAAAATAAAATCTTCTCTATCATAGCTGGAAGGAACCAATACTTTGGATGTAGTCAGGTAAATAGCGTCTTTTGGACAAGCCTCTTCACACAAACCACAGAAAATACAACGCAACATATTGATCTCATATATCGACGCATATTTTTCTTCTCTGTACAAATGTTTTTCATCTCCTCTGCGCTCTTCAGCTTTCATTGTAATGGCTTCAGCAGGACAGGACAATGCGCATAAACCACAAGCCGTACAGTTTTCACGACCTTGCTCATCCCTTTTCAATTGGTGTTGACCTCGGTAAACAGGACTCATTTCACGAACTTGTTCCGGATATTGAATCGTTACTTTTCTGGTAAACAAATGCTGAATCGTAATTATCAAACCTTTGACAATCGCAATAAGATACATTCTTTCCCAAAAAGTCATCTCCTTGTTAGAGACCAGCTTTTTTCTTCCCGATAAGGATATACTTTCTATTGACATTTTTTATTTTTATTTGAAGCTTAATCCTGCTATTCGTTTCAATCTTTATTGTTTTTTAAAGAAAAAACAATAAAGGATTTCCACTGCTATCAGGGCTAGGGCATTCTGGTATTATTAATGTTTATTTTTTAATTCTAATTTTTGTATCCAATTTTATTCCTTTCTATTTTATTGTCTTGTTTTTCCATCAATTCATCCAAATAAGTAAAAACCAATTCAATATTTTTATCGTGATTCGTCAACTTCTTTTTTATTTCTTCGATTTCTAATTTTACACTTAGATTGTTGTTTATAAACTCGCGCAAACTTACAAATATCTCAATTATTTTAATGCTCATCTGAGTGGCTCTTTCACTTTTTACAACATTAGACAATTGCAATATTCCATGTTCTGTAAAGGCATGCGGCAATTTTCGAACTCCTCCCCAATTTGAAGTCGCAATTTGCGACTTCAAGATTTCAAATTCATTTTCGCTTAATTGAAACATAAAATGCTCAGGAAATCTTGATGCGTTTCTTTTAACTTGTTCGTTTATTCTTTTGGTTTCAACGTTATAAAGTTCTGCCAAATCTCTGTCTAGCATCACTTTTGCGCCTCTAATAAAATAAATCTTATTAGTTATTACCTCGTTCGGTATAATAATCTCATCCATAAAAGATCGCTTATTTAAAATCGACTAATTTTTTAATCCATTTCTGAACGGGTTGCAAAATGCAACCCCTTATATATCCTTTTTAACTGGCCGCAAATTGCATCCGTATTTTTATTTTATCAAGGTGTCGCAAATTGCGGAACCTTAAGTTTTTTCTTAACCCATCTAATCTTAAATTCTAAAATCCTAAATAAGTAGCAATTTCTGCTCTCAAAATCACAATTCCGGTGATGATAATATTAATGATCGCCAATGGAATTAATATCCTCCAACCCAAATGCATCAATTGATCGTATCTGAATCTTGGAATAGTCCAACGAACCCACATATAGAAAAATATGAATCCACACAATTTGATAAACAAAGCAGCAAATCCTAAAATATTGGCAATATTTACTCCCCAATTTTCAACAACCCAACTCATTCCAGGATAATTATAACCTCCAAAGAATAAAACTGCTAAAATCGTAGAAGAAATAAACATATTCGCATATTCAGCAAATAAATAGAATCCCATTTTCATCGATGAATATTCGGTGTGATATCCTCCAATAAGTTCTGTTTCGCATTCCGCTAAGTCAAAAGGAGTTCTATTTGATTCTGCAAAAGCACAAATTAAAAATATAATAAAAGATAACGGTTGGTAAAACACATTCCAATTCATTCCCGCTTGCTGTTCAGAGATCTCTCTTAAACTCAACGTTCCGGTCATCATCAATAATGCAATTATGGACAATCCCATGGCAATCTCATACGATACCATTTGCGAAGCAGCCCGAACGGCACCAATCAATGAAAATTTATTGTTCGACGCCCAACCACCAATCATAATTCCATAAACACCCACAGAAACAACGCCAAAAAAGTATAACAATCCAATATTTAAATCAGTGGCCTGCAGTAATATATCTCGTCCAAACAAATGCAGTCTGTCTCCCCAAGGAATTACGGCACTCGTCATTAAGGCGGTACTCATAGCAATTGCCGGACCTACAAAAAACAAAAATCGGTTCGGAGTGTTAGGCTCAAATTCTTCTTTCGAAAATAATTTTAAACCATCGGCAAGCGGTTGAAACAATCCAAAAGGACCGGCTCTATTCGGACCAACACGATCCTGAAGCCAAGCGGCAACTTTTCGTTCAGCCCAAGTGGAATACATTGCCATCAACATTGTCAAAGCAAAAACTGCAACAATAATGACACTTTTTTCTATGATAATTGTACTATCCATTATTACCCAAGCTTTTTTGATTAATAATGTCTTCTTCTGTCAATGGAATTTCGGCCATGCTTATTTTCTTGCGGTCTTCTTCTCTACCTAAAAGGATATGATCTTCGGTAGCGATTTCTACTTTTTGTAATTTTCTGTTATATTTATTTTGGTTGATCACCGAATCTTTTTCGAATGCTCTCGGTCCTTCAATCGTCCAATCTGCAATTTCTTTGTGATCAAAACGACATCCATTACAAATAAATTCATCTACTTCATGATACTCATCTTTTCTTCCCGTTACACGTTGGATTTCGTCACCAAACATCCAAACGGTAGTTTTTCCAGAACAAGTAGGGCAATCTCTGTGAGCATTGTAAGGCTTGCTGAACCAAACTCTAGATTTAAATCGAAACGTTTTATCTGTTAAAGCGCCTACAGGACATACGTCAATCATATTTCCAGAAAACTCATTATCAATCGCTTTTGAGATACAAGTCGATATATTCGAATGATCGCCTCTATCCATTACTCCGTGTACCCGATCGTCGGTTAATTGATCCGCCACCATTACACATCGGTAACAAAGAATACAACGGTTCATGTGCAATTGAATATTTGGGCCAATGTTTTCAGGTTCAAATGTTCTTTTTTCTTCGATAAAACGCGTTTCTGATTTCCCGTGTTCAAAGCTTAAATTTTGCAAATCACATTCCCCGGCTTGGTCACAAACGGGACAATCCAAAGGGTGATTGATCAATAAAAACTCTGTTACTGATTTTCTGGCTTCGGTTACTCTTTCAGAAGATTTGCTATTCACTTCCATTCCATCCATACAACCGGTTACGCAAGAAGCCATTAATTTTGGCATTGGTCTTGGGTCCGCTTCACTTCCTTTTGCAACTTCCACTAAACAACAACGGCATTTTCCACCGCTTCCTTTTAGTTTAGAATAATAGCACATCGCAGGAGGAACTACTTCTCCACCTATCATACGTGCTGCCTGCAGAATTGTGGTTCCTGGTTCTACTTCTATTGACTGTCCGTCTATTGTTACTTTCATTATCTACCAATATTTAACTCCTACGGAGTATTTTAATTCTGAAATCAAAAATCGTTGATCCTAAATCATTTCTTTAGAAACCAAATGCCTTACCTTTTCAAAAGGTTCAGCAACAAAATGGTCTCTGTTTTTTATTTTTTCCGGGAAACGAATGTGATATTCAAACTCATCTCTAAAGTGACGAATTGCTGCTGCCACTGGCCAAGCTGCCGCATCACCTAAAGGACAAATAGTGTTTCCTTCAATTTTACTTTGAATGCTCAACAGCAAATCAATATCTTCTTCACGACCGTGACCATTTTCTATTCGGTGCAGTACTTTTTCCATCCAGCCTGTTCCTTCACGACAAGGGGAACATTGCCCACAACTTTCATGGTGGTAAAAACGAGAGAAATTCCAAGTATTACGAACAATGCAAGACGTATCATTATAAACAATAAATCCACCCGAACCTAACATAGAACCAGTTGCAAATCCACCGTCAGTTAACGATTCGTAGGACATTAAACGATCTTCGCCAGCGGCAGTTTTGTAAATTAAATGGGCTGGTAAAACGGGAACAGAACTTCCGCCCGGTACAAATGCTTTTAAAGGTCTGTCAGAACTCATTCCGCCTAAATATTCATCAGAATTCATGAATTCGTAAACACTTAAACCCAATTCAATTTCATAAACACCCGGGTTTTTAACATGCCCTGACGCTGAAATTAATTTGGTTCCTGTAGAACGTCCGATACCAATTTTAGCATATTCAGCACCTGAATTATTAACAATCCAAGGCACAGCGGCAATCGTTTCTACGTTATTCACAACCGTTGGATTTGACCAAAGTCCTGAAATAGCAGGAAATGGTGGCTTGATACGAGGATTTCCTCTTTTTCCTTCCAAGGATTCAATTAACGCAGTTTCTTCACCACAAATATAAGCTCCAGCACCACAATGAACATAAAGTTCTAGATCGTAGCCTGAACCTAATATATTTTTACCCAAAAATCCAGCAGCTTTTGCTTCATTAATGGCTCTTTCTAATATTTTATAAACCCACATATATTCCCCACGGATGTAGATATAAGATAGGTTTGCACCCAATGCATAACTGGAAGTAATCATTCCCTCAATCAATAAATGAGGAATAAATTCCATCAAATAACGGTCTTTAAAAGTTCCCGGTTCTGATTCATCAGCATTACAAACTAAATGTCTTGGTTTTCCTGATTTTTTATCAATAAAACTCCATTTCATTCCGGCAGGGAAACCCGCTCCACCACGACCACGTAATCCGGAAGTTTTCACTTCTTCGACAACTTCATCAGGCGTTAAGGTTTTTAATGCTTTTTCAACAGAAGCGTAACCCCCATTCTGACGATAAACTTCATAGGTTTTAATTCCCGGAACGTTTATTTTATCTAATAATATTTTTTGTGACATATTATTTATCGTGTAAAACTATTTTATTGTCTTTGCAATCTGCAATCAACTGGTCGATTTTTTCTTCGTTTAAATGTTCTTTATAAAAATCGCCTAATTGCATCATTGGTGCGTAACCACAGGCACCTAAACATTCTACACCTCGTACTTCAAAAAGACCATCTGATGTAGGTTCCCCTACTTTTACGCCTAATTTTTCACAGGTATAATCCATTAAATCTTCTACTCCATTTAAACAGCATGGTGAAGTTTGACAAAATTCGAACATGTATTTTCCAATAGGTCTCTGGTTGTACATCGTGTAAAACGAGACTACTTCATAAACCTCAATTGGTTTAATCAATAGAATTTCGGCAACCTTATCCATCAATTCTAAGCTCAACCAATTTTCATGAGCATCTTGAACTTCATGCAAAACAGGCAACAATGCCGATTTTCTTTTGTCTTCAGGATAATAACTAACCAATTCGTTGATGCGGGACATCAATTCTTCAGTTATATTTATTTCTTGTTTGTACTGTGTTCTTTCCATTTTTCTTTTAAATCTAAAATCTAAAATCGTTAATCTAAAATCTTCAATCCACTTACGCGTCTAACTCTCCGGCAATAACATTTAAACTTGACAAAATAACAATTGCATCCGATAGCAATGCGCCTTTTATCATTTCTGGATACGCTTGATAGTAAATAAAACATGGTCTGCGAAAATGTAATCTGTAAGGAGTACGACTACCATCAGTAACTAAGTAGAAACCTAATTCTCCGTTTCCACCTTCAACAGGATGGTATATTTCGGCAACTGGAACAGGAACTTCTCCCATAACAATTTTGAAATGGTAAATCAACGATTCCATACTAGTGTAAACATCTTCTTTTGGAGGAAGGTAATAATCAGGAACATCAGCGTGGAAGTCATTCCCTTCCGGCATTTTTGCCAATGCTTGACGAATGATACTCAAACTCTCCCAAACTTCGGCATTACGAACACAAAAACGATCGTAAGTATCACCTGATTTTCCAACAGGAATGATAAAGTCAAAATCTTCGTACGAAGAATACGGTTGCGATACACGCACATCATAATCAACTCCGGCAGCACGTAAATTTGGACCCGTAAAACCGTAAGCCATAGCTTGCTCAGCAGTTATCGCTCCTACATTTACCGTTCTATCAATAAAAATTCTATTTCTTTCGAATAAGTTTTCAAATTCTTTCCAAGCTGCAGGAAATTCTTCTAAAAACACATCTAATTTTCTAAAAGCTTCTGGTGACCAATCTCTTTCAAAACCACCAATTCTCCCCATATTAGTAGTTAAACGAGCACCACAAATTTCTTCATAGATTTCATAGACTTTTTCTCTAAATTGGAACACATATAAAAATCCGGTATACGCTCCGGTATCCACACCAAGGATTGAATTACAAATAATATGATCCGTGATTCTCGCCAACTCCATTACAATAACTCTTAAATATTGCGCTCTTTTAGGAACTTCAATATCCAGCAATTTTTCTAATGTCATCCACCAACCCATATTGTTTATAGGCGATGAACAATAGTTCATTCTATCAGTAAGAGGTGTGATTTGGTAAAAAGGACGGTTTTCAGCGATTTTTTCGAAAGCTCTGTGAATGTAACCAATGGTTGGCTCAGCTTCCAGAATTCGTTCTCCATCCATCAACAAAATATTTTGAAAAATACCGTGTGTTGCCGGGTGAGTAGGTCCTAAATTCAGAATTGAAAGTTCGCTTCCATCTTCATTTAATTGGGCTGCAATTCTTTTAGCATACCGATGCTCTGGTGGTAATAATAGTTCTGACATTTATTTAATGTGAAAAATTATAATAATAAGTATTTTTAATAATTGTCGGTTGTTCGTCCAAAGAAACGGTCATCTTTATCCGTTCTTCCGCTATCTTCCATTGGAAATTCTTTTCGCATTGGAAAAGAAATCATTTCATCCATATTCAAAATACGTTTTAACTGTGGATGACCTATGAAGTTTATTCCATAAAAATCAAATGTTTCTCTTTCCATCCAGTTCGAACTCAAGAAAATGTTTGATATCGTTTTTATTTCAGGGTTTTCACCGTTGATAAATGCTTTTATTTTAATCCTTTTGTTTTCGTACCAATTGTGCAAATGATACACCACTGCAAATTGATGATCAACATCATTGTCAGGATAGTGAATCCCACATAAATCAGTTAAAAAATGAAAACGTAATGTTGGGTCATTTTTCAAAAAAAGAATTACCGCCGTAATTTTATCAGCAGCGACTTCAAATGAAAATATATCTTTTTCCTGTTTAAATTCAAAAACTTCCGAATCAAATGTTTCGACTAATTTTTCTTGGATTTGTATTGTTTCTAGCGCCATTATTTATTTGATATTATATGAAGCCAATAATTCTTGGTACTCCGGAGAACTTCTTCTTCGCACCGATTCATTTCTTACTAATTCCTGCAATTTCATAACACCATCAACAATTTGCTCTGGTCTTGGCGGACAACCAGGAACATATACATCAACCGGAATTACTTTATCGATTCCTTGCAAAACAGAATAGGTGTCAAAAATTCCGCCAGAGCAAGCACAAGCACCTACAGCAATAACCCAACGAGGTTCTGACATTTGCTCATAAACCTGACGTAAAATAGGCGCCATTTTCTTAGATATTGTTCCCATAACCATTAACATATCCGCTTGACGAGGAGAAAAACTCACTCGCTCCGAGCCAAATCGAGCTAAATCATAATGCGAAGCCATCGTTGCCATAAATTCAATCCCACAACAAGAAGTTGCAAAAGGCAAAGGCCACAACGAATTTGCACGAGCCAATCCTACAACATCATTCAGTTTTGTAGCGAAGAAACCTTCACCAACAACACCTTCCGGAGGGGCAACCATATTTATATTTGAATCACTCATTTTTTATTATTTAGAATCATAAAATTTGAATTATAAATTACAATGACATCATTTAAAATTTATAACTCAACATTTAAAATAAATCTTTATTCCCACTCTAACGCTTTCTTTTTGATGATGTAGAAAAACCCCACCAGAAGCAAAAGCATAAAAATTACCATTTTAACCATTCCTTCCATTCCCAGCTCTTTGAAATTAACAGCCCATGGATACAAGAAAATTACCTCAACGTCAAACAAAACGAATAATATGGCAACTACAAAATACTTTACTGAAAATGGAATCCTTGCGTTACCAACGGATTCGATGCCACATTCGAAGTTCTTATCTTTGATTTCAGAAGATCTTTTTGGACCTAATTTTCCAGAAACGAATATTGTTCCTACAACAAATCCTACAGCTAGAATAAACTGCATTAATATAGGAATATAATTTAATTGATCGGATTGCATAATACGGATTTTTGAATGAGAATAAGCGACAAAGATACCTTTCAAATTATTAAATAGCAATTAAAACTTAAAAATACATCTAAACTACATCGTTGTAAATTTACAATTTTTATTAATTATAAATAAGACAAGAGTATTGTATTAAGACATGTTTAACATTGAATCATTTTCAGATTTTTAAAATTACAGTTGATTTTCTACGATACTGAAAAATTGTAACAAAAAAAAACGCTCCGAAAAAATCGGAACGTTTTCTTAAACATTCGTAGGCAAAAAAAATTAATTTTTATGCTTAGATAACTGCTACTTTCGCAGCAACTTTTCCTTTTCTTCCTTCTTCTTCTTCATAACTTACTCTATCACCTTCGCGCAATTCTTCCGCGTTGATTCCTGATGCATGAACAAAAATGTCTTTTCCTGTTTCTTCGTCTGTAATGAATCCGTAACCTTTAGACTCATTGAAAAATTTAACTGTACCTGTACGCATTGTAATTGTAATAATAATTTATAATGTAGCAAATGTAATATATATTACAATACGAAAGACATTCTTCTGTTTTTATTTTGTAAAAATATTGATATTCAACGTTTTCTACTAATATCCACCACTTTTTTTTTACTAAACTAACCTAAATAAGACGCTGATACTGATTAAGCCAATCTAATATGTAGCTCCTTTAACTGAGCATCATCAATTATAGATGGCGCATCAATCATAACATCCCTTCCTGAGTTATTCTTTGGAAATGCAATAAAGTCCCTTATTGTTTCTTGACCTCCTAAAATAGCTACTAATCTGTCTAAACCAAAAGCCAAACCTCCGTGGGGGGGCGCTCCAAACTGGAATGCATCCATCAAGAATCCGAACTGCGCCTTAGCTTCTTCCTCTGTAAAACCTAAATATTTGAACATTAATTGTTGTGTCGCTTTATCATGAATACGAATCGATCCACCGCCAATTTCATTTCCATTCAAAACCATATCGTATGCATTAGCGCGAACTTTACCCGGATCTGTTGCCAATAAAGTCATGTCTTCAGGTTTTGGTGAAGTAAAAGGATGGTGCATGGCATGCCACCTTCCGCTTTCTTCGTCTAATTCTAATAATGGGAAGTCAACAACCCACAGCGGTGCAAACTCGGCTGGATTTCTCAAACCTAATCGAGTAGCTAACTCCATACGCAAAGCACTTAATTGCGCTCTGGTTTTATTAGATGGCCCAGATAAAACAAAAATCATATCGCCGGCCTTTGCCCCAGTAATTTTTGCCCATTGTTCTAAATCATCCTGATCGTAGAATTTATCTACTGATGATTTATACGTTCCGTCTTCATTACATTTGACATAAACCATTCCCGATGCGCCCACTTGAGGACGCTTCACCCAGTCAATTAAAGCATCTATTTCCTTCCGGGTATAATTACCAACGCCAAGCGCAGCAATACCAACCACTAATTCTGCAGCATTGAAAACTGGGAATTCTTTGTGTTGCGCTACTTCATTCAACTCACCAAATTCCATTCCGAAACGGATATCTGGCTTATCATTTCCGTATGTTTTCATGGCGTATTCAAAGGTAATTCTTGGGAATTTATCTACTTCGATGCCTTTTATTTCTTTTAATAAATGTCTTGTCAATCCTTCAAAAACATTCAAAATATCTTCTTGTTCCACAAACGCCATTTCGCAATCGATTTGTGTAAATTCTGGTTGTCTGTCTGCACGTAAATCTTCGTCGCGGAAACATTTTACTATTTGGAAATATTTATCCATTCCACCCACCATTAACAATTGCTTAAAAGTTTGCGGTGATTGTGGCAAGGCATAAAACTGTCCTTCATTCATTCGAGAAGGAACAACAAAATCTCTGGCTCCTTCAGGAGTAGATTTAATTAAATAAGGTGTCTCTACTTCACAAAAATCCAAATCAGAAAGGTATTTTCTAACTTCCATGGCTACTTTGTGACGAAACAGCAAGTTATTTTTCACTGGATTTCTACGAATATCTAAGTAGCGGTATTTCATTCGGATATCTTCACCACCATCGGTCTCATCCTCAATTGTAAAAGGTGGCGTGAGCGATGCATTTAAAATGGTCAATTGGGTAACTAAAATTTCGATATCACCTGTGGGTATATTTTTGTTTTTAGCTTCACGCTCAATCACAGTTCCTTTTACTTGTATAACAAATTCACGACCTAAGGTTTTTGCTAATTCAAAAACGTCTTGATTAGATCGACCTTCATCAAAAATAAGTTGGGTAATTCCATAACGGTCGCGTAAATCAACCCAATTCATGAAACCTTTGTCACGGGATTTCTGCACCCAGCCAGCAAGAGTAACTTCTGTATTAATATGTGAGGCGTTCAACTCGCCACAGTTATGACTTCTATACATGTTCTAGATTTTAATTTATTTTGCCCTTAGGGAGCGGGTGCAAATTTAGGACTAATTATGAATAATGAATTGCCAAAAAGCAAAATTTAGCAATCCTCTCAAAGGCAAATTTAGTTTCCAATGTTAAATTTTAGTTCAATGTTACCAAATTGTTAACTAAAAGTTTTTTTATTGTAAAATACTTTATATATTTGTTAAGGTAATATGAATTTAAAAACTCAAACATCATGAAACAATATATTTTTTTAATCGCAATACTTTTCACAGGAACAATTTTTGCTCAAGAAAACAATCCCAAATTAGAAGCCGTAGGTCAATTAGTTAAAACAACATACTATTTTGAAAATGGGAAAGTACAGCAAGAAGGCTTCTTTAAAAATGGAAAACTTGACGGAACTTGGATTTCATATGATGAAAATGGAAATAAATCATCCGTTGCTACTTATGACAACGGTGTGAAGACTGGAAAATGGTTGTTCTGGAATGGTAAAAACCTAAACGAAGTAGACTATTCTAACAGTAAAATCGCTTCTGTTAAAACATGGAAACAAGACGCATTAGTAACTAGAGATTAAAAATTCTCATTCAAATTCAAAAAGCTTTCGATCATTCGAAAGCTTTTTTTTGCCTTATATTTTTTGTTGAAACTACACTTTAGAAGATTACTGCTTCCAAAAAACAATATGTTTGGCATAAAACCAACCTTGATAGGAATCTATATTATTTAAAGCAATTCTCTTTCAATCTTACTATCCATTAAAAAAGCGATGAATTCAATACAATTGAAACCATCGCTTTTAAGAATTTAGGCAATTTCTACCAAAAGATAGTATAAAAAGCAGCAATAAGCGAAAGTACTATCGTAAAACCTGATGACATTTTAATCATGGCACTGTCAATTTCAAGAACATTTGTTTTAATACCTCGCGCTGTTTCATACATAATGATGCTGTACATTCCGATAACGCAAATTAAGAATACAAATCCCATTCGGTCAATAAAAGGAATTTCGTAAACACCATTAGCATTTGGCACTGAAAAACCAGTTGAATGAAGGAACGACAAGTCTACAAAAGCTGGAATGAATTTGAAAAGAATAGACAGCATAAATACATCAATTGTTGCAAACAAAGCCGCATTAGAAGTTGTTTTTTTCCAAAAGAAGCCTAAAATAAACATGGCGAAAACTCCCGGACTTACAAATCCCGTATATTCCTGAATGTATTGAAATCCTCCTTTTTTATCAATTCCTAGAAAAGGTGCCACCACAACTGCAATCAACATCGCCACTACGATTACTGTTTTGCCCACATTAACTAATTTTTTTTCATCGGCATCAACGTCCAGTTTTGTTTTGTAAATATCCAACGTAAAAATAGTAGCAATACTATTCGCTTTTCCAGCCAATGACGCTACAATAGCGGCAGTCAAAGCAGCAAATAAAAGTCCTTTTAAACTCACCGGACTCAAGTTTGCAAAACGGGATATGCACGATCAGGATTTACAGTACCGTCCTGTAAAATTTCGGTTCCAAAATGTCCGTTCTGATACAATACAAAAGCCGCAATTCCCGGCAAAACAACAATTACAGGCAATAACAATTACAACCAATTTTGAAGTCATGGGAAAGTTACTGGCACAAATGATTTTGAAAGGCAAAAAAGAGCAAATTGAGAACAAAAGTGCTTTGATTATCAGCAATTCATTGTGATGAACTAAACTCTATAAACTCCTTTAAAATGACATGTTAAAAAAACAAAAAACCTAAAAAGTAACCACAAAAGTAATTACATTTGTTGGATGATAAAAGTCCGCCAAACACAAATAATAAAAATAGGCAATTCTAATGGAATTAGAATTCCTAAAGACTTCCTAAATGCCTTGGGCACCAAAGAGGTCGTCTTAGAACTAACAGACAACACTTTGATTATTAAGCCCATAAAAACAACCACACCACCGCGAAGCGAATGGGCAAGCATTCTCGCTAAAATGAAAATAGAACCCGAAGACGATTTTAACGATTTTGATACAACCCTCATAGATGGCATTGATGATTTGTAAAAAGTGGGATATTGTATTGGTCGATTTAAACCCAACCAAAGGGAGCGAAATATCAAAAATAAGGCCGTGTTTAGTGGTTTCTCCCAATAGTGTCAATACATATATGAACACTGTTGTTGTAGTCCCGTTTACCTCAAAACCCAAAGGATACCCGTTTAGAATACTGACAAATCACAAAAACATTGAAGGCGAATTGTGTTTTGATCATATTAAAAGTATTGACAAAAGCCGCATCGTGAAAACTGACGGCACCATTGCAAAAACGCTGCGAACAGCTATAAATAATTTGTTATATGAGTTTTTTAATGAGTGACAATTATTTTAATATTCACGTCCGTTACGGAAAACCTCAAAGCGGATGATTTTTAATGGATTACATTTGAGTTCTTACTAATTTAAATCACAGTATTATGAAATTAAAATTGCCAATTATATTGATTTTAAGTTTACTTATATTTTCTTGTTCATCAAAAACTAAAAGCGAAAGTGAAGATATTGATAGTCCAAATTCTTCGATTACTACACATGATGAATATGATGACATTGAAACTGTTTCTGTAGCAAATATTGATGATCAAACGGCTATTGAACCAAACATATTATCATCAGGTTGCAGTTTAGATGACGGAACTTATTCAGCATCCGTAGAGTACAACAATTCTGAAACGGGATATTCAGCTACTTACACCTTAGATGTAGATGTAGAAGATTGCCAAGTAGTCCAAATAAACTTTCCTAATGACGGATATTTAGATGAGGATCATATTTCAGCTGCTGATATTGATGAAGATGGAAATGCAAATGTCGATGGAGAAGACGGAAAAACCTATGATATACAAATTGATAATTAAATAAAAATAGGTTACTCGAAAACTAAATAGAGAGGTAAAAAATCAACATTATGAAAAAAATATTATTTTTAATTATTGCTTTTTTTACAATTTTAATCGGTCACACACAAGCAGGTAGGATCCACATTGAAGAAGGTAATAAAAAATATGAATTAAAAGATTTTGAAGGAGCAATGCTGGACTATACTAAAGCAATTGAACTCGACCCTAACAATTCAATAAACTACAAATACAGAGGGGATATGATGTTTGAATTAAAAAACTTTAAGGAAGCGCTAGCAGATTACACCAAAGCAGTAGAATTAGACCCTAATTATGCATTTTCCTATACAAATAGAGGTGATACAAAATTTGAATTACAGGATTATCAAAGTGCAATATTAGATTACACAAAAGCAATAGCGATTAACCCTAATGATAAATATATTTATTTTAGAAGGGGAGTTGCGAAATTTAAATTAGAAGACTATCGTGGGGCATTATTAGATTTTAACAAAACGATTAAACTCAATCCAAATTATTTGGCTGCGTACAGTTGGAGAGCATTTACAAAGCATGAATTAAAAGACTATCAAGGTGCCATATTAGATTATACAAAAGTAATCGCATCAAATCCTACTGAGGCCGTAATTTATTATAATAGGGAACTAGCAAAAATTGATTCAAAACAAAAAGAAAGTGGCTGTTTAGACTTGAGTAAATCTGGAGAATTAGGTTATCCAAAATCCTACGAAATGATAAAAAAATATTGTAATTAACCAAAATTCAAATTATAGGTAAATGGGAGAAAAAATTATTTATTCTTTAACATTGCTATCCGAAAGTTTTAACAAAACCTCAAATATCAATCTGTATAGCTTATAAACAGGTTGTTTTTAAAAAATTATGCTGAAAATAAGTCAGAACTGAATTCTAATTTGGGTTCTG